>NZ_PSRR01000104.1 GCF_004296405.1 Bradyrhizobium sp. Leo170
ACGGGATGCCGGTGTAGGGTTCTTAAAGAAGCACTGGTCCATATTCGTGATACCGCCGCCGTTCTGGCGGGGACCTTCACGCCAATCGATTCGGCACTGGACAAAGTTGCTTACAAGAGAGCCGCTCGATTGGATCGCAAAGCACGCATCGCCATTCCTGTAATTGGGACTGTCGATCCAATCTTTGTTGGCTTGCGTACCAGACGAGAATGGACCGCCGGGTCCTGGAACATTGCCGGCGAACCTCGCGTCGCTGAGTGACATCGGGATCGTGATGTCAGACGGTGGCGGCGCGGCCGCCGCTGATGGACGAATAACGCAGGGACCCGCAATAATCAGTCCCGAGGCTCTCTTTATAAATTTCCTGCGATCCATGTTTGGCCTTGCTTCCGGCTTGTACGTCATGACGCAGCACGCCCAATCGCCATTTCCGCCCCGCAATCGTACTTCCCCCGACCGGGAGATGGTAGCCGAGCCGCTCGAAGAGTGATTAAGCTCGAGCTGCGCGGCCGCAAAATCGGGATTTGCTGGGAATTGCGTTACAGCCATCGGTAATGCACCTTGGCCGGTGAGGACTTTCCGCAATCCGTCGAGGATCGCCAGTTGAGCTTGCTCACGTTCATAGACACCCTGAGGATGATAGATGCCGCGGCGCAACTGCTCACGAGTGAAGGAATAGCCGAGTGCTGATGACATTGCGGCGAGAAGCTCTACGATTCGATCGTCGCAACGAGCATTCCAAGCGATCGTCGTCGGCTTGTCCGCATCGGCCCCGGGGCCATGATTTAGATCATCCAACAGCGCGTGCCACGCATCGATTACGGCTTTATCCTTCCGCCTGGACCAGCCGCTAGGCAGGTATTCGAGATCAATTAGGTTTAGCGCTTTAACAAAATCATCCGCAAGCCGAGTGGCGCGGTTGGCCATCAGCGCGACGAATATCCGCTGCCGTCTTGCTCTATGGTCTCCCGCGCGCTCGATGAACTTCTGCGTCTGGACCGCCAACACTGGCCCGACCAGCGTCGCAAAGACGACCCACCACTCCACTGACATTCGCTTTCCCCCAGTGCCCGGCGGGCATATTCCTGCAACCTGGGGCGCACGCAAGGGGACGTTCGTCTTATATCCTCAGTATCGAATACCGCCCGGAATCCCTTGCGACGTGAGCCGATTTACTCGATCGTGATCGAGGGCAAAAAGGGGTTGGCGCGCTATGGGGGTTTCAGATTTCATTGCTTTGGACGTTGAGACGGCGAACGCGGATTCGGCCAGTATCTGCTCAATAGGGTTGGTGCACTTCCGGCAGAATGAGGTCTTCAAGTCGCTGACGGTCTTGGTGGATCCGCAGGACTATTTCGATCCCATGAATATCTCGATCCATGGGATCAGACCGGAGGATGTCGCCGGTAAGCCGACGATGGAAAAGGTGCTGCCGATCATCAGCTCCGTGATCGAGGACACGGCAATCGCCCACCACAGCGCTTTTGACCGGACGGCGCTCGCGCGGGCGGCGCAGAAATACGGAGCCAAGGGGCTTCCTTGTGTGTGGGTCGACACTCTCCAGGTGGCGCGCCGGAGCTGGGATCATTTCGGCGACGACGGCGGCTATGGTCTGGCCAACCTTGCTCGGGCGTTCAATATCCAATTCCGGCACCACGACGCCGCGGAGGACGCCCGCGCCGCCGGCTTGGTGCTTCTTCGGGCCATCCAAGACCACGGAAAGACCCTCCAGCATTGGGTCGATGAAATCGGTTACCAGTCGACAAGCGAGATCGCGGTGCCGCAGCGGATAAATCCTGTTGCGTGGCGCCGGCAGAAGGTGGCCCGCGAAGGAAATCCAGATGGACCCCTCTGCGGCGAAACGATCGTGTTCACCGGCGCCTTACAGATCGCGCGTTCCGAGGCGGCTCTAGCCGCCGCAGAGGCGGGGTGCACCGTCGCCGATACGGTGACGAAAAAGACAACGATCCTGGTAGTTGGTGATCAGGATCTCCGGCTGACGAAGGGGCAGGAGAAAAGCTCAAAGCATCGGAAATGCGAGAGCATGATCGCCGCTGGCGTAGCGATAAGAATCGTCGGCGAAAGCGACTTCATGTTGATGGTTGGACGCTAGCTGGAACATTTCGACCATTCGGCGACGTCAGCAGCGGTTGGCTTCCCGACGTTCTGCTTTGGAACGTCGGGGCCGTTAGGACGGACGCGCTTGGCGGCGCGGCTCCAACCGAGCTTATATGATCGTCCGCGTTCAGACCCATGTCGAAGAGACGCTCATCGCCGAGGTAGATCGGCGCCGTCAGTACCGCGGATTCCGCGTCCCGACCTGGCCGGTGTAGGGGTTCACGTTGCCGCGGGTGCTGTAGTTGTCCATCTGTGTGCTGTTGGGATTGGTAGCCACGTAAGGCTGCACGTACGTTCCGCTGCTGGTGTAGTGCCCGGAGACACCGTGGCTGCGCGAATTAGAGCCAGTGCCGTAGAGCTGCGCCTGGGCGCCTGTCGCCGCGATCGAGAGCGCAACGGCCAAAAGAACTCGTTTCATTGAAAATCCCCCCAGTGGTTTGGTTTTAGAAGTGGCGGGATACAACCATGGCGACTCGGCTGCGCGCAATGGCTTCGGCATTAGACAATCGGAGTAGCTTCGGCGCTCTGATCTAAATTTCTTGCCTTATCACCAGACTTCACAGCGACCGGTGCGCCGGTCGCTATCGCTCCGCCAGCCGTGCCCTGTAATTCTTGATCATAGCTTCGGTGACGTCGCCTGGATAGCAAAGCGGTGCGCGGCCGCCGGGGCGGCTATAGGCGCTGCGGCCGCCACAGGCCCGTCCATTGCGCATGGAGTCGGCCGGGCAAGCACAGGGGCGCCCGGTGGCATGGTAGGCCCGCCGGCTCTCCTGGATGAGTAGGGCGGCGATCGCCGCGGCGGTGAGCACCTCGGCTGTTCGCTTCGCCGGCACCGGCGAGTGCGCACTTCACGTGAGTACGGCCGCACGGAGGAGCGGGGATTTGCTCGTTGCCACCAGAACTGCCACCCAACGCACAAATACAGGCCGGTATTAGGAGGGGCGGGGAGGGAGTTTGACGCTCAGAAACGCCGATAAAATGGGACGTTTGGGTACCCGCGATCACTAGACAATACTATCGAAACAACATTTCAAGACCGGTGCCTTAAACCACTCGGCCACCCTTCCAAGCGTTGAAATCTATAGACTTTCTCGCATTGCGCGCAGAACGTACCGTGGACGTACTACCGATTTACTACCCTTTGTCGTCGCGATTGTTTATGGCGGCTCGCAACGCCCCGTCAACCGCTGATGCGGCCTCGCTTTGCATATTCGGCATCAGGTGGCTGTAGATGTCCATGGTGATCGCGATCGACGAGTGTCCAAGCCGCTCTTGGACGACTTTCGGGTGAACCCTGGCGGCCAGCATGTGGCTGGCGGCCTAGCTGAGTTCGAACGAGCGTTTGGAATTGGCGCACTGTCGGCGCCCCGCTAAGGGGCTTGGCAGCTCGTCTCTGGCCGGGAGCCAAAGATCAAGGACGGTCTGGCGACTGCCATTAGCGCCGCGCAGAGAAGGCGAGATCAAAAAAACTGTGCGAAAACTGCAATCCCAAGGCCGCGCTCCTCGAAACGAGAGCGCAGCACGATCAGCCCGGAATGCCCCGGGGAGGCGTGGCCTTAGCCTAGCTCAGCGCGAAGGCCAGCAGGCTTGAGCACAGCAGCACGAAGCTTGCTGCTGTGAGGGTCAGGAATCCGTCGGAGACCAAGTCGTGTTTGCGCATGATGCACCTGCTACACTCCGATGCTCTTCCGAATCTATTAAAGCTTTACGAACTTACCTTTCGGGAAAGAGGTGATGCGTCTTTCCATTTCGCGTTGGGCTTTACGCCCGGGTGCGAAAACCCTCATAGGCATGGGCCAGAAAGATCCCCGCGCTCACCAGGCCCATCACCGCCGTAACCGTCTCGATCATTTCAGAACTTCCTTTGCGCCCCCTGCGCACGAGGGAGAGAACGACTGCGGCCTTGCACAGTCAAAAGAATCCTGCGGGCAACGCTGCGATCTGCCGTGAAGTGATGATTTGCTGCAACAGATGTGTGAAAGCGGGACAGCTTTCGCCCGTAGAATGCCGGGGAGGGCGCAACTGAGAATTTACCATGGTACGGCTCTCCCCATTTCCGCCGCGTTCCGGTTGCGATATCCTCACGTTTTGATGCGGAAGGTGGGCCGCATCTTGGGGATCAGTGACGCGAAGGGCCTCGCAAGTGGGCACGCGTCCGGTAGCGTGGTAGTTGGGGTCGATGGGGAAGCGACAATATCCGATTCGGGCGATGGCGCGGAGTGCGGCTGCGGTCGCGACCTGCCTTGTGCTCGCCAACTGCGCCTCCTCGAACAAGTTCGCGAGCCGCGTCGATCCGAAATACGGCGTTTCCGCAAGCCCGCGCGTGGTCGCCTTCGGCGAACCAGTACCGAAGGGTGGCGGCACCTACCGGATCGGCAAGCCCTACACGGTGGCCGGGCGCATGTATGTGCCCGAGGAAGACGCCAACTACCACGCCGAGGGGCTCGCCTCCTGGTATGGCAATGATTTCCACGGCCGGCTGACCGCCAATGGCGAAGTGTTCGACATGGCCTCGCTGACCGCCGCGCATCCGACGCTACCCATGCCCTGCTATGCGCGCGTGACGAATTTGCGGAACGGCAAGTCGCTGATCGTGCGCGTCAACGACCGCGGTCCCTATCATGGCAACCGCCTCATCGACGTCTCGAACAAAGCCGCCGAACTGCTTGAGTTCAAAGGCAATGGCATCGCTCGCGTCCGCGTCGAATATGTCGGGCGGGCGCCGCTGGAGGGCTCCGACGACCGCCAGTTGATGGCGACACTGCGGACGGGCGCGCCAGCGCCATCGCCGTCCGCGGTCCGGATCGCCTCGGCCAGGCCGTTCGTGCCTGACATGTCGTCCTCGGCCGGCCACATCCGCGGCGAAGTTCCGCTGCCGGAGGGACGGCCCTATTCGCTGGGCAATACGTCGGCCGATTACGCCTCGACCAATGCGACCTCGGAGATGTCCGCCTCCAGTCGTGGGCGCGGGCGGGGCACCGGGAATCTGCGGCAGGTGTCGTATGACGCCAATGGCCGCTATGAAACCGATGCCAGCTCGGCCTATGTCCCGATCGATCCGCGCGGTCCGGCGGAAGTGCTGAGCGGCCGCGGGCTCTACTAAAATCAACGGCTTCATGCGCTTATCTTAAGAAAGCTGATCAGCGCCGGCTGCAGCTTCGAGCCCTTCAGGCGTACGCGTTTCCGCCGTCTTTGCCGGATTTGCTGCAAGGAACCGGCGCGGCTTGCGCGATAGGATCATTTTCACTGCGGAAGAGGCGCGCCGGCTTCGGCCTTGCGGCCAAAACCTCAGTTGTTTGCGGTACTTCCAACTGGTAGAAGGCCCCCGTTTCAGGACATCGCCGATGATCGCTGCTTCTCGATCCGCTTTCCCGGCGCGCCGGCCCTGGTGTTCACCTTGGCGCGCGCTGACGGCGGCTGCGGTCGCGCTTGCGATCGGCTTTGGCACCGCGGTCTATGCCGCCAACAACAGCGTGCAGGGCGCCAAGAAGGAGGAGGGCGGCTTTGACGGCGACGCGCCGACCGCGATCCTGATCGAGGCGTCCTCGGGCAGCGTGCTGTTCGAGAAGAACGCCGACGAGCTCCGCGCCCCCTCGAGCATGATGAAGCTGATGACGGCGGAAGTCGTCTTCAATGCCCTCAAGAAGGGCGACATCAAGCTGACCGACGAATACCGGATCAGCGAGTACGCCTGGCGACGGGGCGGGGCGCCCTCCGGCAGCTCGACGATGTTCGCCGCGATCCATAGCAAGGTGTCGGTCGACGACCTCCTGCACGGGGCGATCATCCAGAGTGGCAACGATTCCTGCATCGCGCTTGCCGAAGGCATCGCCGGCAGCGAGGGCGAGTTCGCGGCCAACGTCATGACCAAGCGCGCCCGGGAGCTGGGGCTGACCAAATCGACCTTCGCCAATTCCAATGGCCTGCCCGACCCCGGCAACAAAATGACCGTGCGCGAGCTGGCGAAGCTCGCGCGTCATATCATCCTGACCTATCCCGACATGTACAAACTGTTCGGCGAGAAGGAATTCACCTGGAACAAGATCCGCCAGCTCAACCGCAATCCGCTGCTGAACTCGTTGAGCGGCGCCGATGGCCTCAAGACCGGCTACACCAAGGAGGGCGGCTACGGCATGGTCGGCTCGGCCGTGCAGAACGACACGCGGCTGATCGTGGTGGTCAACGGGCTGGAGGACGCCGATGACCGTGCGAGCGAGGCCAAGAAGATGCTGGAATGGGGCTTCCGCAGCTTCGAGACCCGCACGCTGATCGCCGCCAACCAGACCATCGGCTACGCCCGGGTGTTCGGCGGGGAAAGCCGTTCGGTGAAGCTGACGAGCCCCGAACCGATCAAGGTGATGGTGTCGAAGAACGGCAATGAGAAGCTGCTTGCGCGCGTGGTCTATAACGGCCCGGTGCGGGCGCCGATCCAGGCCGGGCAACAGATCGGCGTCGTCAGGGTCTGGCGGAGCGGCAATCTTGCTGTGGAAACGCCGGTCTACGCGGCGGACGCGATCGGCACGGGATCGACCGTGCGCCGGGCACTCGACGGCGCCCAGGAGCTGGTCATCGGCATGTTCCGCGCGGGCGTCGAGAAGCTCTGACATGGCAAAGGCTAAGGTCAAGCGATCATCCTTGCGCGGGCGCTTCATCACGTTCGAAGGCGGCGAGGGGTCCGGAAAATCCACCCAGATCAAGCGGCTCGCCGAACGGCTGAACGGGGCCAAGCTGCGCACCATCGTCACCCGCGAGCCAGGCGGCTCGCCGGGCGCCGAGATTATCCGGCATCTGCTATTGTCGGGCATGGGCAAGCTGCTCGGGCCCGACGCCGAGACGCTGCTGTTCGCGGCCGCGCGCGACGACCATGTCCGCACCGTGATCCTGCCGGCGCTGAACCAGGGCATCTGGGTGCTCTGCGACCGCTTCTTCGATTCGACGCGGGTCTATCAGGGCCGGCTAGGGCAGGTGCCGCCCGGCCTCGTCAGCGCCATGCAGCGCGTCACCATCGGCGACCTCAAGCCGGACCTCACCTTCATCCTCGACGTGCCCGTGGAAGTCGGCCTGAAGCGGGCAGCGGCGCGCCGCGGCAATGCGGCCCCCGATCGCTTTGAGTCCGAGGACGTCCAGTTCCATCAGGATTTGCGCGAGGCCTACAAGCAGCTTGCGGTCGAAGATCCTCAGCGCTGCGTGCTGATCGATGCCGATGCCGACGCCGATGCGGTCGCCGAGCGTATCTGGAATGTGCTGCGCGAACATCTCCTCACGGCATTTCCGGCGGCGAGCCACGCATGAGCGCGCGCAAGGTCGAGCAGGAACTCGCGGTTCGGCATCCGCGCGAGACGCCCGATTTCTTCGGGCATCGCGAGGCGGAGACAGCGCTGCTCGCGGCCTATCGCTCGGGCCGCATTCCGCACGCCTGGCTGATCGGCGGCGCGGCGGGCATCGGCAAGGCGACGCTGGCCTATCGCATGGCGCGCTTCGTGCTGGCGCACCGCGATCCGCTTGCGCCTTCCGTGCAGCAGGCGGAGACGCTGGCGGTCGATCCGCACGAACCGGTGGCAAGGCAGGTCGCGGCAGGCGCCCATGGCGGGCTGTTGGTGCTGGAGCGCGGGCTCAACGACCGCGGCGTGCTGCGGACGGTGATCACGGTCGACGAGACGCGCGAAACCATCTCGTTCTTCGGCTCGACGGCGGCGGTCGAGGGCTGGCGCGTGTGCATTGTGGACACCGTCGACGAGCTCAATCCGAATGCCGCCAACGCGCTGTTGAAGATTCTCGAGGAGCCGCCGCAGCAATCGCTGTTCCTGCTGGTCACCCACGCGCCGTCGCGGGTGCTGCCGACGATCCTGTCCCGCTGCCGCAAATTGCTGCTCAGGCCGCTTGATCCCGACGACGTGGTCCGCGCCGCTTCCGCGGCCACCGAAATGGCGCCTGACGATCCGGCGCTGATCGAGGCCGCCGCGGCGGCGGAGGGCAGCGTGGCGCGGGCGCTGAATCTGCTTGGCGGCGACGCGCTGAAGCTGCAGCAGAAGACCGCAGCCCTGCTTGCGACATTGCCGCAGGTCGATCCGCGCGAACTGCATGCGCTCGGTGATGCGCTCGGCCTCAGCGATCGCGTCGCGCTTGCGGCCTTTATCGAGGGCATCGAGCGCTGGATCAGCGACAAGCTGCACACGGGCGATGCCAACGCTAACCTGCCGCGCCTTGCACGGCTGGCGGAGGTATGGGAAAAGATCGTCCTCGCCGCGCGCGATACCGAAGCATACAATCTGGAACGCAAGCCGCTGGTGTTCTCGGTGTTTTCGATGCTTGCGGAAGCCGTGCGGTAATCCGCCGTTTCACCAATCCCGATCATTTTCGCTTGAACTGCACCTTGAGGAATTCGTTGTGGCCCGGAAAGCTTCGAAGAAGAAAAAGACGAAGAAGGCGGCACGTCGCGCCGCCGAGGCCGCGGTGAAGACGCGTGCGAAGAAGAAGGCCCCAGCGAAGAAGGCGAAAAAGGCGGCCAAGAAGGCCGTGAAGAAGGCTGCCAAGAAGAAGACCGCTGTCAAGAAAGCAGCCGGCAAGAAGGCAACTGCCAAGAAAGCAGCTACCAAGAAAGCAGCTGCCAAGACCAACAAGCCGGCGAAAAAGTCGGTAAAGAAAACTACGACGAAGGCTGCGCCGGAAAAGCCGATTTCTGCTCCGGAACAGGTCAGCACGCCTACGCCCGCGCCGGTAGTGAAGCCCGCGGTGAAGAAGGCGCCAAAGCCGAAGCCGGCGCAAGCCACTCCCGCCGCTAACCTCGCGCCTGCACCGACCGCTCGGGGCAACCTGTTCTACATCACGACTGCGATCGCCTATCCGAACGGTCAGCCGCATATCGGCCATGCCTACGAGGCGATCGCGACGGATGCGCTGGCGCGCTTCCAGCGGCTCGACGGAAAGGACGTGTTCTTCCTGACCGGCACCGACGAGCACGGCCAGAAGATGATCCAGACCGCGCAAAGCGAGGGACTGACCCCGGCCGAGCTCGCCACCCGCAACGCCGCCCGCTTCAAGGAGATGGACGAGCGGCTGAACGTCTCGTTCGACCGCTTCATCCGCACCTCCGAACCGGCACATCACCGCTCGGTGCAGTCGATCTGGAATCGCATGCAGCAAAATGGCGATATCTATATCGACACCTATGCCGGCTGGTATTCGGTGCGCGACGAGGCCTATTACGCCGAGGACGAGACCGTCGTCGGCGAGGACAATGTCCGCCGCGGCCCACAGGGCACGCCGGTCGAGTGGGTCGAGGAGAAGAGCTACTTCTTCAAGCTGTCGGCGTACCAGGACAGGCTGCTTCATCTCTACGAAAGCCAGCCCGATTTCATCGGGCCTGACTCGCGCCGCAATGAAGTCATGAGCTTCGTCAGGAGCGGGCTGAGGGATCTTTCGATCTCGCGCACCACCTTCGACTGGGGTGTCAAGGTGCCCAACGATCCCGAGCACGTGATGTACGTCTGGGTCGACGCGCTCACCAACTACATCACCGGTGTCGGCTTTCCCGACGAGGCCGATCCGAACTGGCGCTACTGGCCGGCGGACGTGCACATCATCGGCAAGGACATCATCCGCTTCCACGCGGTGTATTGGCCCGCTTTCCTGATGTCGGCCGGCGTCCCCGTCCAGAAGCGCGTCTATGCCCACGGCTTCCTGTTCAGCAGGGGAGAGAAGATGTCGAAGTCGGTCGGCAATGTCGTCGATCCCTTCGACTTCGCCGACCAATACGGCGTCGACCAGCTTCGCTACTTCTTCCTGCGCGAGGTACCGTTCGGACAGGACGGCAACTACAGCCACGAGGCCATCGTCGCGCGCATCAATGCCGACCTCGCCAACGATCTCGGCAATTTGGCGCAGCGTTCGCTGTCGATGATCGCCAAGCAGCTCGGCGGCGTGCTGCCGGAGCCCGGCGAGTTCTCCGATAACGACAAGGCGATCCTGGCGCAGGCAGATAACATGCTGGAGGCGTCGCGAAACGCGATGGCGACCCAGCAGATCCATCAATGGCTGAACGCGGTGTGGGCCGTGGTGGCCGAAGCCAACCGCTATTTTGCGGGCGAAGCGCCGTGGGCGCTGGCCAAGACCGATCCTGCCCGGCAGAAGACGGTGTTGTATGTGACCGCGGAAGTCGTGCGCCAGATCGCGATCCTGACGCAGCCGGTGATGCCGGAAGCCTCGGCCAAGCTGCTCGACAGTCTGGGCGTCGCTGGGGATGATCAGAGGTCTCGCCAATTCGCTGCCTTCGGCGAGCGGCTTAGACCGGGCGTCCAATTGCCGCCGCCGGTCGGCGTGTTCCCGCGCTACGTCGAACCAAAGGCCGATTGAGCGGTTGGAAGAACATGCTGGTCGACAGCCATTGCCACCTGGATTTTCCGGATTTTGCCGAGGATCTCGACGCCATCGTCGCGCGGGCCGAGAGCGCGGGCGTGGGGCGCATGGTCACGATCTCGACCCGGGTTCGGCGGCTCGATGCGCTGCTTGCGATCGCCGAACGCTTTCCGAACGTCTACTGCTCGGTCGGTACGCATCCGCATGAGGCCGACCAGGAAGACGGCATTCCGCCGGCCGAACTGATCAAGCTGACCAGGCATCCGAAGGTCGTGGCGCTCGGCGAAGCCGGGCTCGACTACTTCTACCAGCACGGTTCGCGCGAGGCGCAGGAGCGCGGCTTTCGCGCACATATTGCGGCTGCGCGCTCGACCGGCCTGCCGCTCGTGATCCATACCCGCGAGGCGGACGAGGATTGCGGCCGCATCCTGGAAGACGAGGTGGCGAAGGGACCGTTCAAGGCGGTGCTGCATTGCTACACCGGCGGGCGTGAGCTCGCGATGAAAGCGATCTCGCTCGGCCTGTCGATCTCCTTCACGGGAATCCTGACCTTCAAGAAATCAGAGGCCTTGCGAGCGCTCGCGGCCGAACTGCCTGATGATCGCATCATGGTCGAGACCGACTCGCCGTATCTCGCGCCCGGCAAATTCCGCGGCAAACGCAACGAGCCTTCCTACGTGGTCGAGGTCGCCAAGGTCCTCGCCGAAACGCGCGGCGTTTCGCTGGAAGACATCTCGCGACAGACCACCGAAAACTTCTTCCGGCTGTTCTCGAAAGTGCCGGCTCCGAAAGAGGCGGCATGACGATCACGTTGACGATTTTGGGCTGCGGCTCCTCCGCCGGCGTGCCGCGCCCGGCGCTCGGCTGGGGCGCCTGCGATCCGAACAATCCGAAGAACCGCCGCCGCCGCTGCTCGCTGCTGGTCGAGCGCAACGGCGCGCATGGCACGACGCGGATCGTGGTCGACACTTCGCCCGACCTGCGCGAGCAACTGATCGACGCCAATGTCGATCACATCGACGCGGTCTTTCTCACTCATGAGCACGCCGACCAGACCCATGGCATCGACGACCTCCGCTCGGTGGTGATGCACCAGCGCCGGCGCATTCCGGTCTACTTCAATCAGTCGACCGCCAAAGACATCATGGCGCGGTTCTCCTATTGCTTCATCTCGCCTGAGGGCAGCGACTATCCGCCGATCCTGACGCGTCACGGCATCGAGGCGGGCGAGAGCCACACCACCGAAGGGAAGGGCGGTCCGGTCAAGCTTTCCGCCTTCCTGGTCCAGCACGGCAGGATTCCCGCACTCGGCTTTCGCGTCGGCAATGCCGCCTACACGCCCGATCTGCACGACATTCCCAAGGAAAGCTGGCCGGCGCTGGAGAATCTCGACCTCTGGATCGTCGACGGATTGCGCTATGTGACGCATTCCAGCCATTTCAGCGTGGCCGATGCGCTGTCATGGATCGACCGCTTCAAGCCGAAGCGTGCCGTCATCACCAACATGCACGCCGACCTCGACTATGAGGCGTTGCGGCAAAAGCTGCCCGCCGGCGTGGTGCCGGGGTACGATGGGATGCGGCTGGTGTTGGACAAGCTGCCGTAGGGTGGGCAAAGCGAAGCGTGCCCACCACTTCTTGCGGAGTGCGGATGGTGGGCACGCTTCGCTTTGCCCACCCTACGACTTCGCCGGGACGACGACGGTACTACGCCGAAATCGCCTTCGCCGATCCGACCTGGTCGCGCAGCATGAATTTCTGGATCTTGCCGGTCGAGGTCTTCGGAATCGGGCCGAACACGACCGCCTTCGGCGTCTTGAAGCCGGACATCTGATCGCGGCAGAAGGCGATGATCTCGGCTTCGGTGGCAGTCGCACCTTCCTTCAACTCGACAAAGGCGCAGGGCACTTCGCCCCATTTCGGATCGGGCTTTGCGACCACGGCCGCAAACAGCACGGCGGGATGCTTGTAGAGGATGTCCTCGACCTCGACCGAGGACACGTTCTCGCCGCCGGAGATGATGATGTCCTTGGAGCGATCCTTGATGATGACGTAGCCATGCTGGTCGAGCACGCCGAGATCGCCGGTGTGGAACCAGCCGCCGGCGAAGGCTTCACGCGTCGCCTTCTCGTTCTTCAGATAGCCCTTCATCACGATGTTGCCGCGGAACATGACTTCGCCGATGGTCTCGGCGTCGCGCGGCACGGGCTGCATCGTGCTGGGATCGAGCACGGTGACGGCCTCTTCAAGCGGGTAGGGTACGCCCTGCCGCCGCTTCATCTGCGCGCGCTGCGGGGCCGGCAATTCGTCCCAGCCTGGCTGCTCGGCGCAGACGGAGGCGGGGCCATAGACCTCGGTCAGGCCATAGACATGGGTGAGTTTGATGCCGATCCGCTCGGCGCCTTCGAGCACGGCGACCGGCGGGGCCGCGCCTGCGATCAATCCGATCACGGGCCTTGCGCGCTCATCCTTCGGCGCGTCCGGCGCATTGATCAGCACGTTGTAGACGATCGGCGCGCCGCACATGTGGGTGACGCCGTGCTTTGCGATCAGCTCGAAGATCCTGGTGGGCTCGACCTTGCGCAGGCAGACGTTGACGCCGGCCGCAGCCGCTATGGTCCAGGGGAAGCACCAGCCGTTGCAGTGGAACATCGGCAGCGTCCAGAGATAGACCGGATGCTGGCCGAGATTGCCAGCGAGGATGTTGCTGACGGCGTTGAGATAGGCGCCGCGATGATGGGTCACGACGCCTTTGGGGTTGCCCGTGGTCCCCGACGTGTAGCTCAGCGCGATCGCTTCCCATTCGTCGTCAGGCCGACGCTCGACAAAATTGGGATCGCCCAGCGCGAGCGCCGCTTCGTATTCGATCTCGCCGATACGCTGGCCGCCATCGAACGATGCATCATCGACGTCGATCACGAAGGGTTTTGGCCCTTTCATCTGCGCCAGCGCGTCGGCGATGACGCCCGAAAATTCGGGATCGACCAGGATGATCCTCGCGCCGCCATGATCGAGCTGGAATGCGATCGACGGCGCGTCGAGCCGGATGTTCAACGTATTCAGCACCGCGCCGGTCATCGGCACCGCGAAGTGCAGTTCGTTCATCGCGGGGATGTTCGGCAGCATCGCCGCAACGGTATCGCCGACCCCGATGCCGCGGCTGGCGAGATAGGACGCGAAGCGCCGGCAGCGGTCATAGGTCTCGGCCCAGGTGAAGCTGCGGCCTTCATAGACGGTACTGACATGGTCGGGATAGATGGCGGCCGAACGTGCCAGGAAGCTCAATGGCGTCAGCGGCACGTAGTTGGCCGGCGTCTTGTCCAATCCGATATTGTACTGGTTCTGGGCTGCGCTCATGGCTCGATCCCATTAAAGATTAAAGTCTCACAAGAACCCGATGGAAATCCACGGGAAGACCGCGACGATGATCAGGCCAACCATCAGCGCCAGAAGATAGCCCCAGATCGGTCTGATGCCTTGCGCCGGATCGACGCGCCCGATGGCGCAGGCGGCATAATAGCCGACGCCGAAGGGCGGTGCGAACAATCCGATGCCCATCGCCAGGATGATGATCATGGCATAGTGCACCTCGTGGACGCCGACGGCGCGCGCGATCGGGAACAACAATGGCCCGAACAGCACGATCGCCGGTATCCCCTCGAGCACGCTGCCGAGGATCACGAAGGCCAGGATCGACACCGCGATGAAGCTCGCCGAGCCGCCAGGCAGGCCGGTCATGGCGGCAGCGAGCGCCCGGGAGAAGCCGGACTGGGTGAGCCCCCAGGCCATCCCGGTCGCCGTGCCAATGATCAGGAGGATCGCCCCCGACAGGCACGCCGTCTCGACCAGCATTGGCACGAGTCGCCGCCAGTCGAAATTGCGGTAGATCAAGAGGCCATAGATGAAGAAGCCGACGATAAAGGCGTAGACGATGCCGATCGTGGAGACTTCCGTCGCGGTGGCGATGCCCTCGATCACCGCGTAACGGATCACGAAAGGCAGCGCCAGCGCGGGCAGGGCGATGATGAGCGTCCGCCCAATCTCGGCGCCGCTCGCCCTCTTCACGTGACGCAAGTCCTCCTTGCGGTAGCGCCACCAGACCAGCGCGGACAGCGTGATCGCCAGCACCACGCCCGGCAACAGGCCGCCGGTGAACAGCGCGGCGATCGAGACGCCGGTGACCGAGCCGATGGTGATCAGCACGAGGCTCGGCGGGATGGTTTCAGTCTGGGCGCCGGTGGCGGAGAGCAGGGCGACGAGATCGCCGGGCCGGGCGCCGCGCGCCTTCATCTCCGGAAACAGCACTGGCGCGACGGCAGCCATGTCGGCCGCCTTGGAGCCGGAAATACCCGAGACCAGGTACATCGCGCCGACCAGCACGTAATGCAGGCCGCCGCGGACGTGGCCGAGCAGGCTCGCCAGGAAGGCGACCATCGCCCGCGCCATGCCGGTCATCTCGATCAGAAGCCCCAGGAAGACGAACAGCGGCACCGACAACAGGATCAGATGGCTCATGCCCTCGTCCATGCGGCCGACCAGCACCATCAGCGGCGTGCCAGTGGTCAGCGCCAGATAGCCGTAGGTCGCAAGCCCGAAGGCGAATGCGATCGGCACGCCGGCAAAGACCGAAAAACCGGTGACGCCGACAAAGAAGATGATGAGATTGAGATTGCCGAGCGGCCGCAAGGCGCCCTTGAGCAGCCAGAACACGGCGATCACCGCCGCCACGGATGCGATTGCGGCCAGCACCGTCCGCACATTGGCGGCGCGGGCAAGCCGCAGCAGTGCGAACAGCGCCATCAGGCCGATCCCGGTCGGCAGCGCCGCCGCCCGCCAGCTATTGAGGATCTGCAGCGCCGGCGTCGTGATGTAGCTTTCCTCGTAGGCGTATTCGTAGGACGGCCAGGCGATCAAGAGCAGGAACGCCAGCGCCGCGGCGGTCGCGACGAGATCGAGATAGGACCGCAGCGCCGGAGGTGCATTGGCGACAATTGCGGTCATTCGCATGTGCTCGGCGCGGCGGAACGCGACCGCAGCGCCCAGCATCGCCAGCCACAGGAACAGGATCGAGGCCAGTTCGTCCGACCAGATCAGCGGGCTGTGCAGCGCATAGCGCGCGACCACGCCGGCGAACAGGATCACGATCTCGGCCACGACCAATAGCGCCGCCGGGATCTCGACCAGCCATCCGAGCGCGTGTTCGACCGATTCCGTGAACGAACGGCGGCGAGGGGAGTGATCCGCCTCGCCGGCCATGATCTCGCTCAGTTCGGCATGAGCCATGACGGCCCCCTGCACTAGAGATTATTGTGTTGGCACGCTGTGCGGTTACGACAGCTTGCCGACGGATTTCTCCAGGAGCTCCCAGGCCTGGTCGCCATACTTGCCCTTCCATTCAGCATAGAAGCCCGCGGTGCGCAGCTTGTCGCGGAACGGCGTAATGCCCGGCTGGTTGAAGACGAGACCCTTGCCGGCCAATTCCTGCTGCAGGCTGGCGTTCAGCTTGGCGACGTCGGCGCGCTCGTTGACGGCGGCCGCATTGACGTTCTTGGCGACGATGGTGCGGACATCCTCCGGCAGCTTCTCCCAGGCGCGGCGGTTGGCCAGGAACCAGAAGCCGTCCCACATGTGGTTGGTCAGCGAGCAGTACTTTTGCACCTCGTAGAGCTTGGCGGTCGAGATGATCGCCAGCGGGTTCTCCTGGCCCTCGACGATCTTGGTCTGCAGCGCCGAATAGACCTCGCTGAAATTGATCGAGGCGGGGGCGGCGTCGAACGCCTTGAACATCGAAGTCCACAATGGCGAGACGGGCACGCGGATCTTGAAGCCCTTGTAATCCTCCGGCCCGTTGATCGGCTTGGTCGAGGACGTGGTCTGGCGGAACCCGTTGTCCCAGATCTTTTCCATCACCTCGAGGCCGGCCTTCTTGATCTCGCCGCGGACATAGGCGCCCAGCCCGCCGTCCATGGCCTTCCAGACCGTGTCATAGTCTGGGAACGCGAAGCCGATGCCGTTGATGGATGCCGCCGGCACCAGCGTCGACAGGATCAGGCCGGACAGCGTGAAAAACTCGACGCCGCCGGAACGGATCTGGCTCAGCACGTCGGTATCGGAACCGAGCTGGTTGTTGGGGAAAACCTGCAGGTCGAAGCGGCCATTGGTCTCGGTCTTGATCGCCGCCGCCATCTCGCGGGCGCGGACGTTCATGGGATGGCTGTCCGGGAGATTGTTGGCGTATTTGTAGGTGAACTCGGCGGCTTGCGCGCGGGCCACCAATGGCGCGCCAAGGCCGCCCAGGACGGCCGAGGCAGCTGATGCCTTCAGTAGCGCGCGTCGTGAAAAGCTCATCTGGTTTGCTCCCTTTATGAGGCTTCTTGTTGTCCGTGCCGCGGGTCGGCAAGCGATCTCGCCGGCGCTTATTGCAGCGTCTGGAGCCGGCGGCAATATGGGCTTTCACACAGGGCGGCGGACGGCTGGATGCTCACATGCGGACGGGCCGAAACGCTCGCTCCAGATCGCGTGACGGGAGGCTTGGCGCTGACGCAGAAAATCGGCATTTCCATCAGGAAGTTCGCCTAAATCTTTGATCTGATTGTATATAAAAATATTCCATAATATACCTTATGCGAATTTCGTATAGGCGATAGTCTCGATCCCTTGTTTGTGGTTTGGCGCTGTTTCAAATATCTCCATGATTGCCTCGGCACGGTCATCCATGCCTTCCAGCGTGGCCATAAAGGTACCCGGGACAATAGTCAGCGCTCAGGCGTGACGCCGCATTTTCCGACCGACAGCCCTCCCCCAGTTCCCAGCGAATCTTGTTCAGCTCGTCGCCGAGGTCGTGCTTGCTCAGCAGCCGATTGGGAATTGCCAAATCGAATGCGCGCCGGTCATGGACGTGCCCGCATTCTACTTTACCACTTCCGACCTCCGGGCACTTTGCCTGCGGTCGGTGCTGGCATTTCGATCATCGGCGCCAGCCGCCGTTCCTAGAATGCCTTTTTCGTCTCCGGCCGGTGCTTGTTCGTCGGCACAAAACCCGACGGCTTTGCTTCGCGCGGCTGGCGCACCCAGACCTCGCGATTCGGATGCAGGCCGCCGCCGCGAGTGGCAGGAACGGCGGTGAGCCGCGCGCGGTGCAACAGGCGCGTATCCGCGTCACCGCAATTCGGGTGGATGCCGCCGTTATCCGCCACCACCTTGTCCCATGCGGCTTTGCGCTGCCTGAGAACGGCAGGATCCGACAGCTCCGTGCAGTTGAGCTCGTTCTTGTTCAAGTCCGCGACGATCTCGTCACCGTCCTGAACGAGAGCGATTGGTCCGCCAAGGGCCGCTTCAGGGCCGACATGGCCGATGACAAGGCCGACCGATCCGCCGGAGAACCGCGCGTCGGTCATCAGCGCCACCACGATTCCCCGCTCGCGGCACAGCGTGGTGATGCGCGAGGTCGGGTCAAGCATCTCCGGCATGCCCGGAGCGCCGCTCGGCCCCTCGTAGCGCACGATGATCATGTCGTTGTTCTGGAATCGCCCGGGCGTCTTGTCGAGCGCGTCAAGCAGGCCCTGCTCGCCTTCGAACACGCGCGCCTTGCCGCGGAACAGATTGTTTTCCAGTCCGCCTTCGACGCCGGCAAGCTTCAGGATCGCCGAGAATTCCGACGACAAATTGCCGCCGAGAACCCGCAGGCCTCCGGTCGGCTTATAAGGCTTGGCGACGGGATAGATCACCGTGCCATCGACGGCCTTAGTGCCGAGGCGCTTGACCTGCTGCGCCAGCGTTTCGCCCGTGCAGGTCATCACGTCGCCGTTGAGAAGCCCGGCCTCCAGCAGTTCGCGCACGATCACCTGCACGCCGCCAACCTGGTCGATGTCGACCATCGAATACTTGCCATACGGGCGGGCGTCGGTGAGGACCGGAACGACATACTGCGACAGATGATTGAACTCGGCCGGCGTCATCACCTCTTTCCAGAAGTCCGCAAAGCCTGCGGCGCGCGCGATCTCCGGCGCATGCAGGGTGACATTGGTCGAACCGCCGACCGCCATTGCGACGATGACGGCGTTTCGGATGGAATCGCGAACCACGATGTCGCGCGGCTTCAGGTCCTTCGCGATCATTTGCGCGAGGTAGTCGACCAGCTGGCCCGGGAATTCCTTGAGCCGGCGGGGATCGTCGGACGGTGGCGCCACCATGTGCAGCGGCTGCATGCCGACGACGCCAATGAATGTCTGCATGGTGTTGTAGGTGAACATGCCGCCGCAGCTACCGTATCCGGGGCAGGCATGACAGGCGATGTGATGGCGGTATTCGGCGTCTGGGTTGCCGGCGACCTGATAGGCACTGACGATGTCGAGCTTCTCGCCGGTGTTCGGGTCGGTACCGGGATGGATGGGCCCATCCGACATGATGATCGCCGGCTGATTGTGCTCGAGCAGCGCCGCCAGCGTGCCGACCGGCGGCTTGTCACAGGCTACGACGGCGATGGTACCGCGGAGACCGGTCGCGCTCAAATGCTCGCAGAGCGCATCGTGAGTGACCTCACGCCCGATCAGCGAATAGCGCATTTCGCGGGTGCCGTTGCGGATACCGTCCGACGTCGCGATCGTGTATTCCGGCTGGACCAGGCGCAGCTTCAACTGGCCCGCGCCCTTGCCGATGCGGCTCTTGAGACTGGCGTGGATGGCATCGACCTTCGCCGTCACACCCATGTAGCACTGGCTGTCGCCTTTGGTGCCGACCACGCCAACCGACGGCTCGTGGATCAGATCCGGATCGGTGCCAAGCTCTCGCGCAATCCCGATGGTTTGGGTGGAGCGGCCTGGATGCCGGTCGATGATGACGGCTTTCGATTCTGTCACGGTGAGTTTCCTTCCAAGCGAACGGCTTGTTTTGATCGACAAAGTGCGGGGCGCACCGCGTGCGAGAGGATACGACCAAGTTCCCAGTGGCAACGCGGCGGGCCGAATGCGAGATTGATCGCGGTCGGCCCGTTCAGTGCATAAGCCCCGAAGATCGCTGACACAATCGGATTGTCAAACCATCTTGCGTTGAGGCGGCGGCTGGCTGGGGCGGGAGGTATTCAGCCATGGTCCTACCCTGCCCTGGGTTGACCACTACTACAGACTTCTTCGTAAAGCACGGAAGCAGACGAGTTCTCAATCTTGCTCCGATCAAGCTGAATTCGAGCAATGCAATAATCGGATCAGGAAACCCGAGCCCGCTGCCAATTCTTGCTGAACGCGTGCAGGAATCCAGTAAACTTCACGCCGCTGGGTCGGCAGGCATTGTTGCTATGATAAAGTGAGGACGTTACGCGCGGTTTCTGACTCAAATCTCGCGGCGTCTAAGCGACCGAGCGAGTTTGTCTCTTCACAAATGGGAGGTCTCGCTATGCCGAGAAAAGAGATTCTCGACCAAATCCAGAAGTACACCCACCCGTTCCGCGTCACTAACGGCAAGGGCTTTCAACTGAAGGATTTCGACCCCGGTGATACGCGCACCCTGAAGATGGACAAGGGTGAAGCAGCCGACCTCCTTCAACGCGGCACTCAGTGGCTCGCAGAAGAACAGGACATGCTGTATGCCCAGGACCGCTGGTCGCTGCTGCTCGTCTTCCAGGCCATGGATGCTGCTGGCAAGGACAGCACGATCAAACACGTCATGTCGGGGGTCAATCCGCAAGGCTGTCAGGTCTCCTCGTTCAAGCAGCCATCGCAAGAGGAGCTCGACCACGACTTCCTGTGGCGCTACATCAGGCGTCTGCCCGAGCGTGGGAAGATCGGCATATTCAACCGCTCCTACTACGAAGAGGTCCTCGTTGTGCGTGTGCACGAGGATATCCTGAAGCGACAGAAATTGCCTCCGCAGTTCATGGGCAAGCGCATCTGGGACGAACGGCTCGCCGACATCGCGCGTTTCGAAGACTACCTGACCCGGCAGGGCGTGGTCATCCTCAAGTTTTTCCTGAACGTGTCGCGCGAGGAACAGAAGAAGCGTTTTATGAAGCGCCTCGACAACGCGGAGAAGAACTGGAAGTTCTCTCCTTCGGACGTCCATGAGCGCAAGTTCTGGCGCGACTATATGCGCTCATTTGAAGACGCGATCCGGGCCACGGCTTCGCAGCACGCGCCGTGGTATGTGGTGCCGGCCGACAACAGGTGGTTCACCCGGCTTGTCGTCGCCGCGGCGATCGTGGAGACGGTCGAGCAGCTTGACCTTGCATACCCGACGCTGAGCGCGGAGCAGAAGAAGGAGGTGGCGGCCGCGCGTACGGAGCTTGCGCGCGAAGCCTGACGCCCTTGTCCAAGGCTCTGCGATCAGTTGCCGGCTTCGGCAGCGACGACAACCTCCCGCAACGAACCCGACGAGCGAATGATCAGCTTCTCAGCCTCCACGACGAGGAAGAACACCAAACCGCCTGCCAGCAGCCAGGGCCAGACCCATAACGGGATAGCTTCGTTGCCGAACATCGCCTGGAACGGTGGTGTGTAGGTGAAGATCAGTTGCAGGATCACCACGGCAATGATGCCGAGCGGCAAGTACTGATTGCCCATGTGCGCCTTGAGGTCGAGCGACGAGTCGAGCAGATAGCGGCTGTTCAAGAGATAGAACACCTGGCCAATCGTGATGGCATTGACGGCGACCGTCCGCGCCAATCCGTCCGAAGCGCCCTGGCCCTTCATCCAGAAGAACGCCAGCAGGGTGTAGGCAAGGAGCGCCAAGCCAACAAAGACGATCCGCCAAATCCCGAAGCCGGTGACGATCGGGCGGTCCGCCGCGCGCGGAGGCCGCTGCATCACATCGATCTCGTGCGGCTCGAAGGAGATGACCAGGCCAAGCGCAACCGAAGTCACCATATTGACCCAGAGCACTTGCGGGGCGGTGATCGGCATGGTGAAGCCAAGAAAGATTGCCGACGCAATCACCAGCGCCTGCGCGACGTTGGTCGGCAACAAGAAAAGCATGGCCTTCTCGATATTGTTGTAGACCGTGCGTCCCTCTTTCACCGCTGCCGAGATCGAGGCGAAGTTGTCGTCGGCCAGGATCATCCCGGCTGCCTCCTTCGTTACCTCGGTGCCTTTGATACCCATCGCAACGCCGATGTCGGCTTTCTTGAGCGAAGGCGCATCGTTTACGCCATCGCCTGTCATCGCCACGATTTGGTTGTTGGCCTGAATGGCCTTCACAAGGCGCAGCTTGTGTTCAGGGCTTGCACGTGCGAAGACATCAACGGCGCGAACGCGTTCCTGCAACGTCGCGGTGTCCATGCCCTCGATCTCGGCGCCCGTGATCGCCGTCTTCCCGTCGCCGAGACCAAGCATCTTGGCGATGGCCGCGGCGGTGATCTTGTGATCGCCCGTGATCATGGTGACCCGGATGCCACCGCCGTGGCACTCCTTCACAGCCTCGATGGCCTCTTTGCGCGGCGGATCCAGCAAGCCGATCAGGCCGAGCAAGACAAGCGTCCGTGGCAAGTCGGCTGCGATGAGACCGCCGGTCTTCACATTCGGATTCTCGAGCCACGCCAGCGCCAGCACACGTTCGCCTTGAGCCGCAAGCCGGTCTGATTGTTTCAAGAAGTGCTCGCGGTCGAGCGGCCTCGGCTGGCCGTTGGCGGTCTGCTGGCGATCGCAGTGATCGAGGATCACTTCCGGGGCGCCCTTGACCAGCAGCACCTGCTCGCCGCTCGCAGCCTCGTGGAGCGTCGCCATGAACTTGTGCTCGGATTCGAACGGAATGGCATCGATACGCGGAGCTGCCGCCTGCTCTGCCTGCCGATCCATACCGAGCTTGGCCGCGAACGGATAGAGCGCGCCCTCCGTCGGATCGCCCTCCACCTTCCAGCGGCCTTCCTCCTGAAACAGCTCCGCATCGTTGCAGAGCAACGAAACCCGCCCCATGAGCGCGAGTACCGGCTCCCTGCCCGCGGGCTCTCCGTCCTTTCTGATCTCCCCCTTCGGCGAATAGCCGTCGCCTGTAATTTGATATGCTGACTCAGCCGTGACGGCGGACACCACCATCATTTCCATGAGCGTCAGCGTGCCCGTCTTGTCCGAGCAAATCCGCGACACCGATCCAAGCGTCTCGACCGCAGGCAATCGCCGGATGATGGCGTTGCGCTGCGCCATGCGCTGCACGCCGATGGCCAGGGTAATCGTGATGAGCGCGGGTAGTCCCTCCGGAATGAGCGATACGGCGATGCCAACGACGGCCTGGAACAGCTCCACAAAGTCCATACCCTTCACCCACTTTCCGTAGGCGAATATCAGGACGCTGATCACCCCGATCGCGGCGGTGATGGCGTAGCCGAATTTCTTGACCTGGCGCAGCAACGGGGTCTCGAGTGGACTGACATTGGCGAGCAACTGGTTGATGCGGCCGAGTTCGGTCTCGCTACCGGTCGAGACGACCACTCCGGTCGCGCGACCGGACGTGACCATGGTGCCGGAAAACGCCATGCTCTCGCGATCCCCGACCGTCGCGTTCGCAGGCACCGCATCGACGCCCTTCTCCGCCGGCACCGATTCGCCAGTGAGGGCGGCCTCTTCAGTCCGCAGGTTCTTCGCCTCGATGAGCCGCAGGTCTGCAGGAATCTTGTCACCCGACTCCAGGAGCACGACGTCGCCCGGAACAAGCTGCTCCGCAGCAATCATGCGGGTCTCGCCACCGCGCACCGTCCGCGCCTCCGCCGACAGCATGTTGCGGATGGAGTCCAGTGCCTTCTCGGCCCTGCCCTCCTGAATGAACCCAAGCAGCGCGTTGAGAACGACGACACCAAAGATGATTGCCGCGTCAACCCAGAGGTTCAGCATCAACTTGGTGAAGCCCGCGGCGAGCAGCACGTAGACCAGGATGTTGTTGAACTGCGCTAGAAACCGGGCAAACGGGCCCTCCTTCCTGCCTTCCGGCAGACGGTTGGGCCCGTATTTCCGTAGGCGGACCGCGGCCTCAGCCGGATCGAGACCTTTCTCCCGGCTGGTGCCGAGTCGCTCCACGACCTCTTGTTGAGATGTCGCGTGCCAGGCAACAATCTCGCTGACCGGGTTCGCATTCACTGCTGTGCTCATGCGTCTGCAAGGAAGAAAAGCTTGCGACCTGGAATTCCAGAAACCGAGTACGCGTCTGTGAGCGCGAGCATCATCGCACCGTCGGTCGCCAAATACAACTCAAGGAGCAATTGTGGCCCAGGCTGACGACCAAGGGGGCGATAAGGACGACAGCACGCGAGCGGATACCGAGCGATATCCGATGCAACGTGTAGTGAGGCTTTCTCTTGCTCGCGTCCCAGCTCGTCGGGATTCTTCGTCGATCGACATTACCTTAACACGTCAGCAAAGCTTACCTAGCGCCAACGCGTTCGGTACGTA
>NZ_PSRR01000105.1 GCF_004296405.1 Bradyrhizobium sp. Leo170
ACCGCAACGTGACGATCGCGATCCGCCCCTCATTCGCGTGAGACGCGCGGAGTTAAATCACTGATTTGCCCGACGGCGAAAGCGGAATATTTTTCGTGCGAGGGATGGACAGGCTTTCGGCTGATTTGCCCGTCGGGCTGTTATGTCGCACCGAAAGCAGCCACATCGTCATTGCGAGCGGAGCGAAGCAATCCATAGCGCGGCTTGTGGAGGCGTGGATTGCTTCGCTTCGCTCGCAATGACGGCGCTGTCATTCCGGGGCGATGCGCAGCATCGAGCCCGGAATCCATTTCTCCACGTGCGCCTGCGGCCCGATGGATTCCGGGTTCGTCCTTCGGACGCCCCGGAATGACGGCGGTGTTCGTGGCGCAGGCCTATGGCGGATTACGCTTCGCTAGTCCGCCATACGCCGGTTACGATGCCGCAGCCGCCCCAATCTTGTCCTGCGTCCTGGTCTCGAAATCGCTGGCGTCGTGGCGCTCGTGCAATTGGCTTGCGGGATCGCCCGAGATGCGGTTGACGATGCGGCCGCGCTTCACGGCCGGACGCTTTGCGATCTGATCGGTCCAGCGCTGCACGTTCTTGTATTCATGCACCGACAGGAATTCGCCTGCGCCATAGAGCAGGCCTTTCACCAGCCCGCCGTACCACGGCCAGACCGCGATGTCGGCGATCGTGTATTCGCTACCGGATAGATATTCGTTGTCCGCCAGACGACGATCCAGCACATCGAGTTGACGCTTCACCTCCATCGCATAGCGGTCGATGGCATATTCGATTTTGGTTGGCGCATAGGCATAGAAGTGGCCGAAGCCGCCGCCAAGAAACGGCGCGCTGCCCATCTGCCAGAACAGCCATGACAGGCACTCGGCGCGAGCCTGGCCACCGGTCGGCAGCAATGCACCGAACTTCTCGGCAAGGTGCATCAGGATCGCGCCGGACTCGAATACGCGGATCGGTTCCGGCCCGCTGCGGTCCAGCAGCGCCGGAATCTTGGAATTCGGATTGACCGCAACAAAGCCGCTGCCGAACTGGTTGCCATCGATCCTGATCAGCCAGGCGTCATACTCGGCGCCGGAATGGCCGAGCGCGAGCAGCTCTTCCAGCATGATCGTGGCTTTCTGGCCGTTAGGGGTCGCCAGAGAATAAAGTTGCAACGGATGCTTCCCTACGGGAAGTTCTTTCTCATGCGTAGGCCCGGCGATCGGACGGTTGATGCTGGCGAAGCGGCCGCCATTCTCCTTGTTCCAGGTCCAGACTTTCGGCGGCTCATAGGTCGGTGCATCGGTCATTGGTCGGGGCTCCAGCGCGGAAGGCGCGAGTATTAGCGCAAGGCATAGGGTCGGCAAAGGCGCGCAGGCGCGTGCCCACCCTGCTCAAGTGCATTGGATATGGTGGGCACGCTTCGCTTTGCCCACCCTACGAAAGTGGATTCAGGATGCGGCCGCCCGCTGCCGCCGTTCCACGCCTGTCATCGCAAAGCCGTCATAGTCCTTCGCCGCGACCTCGTCGCAGATCTGCCTGTAGGCTCCGACGCCGCCGATATAGGGCATGAAGATCCGCGGCTTGCCGGGAATGTTGGCGCCCATGTACCAGGAATTGGCCTGCGGATAGAGCGTGGTGTGGGCAACCTCGTTGACGTGCGCCACCCATTTATCCTCGGCCTCCCTGGTCGCCTCCATCGTGTCGAGTTCACGCTCTCGCATATGGTCGAGGCAATCGCTGATCCAATCGACATGCTGCTCGATCGAGACGATCATGTTCGACAGCACGGACGGACTGCCGGGACCGGTGATGATGAAGAGGTTCGGAAAGCCGGCGCTCATCAGGCCGAGATAGGTGCGCGGTCCCTCCGCCCATTTCCGGTTCAACGTCAATCCGTCGCGGCCGCGAATGTCGATTTTTGCCACCGATCCCGTCATCGCGTCGAAGCCGGTCGCCAGCACCAGCGCATCGAGCTGATATTCGCCTGCCGTGGTGCGCACGGCGCCTTCCGTGATCTCCTCGATCGGATTGCTCCTGATGTCGACCAGCGTCACATTGGGCCGGTTGAAGGTCGCGAAATAATCGGTGTCGACGCAGATCCGCTTGGAGCCGATCGGATGGCTGTTCGGCTGCAGCAGTTTTGCGGCCTCGGGATCCTTGACGATCTCTGCGATCTTTTCCCGCACGAAGTTCGCGGCGGTATCGTTCGCGGCCTGCTCCAGGGCGAGATTGTTGTAGGCCGACATGAACGTGAGCCCGCCACGCTGCCAGCGCGCCTCGTATTTGGCACGGCGCTCGTTTTCGCCATCATCGAGGGCGCCACGATCAGGCAGGTCGGTATAGATGCCGTTGCGCGCCACTTCCCGCTCGACGCGCCGGATCTCCGGATAGTTCGCGCGAAACCATGCGCGTTCTTCATCTAGCAGCTTGGCATTGCGAGCGGGGATCGAAAAATTCGCGGTGCGCTGGAACACGGTGAGATGGCGCGCCTGCTCGGCGATCACAGGTATCGACTGTATCCCGGATGAACCAGTGCCGATCACGCCGACGCGCAAGTCGGTGAAATCCACCTGATCATGCGGCCAATGGCCGGTGTGATAGACTTGGCCCTCGAACCGATCGAGGCCCTTGATGTCGGGCTTGCGCGCATTCGACAGGCAGCCGGTGGCAAGCACCACGAATTTGGCGGTGACGGTCTTACCGTCGGAGGTGGTCACCGACCAGAGCTTGCTGGTCTCGTCGAACGCGGCCGCATCGACGCGGGTATCGAACTGAATGTCAGAACGCAGGTTGAAGCGGTCGGCGACATGGTTGGCGTATCGCAGAATTTCCGGCTGCGGCGCGTAGCGCTCGCTCCAATCCCACTCCTGCTGCAGCTCCTCGGAGAATGAATAGGAATACTGCATGCTCTCGACGTCGCAGCGCGCGCCGGGATAGCGGTTCCAGTACCAGGTGCCGCCGACGCCGCTGCCCTGCTCGTACACCCGCGCCGTAAAGCCGAGACCTCGCAACCGGTGCAGCATGTACATGCCGGCGAAACCGGCACCGACCACGACAACGTCGTAATGAGCGGCAGGAGTTGCGGAAGCGGATGGCGAGGCGGACATGGACGCAGGCTCCCTTGCAGATCCTTTTCGTTACTGGCCAGCATTCTCTGCGACGCGCCAAAGCGCAAGAGACAAAGCGTGCCGCGATATTCTGCCACGTGGAACACCGTCGACCCTCATGGTGAGGAGGCGCGCAGCGCCGTCTCGAACCATGTAGGCCGAGATCGCGCCTGCGGCCCATCCTTCGAGACGCGGCCTTACGGCCGCTCCTCAGGATGACGTTGTGATCGTTGCCGCGCTTGTGCTTGTTGCCGCGCTTTGCATGGGCCTACTAATGCGCTAGCGTCTTGATGATCAAAGCAAGAAAAGCAGCGTGAAGCTGCCACCGGGAGAGAGAACGCAGCCATGAAATCGCCGATCTGCGACATGCTGGGCATCGAATTTCCTCTGCTCGCTTTCAGCCATTGCCGCGACGTGGTGGCCGCCGTCAGCCGCGCCGGCGGATTTGGCGTATTGGGCGCGACCGTGCATTCGCCTGAAAGCATCGAGCAGGAACTGAAATGGATCGACGACCACGTCGACGGCAAGCCCTATGGGCTCGACGTGCTGATCCCCGAGAACATCTCGACTGCCGGCGAGAAGAATGTCACCTGGAAAAGCCTGGAGCAGCGGATCTCGCCCGCGCATCGCGACTTCACCCGCAGCCTCCTGAAGAGATACGGCATCGAGCTGACGACGACCGCTGTTGCCGACAACCAGCCGCAGCCATTCGACGCACAGCGCGCGCTCGAATTGCTGGAAGTCTCCTTCAAGCATCCGATCAAGCTGATCGCGAATGCGCTGGGTGTGCCGCCGAAGGAGATGATCGACATGGGCCGCAAGCACGGCGTGCCGGTCGCAGCGCTCGTCGGCGCCAAGGAGCACGCGCTGCGCCAGGTCGCGGCCGGTGTCGACATCCTCGTCGTGCAGGGCACCGAGGCCGGCGGCCATTGCGGTGAGGTCTCGACCATGGTGCTGGTGCCGGAGGTCATCAAGGCGATCAAGCCGATCCGCGATGTGCCGGTATTGGCCGCGGGCGGTATCATGACCGGGCGGCAGATGGCGGCCGCGATGGCGATGGGCGCCGCCGGCGTCTGGACCGGCTCGGTGTGGCTCGCGACCGTGGAATCCGAGACCACGGAAATCTTCCGCGAGAAGATGATCGCAGCGTCCTCGCGCGACGCGGTGCGCTCGAAGGGACGCACCGGCAAGCCGGCGCGGCAACTCCGCTCGGTCTGGACCGATGCCTGGGACCGCTCACCCGACAGCCCTGGCGCGCTGCCGATGCCGCTACAGAGCATCATCAGCCGCGACGCCTTCAACTCGATCGACCGCGCGGCGGCCGCCGGCAACGAGAAGGCGCGCGATCTCGTCAGCTACTTTGTCGGCCAGGGCGTCGGCCTGATCGACGGCGTGAAATCGGCGGGCGCCGTGGTACAGGAATTCAAGGAAGATTTTATCGAGGCGGTGGAACACATGAATGCGCTGTTGGCGGAATAGTGCCGTCATTGCGAGGAGCGAAGCGACGAAGCAATCCACGTTTCCGCAAGTTGTGAGATGGATTGCTTCGCTTCGCTCGCAATGACGAGTACAACGGGCAGCAAGCCCAATGTCGAAAATGAACCGAGAAGAAATGTCCAATAGCACCTCCGAAGACCGCATCCCCGTCATCGTCGGCGTCGGCGAGAGCGTCGACCGTCCGAAGGACATCGCCGCCGGCCTGGAGCCACTCGCGCTGCTTGAAGAAGCGCTCAAGCGCGCCGAAGCCGACAGCGGGGCGAAGCTGCTTGGTGACGTCCAGTCGCTCGACGTCGTCAATTTCCTGAGCTGGCGCTATCGCGATCCGGAGAAGCAGCTCGCCGAAAGGCTCGGTATCAAGCCGGCGCATCTTTATTACGGCCCGGTCGGCGGCGAGAGCCCGATCCGCTATCTGCACGAAGCGGCGCAGCGGATCGCGCGCGGCGAATGCAGCGTGGCGGCGGTGTGCGGCGCGGAGGCGCAGTCGACCGCGACCAAGGCGGATCGCGGCGGCATCGCGCTGCCGTGGACGCCGTTCGCTCATGATGTCGAGGAGCCGAAGCGCGGGGCCGCGTTCCAGAAGCCGCTGGCGGTGAAGCTCGGCGTGTTCAGGCCGATCACGGTCTATCCGCTCTATGAGTCCGCTACGTCAGCGCATTGGGGACAGACGCCGCGCGAGGCGTTAGCCGAGTCCGGCGAGCTGTGGTCAACCTATTCCAGCGTTGCGGCAGAGAACCCGAATTCGTGGCTGAAGAAGCGCTTCACGCCGGAGGAGATCACCACGCCGACGCCGGAGAACCGGCTGATCGCCTGGCCCTACACCAAGCTGATGGTAGCCAATCCGACCGTCAACATGGGCGGCGCGCTGCTGCTCACGAGCCTCGCCAAGGCGCGTGAGGCCGGCATTCCGGAAGACCGATTAATCTATCCGCTCGGCGGTGCGTCGGCGGAGGAGCCGCGCGACTATCTCGTGCGCGACCAGTTCTTCGAGAGTCATCCGCAGACCGCGGTGCTCAAGGCAGTGATGGACCTCGTCGAGGGCGCCGGCAAGAAGTTCGACGCGATCGAGCTCTATAGCTGCTTCCCCTGCGTGCCCAAGATGGCGCGACGCACGCTGGGCCTGGGCCCCGACGTGCAGCCGACGGTCACCGGCGGGCTCACCTTCTTCGGCGCGCCGCTCAACACCTACATGACGCACGCAGCCTGCGCGATGGTGCGCAAGCTCCGTAGTGGTGCCAAGCTCGGCCTGCTCTACGGCCAGGGCGGCTTCGTCACCAAGCATCATGGCCTGGTGCTATCGCGCGCGGCGCCGAAGGAGGCGCTCAAGCAGGATACCAGCGTGCAGCGTGAGGCAGACCGCAACCGCCGCAAGGTGCCCGAATTCGTCGCCGAGGCCAGCGGCAAGGGCAAAGTCGAGAGCTTCACCGTGATCTACCGCGGCAATGGCGAGGTCGAACACGGCGTTGTCATGTTGCGCACCGAAGACGACCGCCGCACGCTCGGCCGCGTGCCTGCGAACGATGCGAAGACATTGGCGCATCTGTTGAGCATGGAGCGCACGCCGGTGGGCACGACGGGCGATATCGTCATGGCGAATGATGGCGTCCCGGAGTGGCGGGTGGCTTGAGCCTTATCTTTTCTTTCCGTCATGGCCGGGCTTGTCCCGGCCATCCACGTTTTTGGTCGCGGATGCAAAGCGTGGATGCCCGGGTCTAGCCCGGGCATGACGAAGGAGGGAGCGCCACCGCCCCTACCCCTTCACGTCCTGCTTTTCGGAGGCCGTGGTCGGCTTCTTTGCGCCGCCGCCGACCACGCGGACCTGGTCGCCGTCGTTGATGCCGTCGGGCGGGGCGATGATGATGCGGTCGTCACCGGTGAGGCCGGAGGCGATCTCGATCTCCTTGCCGAGGTCGCGGGCGATCGTCACCTTCTTGAACAGGATCTTGTCATCGGCGCCGACGGTCGCAACGCGCAGGCCGTTGCTGTCGAAGATCAGCGCGCTGGCGGGGATGTGCAGCGGAATGGTGTCGCGCTGCAACGTCAGCTTCACATTGGCATAGCCGCCGGGCATCAATTCACCGTTCGAATTGTCCAGCGCAAGCTGCATGCGCGTCGTTCCCGAGCTGACATCGACCGCCTGCGAGGAGGCCTCCACCGTCGCCGTGAAGGTGCGGTTCGGATACTCCGGCAGCGTGATGACGGCCTTGGCGCCCATCTTGATCGACGGCACGAAATTCTGCGGCACGTTCACATAGACGCGCAGCTTAGAGATGTCGGAGACGATGAACATCGCCGGCCCCGCATTGCCGCCGGCATTGATCAGCGCGCCGACGTCGGTGTTGCGCTCGGTGACAACGCCGTCGAAGGGCGCGGTGATCTTCTTGTAGCCGGCGAGCGCTTCCAGCCGCTCGACATTGGCCTGGCCGGAATTGACGGCGGCTTTCTTGTTGGAGAGATCGGCGGTGCGCTCGTCGATCTCCTGCATCGAGACGAAGTTGGAGGCGAGCAATGACCTGCGCCGGGTCAGCGTCGCTTCGGAGAGCTTGGCGCTGGCCTGCTGGCTGGCGAGATCGGCCCTGGCCTGCAGCAATTGCTGGTCGAGGTCGGGCGCCTCGATTTCGGCGATCACCTGCCCGGCCTTGACGCGGGCGCCGATGTCGACGCTCCAGCTCGTCAGGTAACCGGACACGCGCGCGAAGATCGGGGCGCGATAATAGGCTTCCAGCCGGCCCGGCAGGTCGATCGTGGGATTGAGCACCTTGGCGCTGGGCGGCGCCACCGCGACGCTCGGGATGGCCTGATTATCGGTCCATTCCTTGAGCTTGGTGCCCTGCTCCTCGCGGGCGCGGATGCCGGTGATGACGACGAGGACCAGGCCGACACCGGCGGCAAGCCCGAAAATGCCCAGTTTCCAGCGCGAGACCGGCGGGCGTTGGTCAGTGGGCATGCGACATCTCCGGTGCGGCGGCGGCGCTGGCGCCTTGCTTCTTGTGTACCATACTAAAGACGACGGGAACAAACATCAGCGTCGCGAACGTTGCAAAGATCAGGCCGCCGATCACGGCGCGGCCGAGCGGGGCGTTCTGCTCGCCGCCCTCGCCCAGTCCGAGCGCCATCGGCGCCATGCCGATGATCATGGCTAGCGCCGTCATCAGCACCGGGCGGAAACGCACGAAGCCGGCCTCAAGCGCGGCGGCAATAGGATCACCGAGCTGCTCGTAGCGCTCGCGGGCGAAACTGATGACGAGCACGCTGTTGGCGGTGGCGACGCCCATGCACATGATCGCGCCGGTCAGCGCCGGCACCGACAGCGTGGTCTGGGTGGTGAACAGCATCCAGACGATGCCAGCGAGCGCCGCCGGCAGCGCGGTGATGATCACGAACGGATCGGACCAGGATTGAAAGTTCACGACGATCAAGAGATAGATCAGCACGACGGCGCCGAGCAGGCCGAACAAAAGGCCCGAAAACGCACTGTTCATGGTCTGCACCTGACCGAGCAGCACCACCGAACTTCCCTTCGGCACGTCCTTTGCGGTCTCGGCGATCAGCGCCCGCACGTCGGTGGCAACAGCGCCGAGGTCGCGGCCCTGCGTGGTGGCGTAGATCTGCACCATGGACTGGATGTCGTATTGAGAAACGACCGCGCTCGAGGTCGAGCGCGTGATGTCGGCAATGCCGCCCAGGATCGGCGACTGTGGGTTGTTGCTCGCGGTGATCGGCAACGTCTGCAACGCACTCAGCGAGTCGATCTGGTATTGCGGCGTCTGCATCACGATCGAATAGGACACGCCGTTGTCCGGATTGAGATAATAGGTCGGTGCGACCTGCGAGCTGCCGGCGAGATTGACGACGAGGCTGTTGGTGACGTCGCGCTCGGTCAGCCCGACATATTGCGCGCGGGTGCGGTCGACATCGATATTGAAGGTGGGGCTGTTCGGCGATTGCTGGATACGCGCGTCCGCAATGCCGGGAATGCGGCGGATCCGGCTCAGCAATTTGTTGGCATAGGCGAAATTGGCGTCGAGATTGGCGCCGCGGATCTGCAGGTCGATCGGCGCCGGCGCGCCGAAGTTCAGGATCTGGCTGACGATATCGGCGGGCAGGAACGCGAAGCCGATGCCGGGGAACATCCGCGGCAACTGCTCGCGCAACGCCTGGACATGTTCCTCGGTCGGCCTGTGGCCTTCCTTCAGCTTGACCTGGATGTCACCGTCCTGCGGACCGATCACGCCGGTGTTGTTGTAGGTCATGTTGATGCCGGAAATCGGCATGCCGATGTTGTCGGCCAGCGTGTCGATCTCCTCGGGCGGGATGATCTTGCGGATCGCCTTCTGCACCTCGGCGAGCTGGTTGGCGGTCTCCTCGACGCGGGTGCCGACCTGGGTGCGGACGTGCATCAGGATGTTGCCGGCGTCGACCGCGGGAAAGAAGTTGCGTCCCAGGAACGGCACCAGCAGCATGGACACGGCGACGAAGCCGAGGAATCCGGTGACGAAGACGGCGCGGTGTCCGAGCGCCATCGCCAGCATGTCGCGATAGCCGCGGCGGATGCGCTCGAACCGCGCCTCGAAGCCGCGCTGGAACAGCTTGAATGGATTGCGCGTCGGCGGCAGCCCGCCTTCGTGATGCACATGCGGCTGCAGCAGGTATTTCGCCATCGTCGGCACCAGCGTGCGCGACAGGATGAACGACCAGATCATCGCGAACATCACCGCTTCCGCCATCGGCACGAACAGGAAGCGCGCAACGCCGGTCAGGAAGAACATCGGCACGAACACGATGCAGATGCAGAGCAGCGACACAAACGCCGGCGTGACGATCTGGTTGGCGCCGTCGAGAATCGACTGTTCGACCGGCTTGCCCTGCTCCAGATGGTAATTGATGTTCTCGATCGTCACAGTGGCGTCATCGACGAGGATGCCGACCGCGAGCGCCAATCCGCCGAGCGTCATGATGTTGAGCGTCTCACCGATCGCCGACAGCATGATGATGGCGCCGAGCACCGAGAGCGGGATCGAGACCGCGATGATGATGGTCGATCGCCAGCTCCCGAGAAACAAGAGGATCATCACGCTGGTCAGCAATGCGGCGATCACGCCTTCGAAGGCGACGCCGGTGATGGCGCCGCGGACGAAAACCGACTGGTCACCGATGAAGCCGATCTTCAGCGCGTCCGGAAGCTGGTCCTGGACGTCGATCACCTTCTGCTTGATGCCCGCGATGATATCGAGCGTCGAGATCGCGCCCGCCTTCAGCACCATCATCAGCACCGAGCGGTTGCCGTCGACATGGACGATGTTGGTCTGCGGCGGGTTGCCGTCGCGCACGGTGGCGACGTCCCGCACATAGACCATGGCGCCGTTGACGGTCTTGATCGGCAGGTTGCCGAGATCCTCCATCTTCAGCGGCGAGTTGTTGAGCTGGATGTTGTATTCGAATTGACCGATCTTCTGCGTGCCGACCGGCGTGATCAGATTTTGTGCAGCGAGTGCATTGGCCACGTCCTGCCCCGACAGGCCGCGCGCCTGCAGCGCCGTGGAATTGAGGTCGATCTGTACCTGTCGCTGCTTGCCGCCGAACGGATAGGGTATGGCGGCGCCGGGCACGGTGACGAGCGGCGTGCGGAGCTGATTGATGCCGATATCGGCGAGATTCTGCTCGGTCAGCCCCTCACCTGACAGCGCGACCTGGATGATCGGCACCGTGGAGGCACTGTAGTTCAGGATCAAAGGCGGCGTCGCGCCCGGCGGCATCTGCTTCAAAAGCGTCTGCGAGATCGCCGTGACCTGGGCGTTGGCGGTGCGGATGTCCACATTCGGCTGGAAGAAGATCTTGATGATGCCGAAGCCGTTGTAGGAATTCGCGACGATATGCTCGATGTCGTTGACGGTGGTCGTCAGCGCGCGCTGGAATGGCGTGGTGATGCGCCCGGACATCTGGTCCGGCGGCAGGCCAGTGTACTGCCAGACCACCCCGATGACGGGGATGCGGATGTCGGGAAAGATATCGGTGGGCGTGCGCAGGGCAGCGAGCGGTCCGACAATGAGGAGAAGCAGCGCGAGCACGACAAACGTATACGGCCGGCTCAGCGCGATACGGACCAGTGCAACCATTGACGAGTTATTCCCCGGAACCCGTAAAATGAACGGGGGATTGGCGCCCCTACAGGCCAATTCACAAGCGTCGATCTAGCGAAAAACGGGCCAAAAGCCAACTTTGCGCGACGCAATCCGCGTTCACATCCTCGACATAGCTGCCGGGCCGGACCGCCGCGGAGTGAACCGCGGCCGGGAATTATCGCAACTAATTAAGTAATTAAGCCGCCCGTACCGAATCCAGGAACTTGCTGACCTCGACCTTGAGGCGGCTGCTGTCGCCGGACAACGCCTTTGCTGCCGACAGCACCTGCGTGGAGGCCGAACCGGTCTCGGTCGCGCCGCGCTGCACGTCGGTAATGTTGGCCGAGACCTGGTGGGTGCCCTGGGCGGCCTGCTGGACGTTGCGGGAGATTTCCTGGGTGGCCGCGCCCTGCTCCTCCACCGCCGCGGCGATGGTCGAGGAGATTTCCGACAGCCGTTCGATGGTGTTGCTGATTTCCTTGATCGCGTTCACCGAGTCCTGGGTGGCGGCCTGGATGCCGGTGATCTGCTGGCCGATCTCGCCGGTGGCTTTCGCAGTCTGCTCGGCCAGCGCCTTCACTTCGGAGGCGACCACCGCAAAGCCGCGGCCGGCCTCGCCGGCGCGCGCCGCCTCGATGGTCGCGTTCAGCGCCAGCAGGTTGGTCTGGCCCGCGATCGTGTTGATGAGTTCGACGACATCGCCGATCCGCGCCGCCGCCTTCGAGAGCTCGCTGACACGGTCATTGGTGCTGCGGGCCTGGCCGACGGCGTCGCCCGCCATCCGCGCCGATTCCTGGACCTGGCGGCTGATCTCGGTGACGGAGGATGACAGCTCCTCGGTCGCGGACGCCACCGACTGCACATTGGTGGACGCCTCTTCCGAGGCGGAGGCGACCGCGGTGGTCAATTCCTGCGAGCGCGTGGCGGTCGAGGAGAGCGTGCCGGCCGCGGCTTCGAGCTGGCTCGAGGCGGAAGAGACGGTCTGGACGATCTCGCCGATCATGGTCTCGAAATTGCGGGTGATGGCGTCGACGCGGCGGCCACGCTCGATCTTGGCTTCGGCGTCGGCGGCTGCAGCCTCGTCGGCGGCCCTCTTGGCGATCAGGGCTTCCTTGAACACCTGGAGCGCATCGGCCATCGTGCCGATTTCGGTCTTCTCACCCTGGTGCGGGACTTCGGCGGTCAGGTCTCCATTTCCGAGCGCCTGCATCGGCTTGACGATGGAAGCGATCCCAGCCGAGACGTCGCGGATCAGCAGGAAACTGACGACCGCGCCAACAAGCACCGCGGCCAAGAGGATGAAAGCGAGTATCGCGAAGGCGGAAGAGTAGTTGGCGGCGGCGTCCTCCGCAGCCTTGTCGGCGCCCGTCTTGTTGAGTTCGATGTCCTTGAGGAGAACCGCGTCGGCGTCGAGCCCGATCTTGTTCACGGTCTTGCTGTTCAGCTCATGGGCGTCATGCGGGATCTTGCCGACATCCCTGCGCGACAGCGCCATCACCTCTTCGGTGCCCTTCTTGTATCGATCCCAGGTTTCAGACCATTGATTGTAAAGCGCCCGCTCCTCCGGGGAGGTGATCATCGCTTCATAGCTCTTGCGGGCCTTTATGTCGCCCTCAACAACGGTGACCAGGGTCTTCTCCGCCGCCAACTTCTCCTCGAGCGTTTCCGAGAGCATATGCTCGCGGATCACGTTGCGGTAGGTAATGACACTGGCGCGAAGCTCGCCGAGCACCCGGACGCTCGGCAGCCAGCTCGTCGTGATGTCGACCGTATTGGCATTGATCGCCTGCATGTTGCGGACGGCGAGGAGCCCCATGCCGGTCATTGCGACGAGCAGCAGCGCAACCACGGTGATGATCTTGGCGCGGATCGAGTATTTGGCGAACATCTGAAAATCTCTTGGTGTTGCGCGTGTCGGGCGCGTCGGGTGATGCAAGGTGCTTTGGTTTGGTCTAGAAGGATGCCTTACTGGCGATCAAACCGCGCAACTTCTGAGGTCGCGTTAATTTGTCCCTCCGTAGAGTTACGGTAGGCGAAAACCGTCACTAACAAATGAACGACGCGACACGCGATCAGCGCATCAGCGCAAGCGCGTCCGAGAAAAATTGCGGGCCGCCGAAATTGCCTGATTTCAAAGCAAGCAGCATCTCACCTTTGTTCGCGCCGACCGCACGCAGCACTGGCACACCAGCGGCGATCTCGGCGCCGACGAGGAAACCTGGGATTCGCAAACGATCGACCACGGCACCTGACGTCTCACCGCCGGCGACCACCAATCGACGCACGCCGTCTTCAACGAGGCATTCCGCGATATCTGCCATCGCCTGCTCGATGGCATGCCCTGCTGCATCACGCCCATGACGGGACTGCAGAGCTGCGACTTCGTCGGGCGTGGCGCTGCTGGCGATCAGCACCGGCCCTTCGCTGATCCGGTCGCGCGCCCAGGCGAGCGCGCGATGGAGTTCATCCTTGCCGGTCACGATCCGCTCGGGATCGAGATGAAGTACGGCCATGCTGCGCTCGGCATTGGCGATCTGCTGCAGTGTCGCTTGCGAGCAGCTTCCGGCGAGACAGGCGGCTGGCCCTCCGACCAGCGCCTCGGCCGTCGCGCTCGCGGCCTCCGGCCTGACTTTGCCCGAGTCAACCAGCGCCCGGGCAAGCCCGAGCCCGATCCCGGAAGCGCCGACCGAAACGCGATGATCCAGCGCCACAGTGCCGATGATGCCGGGGTCGCGGTCGAACACAGCATCGATGATGGCGGCGCCAAATCCGCCGGCGGCAAGATCGGCAAGACGCGCGCGAACAGCGTCGGCGCCACGCGCAATGGTAGCAAGGTCGACCAGCCCGACCTTGGTGCTGCTCTGGCATGCCAGCACCCGCACCAGGTTCGAGTCATGCATCGGGTTGAGCGGATGATCCTTGAGCGGGCTTTCATTCAGCGGCACCGAGCCGACAAACAAATTGCCCTGGTATACAGTGCGGCCGGTTTCCGGAAATGCCGGCGTGACCAGCACGATGTTGTCGCCGGAATCTTCGCGCAGCGCATCCATCACCGGGCCGATATTGCCGGCGTCGGTGGAATCGAAGGTCGAGCAGATCTTGAACAGCACATGCTCCGCGCCGCGGCTACGCAACCATTTCTCCGCCGCGCGCGAGCGTGTGACCGCCTGGCTCGCCTCGATCGAGCGGCTCTTCAGCGAGACCACCACCGCATCGACCTCGGGCAGAGCGAGATCGTCCGAGGGCACGCCAATCGTCTGCACCGTGCGCAGGCCGGCGCGGGTCAACGTGTTGGCGAGATCGGAGGCGCCGGTGTAGTCGTCGGCGATGCAGCCAAGCGCGAGCGTCATGCTTTTGCTCCGGCATAGGGCTTGAACCAGCCGAGGCCATCGGTGGTCTTGCCGCGCGGATTATATTCGCAGCCGACGAAGCCGGCATAACCGAGCCGGTCGAGCTCATCGAACAGGAACGGGTAGTTCAGCTCTTCGCCATCGGGCTCGTTGCGCGAGGGGATGCTGGCGATCTGGGTGTGGCCGATGATCGGCATCATCTCGCGCAGCCGCATCGTGACGTCGCCATGGATGATCTGGCAGTGATAGATGTCGAACTGCAGCTTCAGGTTCGGAATCTTCAATTCTTTGATCAGGTCGCTGGCAAAGCCGAAATCGTTGAGGAAATAGCCGGGCACGTTGCGCGGATTGATCGGCTCGATCACGACGTCGAGGCCGTGCGGCGCGAAGAACTCAGCAGCCCATGTGACGGATTTATAAAATGCCTCGACTGCCCTGCTGTCGCTCCTCTCCGCGATCCCCGCCATCAGGTGCACGCGCTTGACGCCGGTCGCCTCCGCATAAGGCAGCGCGGTGGCAAGGCTCGCCTGCAGATCGGCAAACCGGTCCGGCAGCGCCGCGAACCCTTTCTCTCCGGCCGCCCAATCGCCCGGTGGCAGGTTAAACAGCGCCTGCGTCAGGCCGTTCTTGCGCAGCCGCTCGCCGACCTCCTTCGCCGGATGGTCATAGGGAAACAGGAACTCCACCGCGGTGAAGCCGGCTTTCGCCGCGGCCTCGAAACGGTCGAGGAACGTAACCTCGTTGAACATCATGGTGAGATTGGCGGCAAAGCGGGGCATCGACTGACCTCTGTTTGCTATGGCGTGATGCGATTTGACTTCACCTCTCCCGCTTGCGGGAGAGCCTAGGCCGCCTTCGGCGGCCGTTCTTAAGACACGCCGAAGCGAGGCTTCGGCTATGGCGCTCTTGGCGCAGCGGGTGAGGGCTCTCTCCCCACGGATAGTCCCATCGCGGAGACACCCTCACCCCGGCCCTCTGCCGCAAGCGGGAGAGGGAGCGTAGCGTTCATCGCGGATACAACTCGACCTGATCTCATCTGCTCTATTTCGGTTCGCCCGGCAGCTTGGCGCCGGTGACGCGGGCGTACATCCGCGCCACTGAGGCGTCATCGTCGCGCCCCATGCCGGCGGCGGCCGTCATCAAAAACATCTGCAGCGCTGCGGCTGCGACTGGTACCGGGAATTTCGCTGACCGAGCCATGTCCTGGATGATGCCGAGGTCCTTGACGAAAATCTCCACCGCGCTGCGCGGCGTGTAGTCGCCGTCGAGCACATGCGGCATGCGGTTCTCGAACATCCAGGAATTGCCGGCGGAGGCCGTGATCACCTCGTAGACCTTGCGGATGTCGAGCCCCTGTTTGGCCGCGAACGCAATCGCCTCCGAGGCGGCGGCGATATGCACGCCGGCGAGGAGCTGGTTGATCATCTTGAACGCGGCGCCCTGCCCGGCCGCATCGCCGAGTTCGTAGAGCTTGGCCGCCATCGCATCGAGCGCGGGACGGGCCTTGGCGAATGCCGCCGCGCTGCCGGAAGCGAGGATGGTGAGTTCGCCCTGCGCCGCGCGCTGGGCGCCGCCGGAGATCGGGGCATCGAGATAATGCCGTCCGGTCGCCTCGAGCTGCTTTGCCAAGCGCCGCGCCACATCGGGGTCCATGGTCGCGGAGGAGACAAACACGGATCCCTTCGGCAGCGTCTCGGCCACGCCATTTTCGCCGAACAGGATCGTTTCGGTCTGCGCGGCATTGACGACCACGCTGACCACGATGTCGGCGCCATCGGCGGCTTCCTTCGGCGTCGTGGCGCCCTTGCCGCCGCTCTGGACGAACCGCGCGACGCTGTCGGCGGAGACGTCGCAGCCGGTCACCGCAAAGCCCGCGCGCAACAGCGAGGTCGCCATGCCTGATCCCATCGAGCCGAGCCCGATCACGGCAACGCGGGTTTTTGACTGGTCTGGCATGCGGCGGTCCCTCACATTCTTCTTGGTGTCTTGCCCCTGCGTATCACGGCTTGGCCGCCGTGCCAAAGCGTGAGACAAGGCGGGAAACGGGTATGGCTGCCATGAGCGAAACAAAGCTCCGTGAGGAAATCTGCCGCTTCGGCCGCTCGCTGTTCGAACGCGGGCTGACGCCGGGTTCGTCAGGCAATATCAGCGTGAGGCTTGATGACGGCGGCTGGCTGGTGACGCCGACCAATGCCTCGCTCGGTTTCCTCGATCCTGCCAGGATGTCGCGGCTCGATGCTGATGGCCGGCTGGTCTCGGGCGACGCGCCGACCAAGGAAGTGCCGCTGCACACGGCGCTCTACCAGACCCGCGGTGCGGCGCGGGCCGTGGTGCATCTGCATTCGACCCATTCGGTGGCACTCTCGATGCTGCCCGAGATCGACCCGCGCGCCGCGCTGCCGCCGTTGACGGCCTATTATGTGATGAAATGCGGCCAGACTGCGCTGGTGCCTTATTATCGTCCCGGCGACCCCGCGGTCGCCGACGCGATCAAGGGACTGGCGGGCAAATATTCTTCCGTGCTGCTCGCCAACCATGGGCCGGTGGTTTCAGGCGACACGCTGGAAGCCGCGGTGTTCGCGACGGAGGAACTGGAGGAAACCGCGAGGCTCTATCTGCTGCTGCGCGGTCTGAACCCGCGCTATCTATCGCCCGAGCAGGTGGCGGATTTGACGAAGGTGTTCGGGCTAAAGCTGCCGGAGCACGGGCACTAGCCTCTCCGAATTCGTCATGGCCGGGCTTGTCCCGGCCATCCACGTTCTTTGCATCCGAAGAAAGAAAGATCGTGGATGCCCGGGACAAGCCCGGGCATGACGGAGAAACTATCGCTTCGTCATTGCGAGCGCAGCGAAGCAATCCATTTGTCCGCGCGTGTGGAGAAGTGGATTGCTTCGCTGCGCTCGCAATGACGGGGACAGTGGCCCGCGTCAAAGCCCCAGATAGGCCTTGCGTACGTCGGGGTTGGTGCTGATCTCCGCTGCGGGCCCTTGCATCAGCACACGGCCAGTCTGCAGGATGTAGGCGCGGTCGGCGATTTCGAGACATTCGGCCATGCGCTGTTCGACGATCAGGACGGTCATGCCGGCGTCGCGGATGCGCTTCACCGCCTGGAAGATCTCGTCGACCAGCTTTGGCATGATGCCCTGCGATGGCTCGTCGAGCATCAACAGACGCGGGCGGGTCATCAGCGCTCGGCCGATCGCGAGCATCTGCTGCTCACCGCCGGACAGCGTCTCGGCGCGCTGCTCCAGCCGCTCCGAGAGCCGCGGGAACAATTTGAACACGAGGTCGAGCGGCTCGTCGCGGTTGGCTTCGCTGCGATAGAGATAACTGCCGAGGCGAAGATTGTCGCGCACCGACAGACGCGGAAACAGCCGGCGATTTTCCGGCACGAAGGCAATGCCGCCGGCGGTGATGATATGCTGCGGCTTGCCATCGATCCGCGCCCCGTCGAAGGTGACGGTGCCGGAGCGCGGGCGCTCGGCGCCGGCAATGGATTTCAGAAGTGTCGACTTGCCGGCCCCGTTGGCGCCGGCGACGCAGACGATCTCGCGCTTGGCGACCTCGATCGAGACGGCGGAGATCGCGACCAGCCCCTGATAGGCGGTGGTGACTTCATGCACCGACAGCATGACGATCCCCAAGATAGGCAGTGATGACCTTCGGATCGCGGACGACCTCGGACGGCTTGCCCTCGACCAGCACCTTGCCGAGGTCGAGCACGATGGCGCGGTCGACCAGCGGCATCACGATTTCCATGACGTGCTCGACCATCAGCACCGTGACGCCGGTGTCGCGCACCTTGCGCACCAGTTCGACGCCGGTCTTGGCTTCCACCGGCGTCAGGCCGGTCAAGACTTCGTCGAGCAGCAAGAGTTTTGGTTCGGTCGCAAGCGCACGGGCGACCTCAAGCCGACGCTTCTCTGATGGTACCAGGTCGCTTGCCGGCACGTCGGCACGCGCGCCGAGCCCGCAGAATTCCAGCACTTCATGCGCCTTGCGGCGGGCCACGCGCATGACCGTGTTGCGGATCAGCGCGCCGACGATGACGTTGTCGAGGACCGTCATGGTCTCGAAGCTTTTGACGACCTGGAAGGTGCGGCCGATGCCGCGCTGGCAGCGTTCCGCCGCCGGCAATCTCGTGACATCCTCGCCATCGAACCAGATCGAGCCTTGAGTGGGCGGCAGCACGCCGGCGATCAGGTTGAACAGGGTCGACTTGCCGGCGCCGTTGGGGCCGATCAGCCCGACGATCTCGCCGCGGCCGACCGAGATCGAGACGTCGCTGTTGGCGACGAGGCCGCCGAACCGCTGCCAGACGCCACGGGTTTCCAGGAGCGCCGTCATCGCACGGCCGCCTTGCGCCATAAGAACTTGGGCCATGCGAACAGGCTCACCAGTCCTCTCGGCAGCGCCAATGAGATCAGCACGATCAGCGTGCCGTAGACGATCAGGTCCACGCCGCGTCCCGAACCGCCGATGAAGGAACGGGTCAGTTCGGTCAGCGGGATCAGGATCACGGCGCCAAGCACCGGCCCCCACAGCGTGCCGATGCCGCCGAGCACCGCGGGCAGCGCCATCAGGAGCGAGAACTGGAAACCCATCACGCTCTCAGGATCGATATAGGAGACGAACTGCGCGTAGAAGCTGCCACCAACCGCGACCAGGAACGCGGACACCGCCGCTGCACCCATCTTGGAATTGAACACGACGACGCCAAGGCTTTCCGCGGCATCCGGATTGTCCTTCACCGCGCGCCACCAATAGCCCCATTTGGAATCCTCCAGCCACCAAGTGACGAACCAGGCGACGCAGGCGAGCGCCAGCGCGAAATAGAAATAGGGCAGCTTGCTGCGCGTGAACTGGAATTTCAGCCAGCTATCGCCGCGCACGGGGATGTCGATGCCGAGCGCCGCCCCAGCCCAGTCCCAGTTCTGGATCAGCAGCAGCCCGATCTCGGCGATGACTATGGTGGCGATGACGAAATAGTGCCCGCGCAGGCGGAAGCAGGGATAGCCGAGCGCCATCGCGATCAGCGCCGAGAGCGCGCCGCCCGCGAGCATGCCGAACCAGGGGAGCACGCCGAACTTGGTGAACAGCAGCGCGGTCGTGTAGGCGCCGAGCCCGAAATAAAGCGCGTGGCCGAGCGAGATCTGTCCGCAATAGCCGGACAGGATGTTCCAGCTCTGCGACAGCGCCGCATACATCAGCGTCAGCACCATGACGTTCTGGACGTAGACGTCCTTCACGAACAGCGGCACCAGCGCGGCGACGGCCGCAAGGCAAAAGGCGACGATCAACTCGCGGCGGCGCCGCCTGGTAAAATCCTTGTCCATCACATCGACCCGAACAGGCCGCGCGGGCGGACGAAAACGACGAGCAGATAGACCGCGTAGATGCCGACCGATTTCAGCGACGGCGGCAGGATCAGCGCCGTGGTCGCCTCGACCAGGCCGACGATGATGCCGCCGGCGAAAGCACCGAACACGCTGCCGAAGCCGCCGAGCGCCACGGTGACATAGGCGATCAGCGCGAAGGACGCGCCGACATCGGGATAGACATAGAAGAAGATCGCCATAATCGCGCCGGCAAGACCAACCAGCGCCGCGCCCAATCCCCAGCCGAGCGCGAAAACGCGGTTCTTGTCGATGCCGACCAGCGCCACGGCACCGGCGTCCTCACGCGTTGCTTCCAGCGCGCGGCCGAAATCGGTGCGGTTGATGAAGAAGTAGAGCCCCGCGAAGGCCGCAATCGACACCAGCGCGCCGACGAGCTGCGGCTCCGGCAGGAAGATGCCGCCAATCGAGATGGTTTTGCCGCCGAGCCAGGAATTGGTGACGCTGCGATAGTCCGGCGTGAAGAAGAACTGCGCCAGTCCGCGCATCACGATCGCAAGACCGAAGGTCGAGAAGATCTGCACCATGCCGGCGTTGGCCTTGGCGCGCACGGCAAAGCGCACGATCAACAGATAGACGATCGCCCCGAACACGAACAGCGCCGCCGCCACCAGCGGCGCCGACAACAGCGGATCGATCGCGAAGAACGCGAACAGGAAGAATGTCGCGTACATCGCGATCATCAGAAACTCGCCATGGGCGAAGTTCACGACGTCCATCAGGCCGAAGATCAGCGCCAGCCCGACGGCGATCAGCCCATAAAGCAGCCCCATCAGGAGGCCGCTCGCCAGCGACTGGATAATGGTCTCGGCTGTCACCGCTGTTTCTCCGCACCGACCTCGCCATTCGTCATTGCGAGGAGCGAAGCGACGAAGCAATCCACTGCTCGACCTCGTGCCGGCATGGATTGCTTCGCTTCGCTCGCAATGACGGAACGTGCGGCTGTCGTGGAATCCAACATCACAACGTTATATCCTCTGCCCGCGCCGGTTACTTCATCGGCCAGACGGCTTCGGCGACGGCCGCCTGCGGCGGGAAGATCGTGACGAACTTGCCGCCGATATATTGCAGCAGCACCGGATCGGCGTCGTTGTTCTGGCCCATGTCGTCGAACTTCACGCGCTTCCAGGGCATGATGGTCACCTCGCCCGGCATGTCGGTCGCGACCAGCGCCTCGCGGATCTTCTCGCCGTCGGTGGACTTGGCGCGGTTGATGGCATCAGCCATCACGATCAGGCCCATGAACTGGCGCGACGAATAGTCGTTGAAGTCCTTGCCCGACTTCTCCTTGAACATCGCGTTGATCTTGCCGACCATCGGCCGCTTGGCGGCGAGATCGAGCGAGAAGCTGCCGCGCGAGATCACGCCTTCGAGCTTGTCGCCGACCGCGTCATACAGCGCTTTCTCGGAGAAGCCGGCGTCCTGTGCCACGATCGCATTCGGCTTGTAGCCGAGCTCGGCCATGGTCTTCACCAGGAGGATGCCGTCGGTGGTGTAGCTCGAGGGCATCAGCACGTCGGCATTACCAGCCTTGAGCTGCTGCACCTCGGCCGACAGCGACGGCGAGTTGGCGCGGTACTTGATGTCGGCAACGATCTTGTAGCCGCGCTCGCCCGCGAGCTTGGTCTGCGCGTTGCCGGAGTCGGTGCCGAAGATCGTATCCTCATGGAACAGCGACAGGGTGTTGATCTTGGTGCCCTTCTTCTTCATCGCATCGAAGAAGTCGAACATCGCGGTCGAGAACATCTCGTCATGAGGTGCTGCGCGGAAATAGAATTTCAGGCCGCGGCGATGCAGGCTCGGCGAGGAATTGTCGGCCGAGATGAACGGAATCTGGTAGCGCTCGCAGATCTGGCTGACGGTGACGGCAACCGCGCTCTGGTAGGTGCCGACGATGGCGCAGACCTTCTCCTGCGTGATCAGGCGCTCGGCTTCGGCGCGGCCCTTCTGCGGATCGGCCTGGTGATCGGCGAAGACGAGGCGGACCTTGGCGCCGCCGAGGCCGGACAGGCCCTCGCCTTTGGCGAGCGGCAGCTCGAAATCATAGTTCTTGTTGATGATGTCGGCCGCGGTCTCGAATGCCTTTTGCGCGTCGACGCCAATCTGGGCGCTGGCGCCGGACAGCGGATAGATCACGCCGATCACCACCTCACTGGTTTGCGCGCGCGCAGCGATCGGCGCGAGCGCGGCGGCAGCGGTGGCTCCAAGCAACACATTGCGGCGAGTGATCGTCATTTGCGGAAATTCCCCCTTAATTGAAGCGTAGCTATCGAATGAAACGGATGACGGTTGCGGTAAAGCCTCAAGAAACGGCAGGCGCTGCCCATTCGAGCACGATCCGATTTAGACGGAATCGGATCATGCAGCATGATCTTTTCGGAAAACCGGTTTCCACTTTTTCGGATCATGCTCTACAGCACCGCCAATTGTTTGTTCCTGAGATCGGTGATCAGCATCAGTCCCGGCGCATGCGTGATTGCGAATGGCAGCTTTGCACTCGCGATCACCGCCTGCGGGGTCACGCCGCATGCCCAGAATACCGGGATCTCATCGGCTTCGACCTGAACCGGATCGCCATAGTCGGGCTTTGCAATGTCGTCGATGCCGATCAGGTGCGGATGGCCAAGATGCACGGGCGCACCGTGCACGGAGGGAAAACGCGAGGTGACCTGCACCGCGCGGATCGCATCGGCCGGTTTGAACGGACGCATCGACACTACCATCGGTCCCGCGAACGGGCCCGCTGGGCGGCAGGCAATATTGGTGCGGTACATCGGCACCCGCACGTTGCGCTCGATGTGGCGGATCGGCAGGCCCTCGTCCATCAGCGCTTCTTCGAACGAGAACGAGCAGCCGAGCACAAAGGCGACGAGATCGTCGCGCCAATGCTGCATGATGTCGGTCGGCTCCTCCACGACCTCGCCGTCGCGCCAGACGCGATAGCGCGGCACGTCGGTGCGGATGTCGAGGTCGAGGCCGAGCGCAGGAATGCTGACATCGCCGACTTCAGACATGCCGATGATCGGGCACGGCTTCGGGTTGAGCTGGCAGAAGCGGTGGAAGGCGCCGGCGAGCTTTTCCGGCAGGATGGCCAGGTTGCCTTGGACAAAGCCGTTCGCCACCCCGGCAGTACTCGAAGCCATCCCGTTGCGGCAGGCCAAGCGGGCCTCTCGGCTCGGAAGCATGGTGTCGGTGTAACCGGCTTGCTGCACTGCCACAAAAACAGTCATTAAATCGACCTGCCTAATATCTCAACAAGTGCAGCCAACACCAAGCGTGCTATAAAGTCTAATCTTCCTTTCTAATCGAATTCGATAAATCCAACTTATCGGATAGGAAAAAGCTTCCAATGCTTGATTTCAGGTCGATCGAAACGTTCCTCTGGGTGGTCAAGCTCGGAAGCTTCCGTGGGGCGGCTCAGCGGCTCAACACGACCCAGCCGGCGATCTCCCAACGCATCGCCCAGCTCGAACGCGAGCTGGGCGTGAAGCTGCTCAACCGCGACCATCGGGTGGCCTCGCCGACGCCGAGCGGCCGGCAGATGATGGTCTATGCCGAGAAGCTGATCGGGCTGCGCTCGGAGATGATGGCGGAGATCGGCGACCGCTCCGCGATGCGCGGCGTGCTGCGGCTCGGTGTCGCCGAGACCATCGTGCACACCTGGCTGACGCGCCTCGTCAAGAGCGTCAACGAGGTCTATCCGAACCTGTCGCTCGAAATCGAGGTCGACATCACGCCGAATTTGAGCGCGCGGCTGCTCGCGCAAGAGATCGAGCTCGCCTTCGTGGTGGGGCCGCTGTCGGCGTCGGGCGTGCAGAGCCGCGTGCTCTGCGACTATCCGATCGGATTTCTGGCGAGCCCGGCGCTTGGCCTCGGCAACGGCCCGGTGGCGCGGCGCGACCTGGCGCGCTTTCCGATCATCACCTTTCCCCGCAAGACAGTGCCTTACGAAAGCGTACGCGCGGTGTTCGAACGGCCGGACCTGCCGCCGATCCGGCTGCACGCCAGCGCCTCGCTGGCAACGGTGATCCACATGGCGATCGAAGGGCTCGGCATTGCCGTGATCCCGTCAGCCATCGTCGAGAACGAACTCGCCGACGGACGGCTGCAACTGCTCGATACCGACATCAAGATGGCGCCGCTCACCTTCAACGCAAGCTGGCTCACCTCTCCCGATATTGCCGCAGTCGAGCGCGTCGCCGATCTCGCGCGCCAGATCGCGCAAGCGAGCCCGTCGGTTGACGAGGCGCTGCGGGCGCGTCATTGAACAAGACAATCACCGTCATTCCGGGGCGATGCGTTAGCATCGAACCCGGAATCTCGAGATTCCGGGTTCGCCCTTCGGG
>NZ_PSRR01000106.1 GCF_004296405.1 Bradyrhizobium sp. Leo170
GAGCGTTTTCGAGCGAAGTGGGTACCGGTTCGCGTGAAGAAAACGCGTCAAAGCAAAGAATCTAGAGCTTCGGTTCTAATTCCATCAGAACCGAAGCTCTAGGTCGAGCCGGAATCGGAGCCGGAGCCATCGCCGGACCCTGAACCAGAGTCATTGCCGCCGTTACCAGTGCTCGGGCGGATCACTCGCTTGATCTGGTCGGTTGTATAGGTCTGGCCACCGATCGAGAGCAGCGGCGGCGTGGCGGTCAGGTCGACCGAATCGACCACGCCCTGGACTTCGGTCGAGATTGCGACGTTGTTGCCGGACGAGTCCTTGCCCGTCGCGGTCAGCGTGTAGCTGCCTGGCGGCCATTGCCTGCCGTCATTGCCCTTGCCATCCCAGACGAAACTGGAGCCGCCCGTCTTCAGCGAAAAATTGCCGGAATAGGCGGTCTGGCCGGTCGAGTCGCTGATCGTGATGGTGGCGTTGGTTTCCTTCGGCGCATTGATGTTCCAGGTCGCCGAGACGTTGAAATTCGCCTTGCTGCCGTCGACCGCAACGGTGTTGCCGACATAGATCAGCGCCTGCGTCGACTGCGCGCTCTTCTCCAGGGCGACGATCGAGCTCAACTGGTCGTTCATCTTGAGCTGCTGCTCGACGCCGGCGAACTGCACGAGTTGCGCGGTGAACTGGTTGGTGTCGAGCGGATCGAGCGGGTTCTGATTCTGCAATTGCGTCGTCAGCAGCGTCAGGAAGGTCTGGAAGTTGTCGGCGATGCCCTTCGTCTGGGTTGACGCCGTGTTGTTGCCCGAGGCCGTTCCGGTCCCGGGTGCCGATACCACCGGCGACGGCATCGATACGTCAGTTGCCATGGTGCGCTCCTTCTAGACCCTTATATCGACGCCGCCGCTCGCGCCGAGCATGCGGCCATAGCTGCGGCCGGCGACGGTCGCCGGCACGCTGTCTTCGCTGACGATCAGGCGATGTGCATTGGGATTGGACTGGTTGCCGCCGTTCTGCCCCGACGACGACTGGTCGCGCAGGCTGAACTGTAATCCGCTATTGCCGGTCGAGAGGCCGGCATTGTCCAGCGCGCGCTGCAGTTGGTTGGCGTCCTGGCGCAACATCTGCAGCGTTTCCGGCCGCTCGACGGTCAGATGCGACGTCACCTGGCCATGGTTGTCGACATGGATGCGCACATCGATGCGCCCAAGCTCGGGCGGATCGAGCCGGATTTCGTGGCCGAGGCCGCGATCTCCAGTGCGAGGCCGCTGACCGGCACCGCATTGCCATGGGTTGTTGCCGCGGTCACGGTCAGTTGCGCATTGGCCGACGGCGTCGTGGGCGTGGATGGCATCTGCGGCTGGATCATGGCGGCCGCCTGCGCAGCGTTGTCGGATGCAGCGGCCAGCGTTTGCGCGGGGTTCGCGGCGCCCGACTCCACATGGCTTGCGGCGTGCGCAGCCGGCGTCAGCGCGGAATGGCCTGAGGCGTCCGCCTTCACCGCGTCAACAAAGGCGTGCTCGGCTTTCTGCTTGCCGGCGGCCGCTTCTGGCGGGGCGATATCCGGGACAATGCCAGTCGGCGCTTCGGCCGGCGCGGAGTCTGTTGCGTTGTCTTGCGCGCCTGACGTGGGGATGGCGTCCTTCGCGGTCAGCGTCGGCTTTGACTGGGTTGTGGCCTTTGCCTGCGGCGTCGGCGAGAGGGCGGCTGCAGACAGCGCGATGCCGGTCGCGGTGCCGCCAACTGCCTCCGCGCTATCGGAAACGGCGGCTACCGCTTTGGCGTCCGTCTGAGCCTCGGCCTGGGCATTGGCTTGGGCATCGGTCTTGACCGCGTCGGCCGCTGCGGGAGCCGTACCGGCGACCGAGGCCACAGCCGCGATTGCCGCGGCCGCCGTCGCGAGCGGAGCGGTAGCCGGGTCCGAGACCGGCGGTGTTGCGGGCGCTGCATTGGCGGGGCTGGCGACGACTGCGGAAGCCGTCGCGGCAATCACCGTGGTTGCAGCGGTGCCGTCGTCCTGCTTGGATTCATCACCGTCCTTGGCATCATCCTTGGCCGGGGCATCGTCCTTCGGTTTCGACGACTTTGCCGAATCGGATTTTGGCGTGTCGGACTTCGAGTCAGCGTGATCGGGCTTGTCGGTCCGACCGCTGGAGCCGGCGTCGTTGCGCGCATCGACATCATTTCGCTCAGGGCGGTCAGGGCCGGCGCCGTCATCGCGCGACCTCGTGTTCGCCGCCGAAGCGGGATCATCGTTCCGGCGCGCCGATGCCGGCGGAGGACGGGAACTGTCGTCGGGCCGATCGTCGCGGGCCGCCGTGTTGCTGTCGACCAGCGCGGCAAAACTGTCATTTCCGGGCGCGGGGCCGGAATCGGGCCGCGCCGACCTCGGCGAATTGGCCTGAAACGACATGCCTGCCAATGCTTCTTGCGCGACCTTGACCACAACCGACCCTCGGGATGGAACTTCAGTTCCCCATCAGCAAGGAGCGGGCCAGCGAGTCCTCGAAAAAATACCATTATATTACAGTATCTTACGAGGAGGGTGCCGGATTTGGAGCAATGTCGCGGCGGTTCGCTTTTTGCCCGGCGGCAAGATTTGCCGTCTATATCTCTTCCAAGGACGGCTGATTGCTTCGCGGCGATACGGCCTATATTAAAGGGTGGCTCTTCCTGCGCCCCGACGAGGCAAATCAGCCCTTTTCGGCGATGCTCCAAAGCCTTCTGGGCAAAGTCCGCTTTTAACGCTGGTCGCGGGGGCAACGGCTGCTCGCGATAGAAATCGATGACCTCTTCCATGCGCAACAGTCTCGATCTCGAAGGCCGTCCCGAGGATACGAGGGTCGTGGTCGCCATGTCCGGCGGCGTCGACTCTTCGGTGACGGCTGCGCTCTTGAAGTCGGAAGGCTACGACGTGGTCGGGATCACGCTGCAGCTTTACGACCACGGCGCCGCGACCCATCGCAAGGGCGCCTGCTGCGCCGGCCGCGATATCCACGATGCCCGCAATGTCGCCGAGCGGATCGGCATTCCGCATTACGTGCTCGACTACGAGAGTCGTTTCCGCGAATCGGTGATCGACAATTTCGCCGACAGCTACGCGCTCGGCGAGACGCCGGTGCCGTGCATCGAGTGCAACCGCGCGATCAAGTTTCGCGATCTGCTCGCGACCGCGCGCGAGCTCGGTGCCGCCGTGCTCGCGACCGGGCATTATGTCGCCTCGCGGCGCCTCGCCGACGGATCGCGGGCGATGGTGTGTGCCGCCGACGCCGATCGCGACCAGAGCTATTTCCTGTTCGCGACCACGCGCGAGCAGCTCGACTATTTGCGCTTTCCGCTCGGCGACATGACCAAGCCGCAGGTTCGCGAACTCGCGCGCCGCTTCGGTCTCGAGATCGCCGACAAGCAGGACAGCCAGGACATCTGCTTCGTGCCGACCGGCCGCTACACCGACATCATCAGCCGCTTGAAGCCGAACGCGGTTGCGCCCGGCGACATCGTCCATCTCGACGGCAAGGTGATCGGCCAGCACCAGGGCATCGTCCATTTCACCGTGGGCCAGCGCAAGGGGCTGGGGATCGCGACCGGCGCGCCGCTCTATGTCGTGAGGCTCGATGCGGCGAGCCGCCGTGTCGTCGTCGGCCCGCGCGAGGCGCTGCGCATGGATCGCATTCTCTTGCGCGACGTCAACTGGATCGGCGATGGCGCGCTCGATCGCGTCATCGGCGAGGGCATCGAGCTATTCGTGCGCGTGCGCTCGACGCGCGCGCCGCAGCCGGCCTTGCTGCGCAGGACCGATCGGGGCTACGAGGTCGAGCTCGTCGCCGGCGAAGAGGGCGTATCGCCCGGGCAGGCCTGCGTGTTCTACGACACGCCGTCCGGCCAGGCGCGCGTGCTCGGCGGCGGATTCATCAAGAGCGCAGCCGCGAGGAACGTGGCTGCGATGGCGCGGCCTCTCGCCGAGGCCGTGCGCTGACATAAATTCGGGGCAGGGGGATGGCGGCGGATATCGACCGCGAGGGGGTCGAAAAGGCCTATGGGCGCTGGGCGCCGATCTACGATTTCGTGTTCGGCAAGGTGTTCGATCAGGGCCGGCAATCGACGATCGCGGAAGCCGACCGGATCGGCGGCCGTGTGCTCGATGTCGGCGTCGGCACCGGGCTGTCGCTGGCGGACTATTCGCGGAGCACCAGACTTTGCGGCGTTGATATTTCCGAGCCGATGCTGCGGCGGGCGCAGCAGCGCGTGCGCGCGCTGGGCCTGACCAATGTCGAGACGCTGGCGGTGATGGACGCCAAGAACCTCGCGTTCCCGGATTCATTCTTCGACGCGGTGGTAGCGCAATATGTCATCACGGCGGTGCCGGATCCCGAGGCGACGCTGGATGATTTCATCCGCGTGCTGAAGCCTGGCGGCGAGCTGATCCTGGTCAACCACATCGGCGCCGAAAGCGGGCCGCGGCGCCTGTTCGAACTGGCATTTGCGCCGCTTGCCCGAAGGCTCGGCTGGCGGCCGGAATTTCCATGGGCGCGGCTCGCCAACTGGGCCAGGAAACACGGCGGCGTCACCCTTGCCGAGCGGCGCCCGATGCCGCCGATGGGGCATTTTTCGCTGATCCGCTTCCGCAAATCGTGAATGAGCTCTTGGCTGGTGCGGAACCTCCGCGCGCGCCCGCCGTTTTCTTTGCATGCGGATGAACCAGTCACTTCTCTTTTTCGGTGTGCTGATGGCGGTGTCGGGTGCGGCGGTCGCACAGGCCCCGCCTGCGCCGACGACACCCCCGGCGCAGACCGCGCCGCCCCAGCCGCCACGCGGCGAGAATTGTACGCCGATGCAACGTCCGGCGAACCCCAACGCCACGCCGGATACCACCACCGGCCAGCGATCCGAGCCGCTCGGCGACAAGCTTGCGCGTTCCGACGGCGTCTTGTGCCCGCCCGCGGGGGTCGACCCGGAAATGCACGCGCCGGCCCCGGACGGCGGCAATACACCGGTGATCCCGCCACCCGGCAGCCCCGGCGGCGATCCCTCCGTCCGGCCCAAATAGCCCCCGTTTCGCAGCACCTTGGCAGGGGACTTGGCCGACAGCCTGCTTTGCTTGACAGGCCGTCCGCCCACTCCTTATATGCCGCGCATTCGCGCCGCGGCATTTCCATGCCGCAACGGCGTCGCCGTGGCGGGGTAGCTCAGCTGGTTAGAGCACGGGAATCATAATCCTGGGGTCGGGGGTTCGAGTCCCTCCCCCGCTACCACTTGTCCCCCCCCCACCCGAACGTTTCAGCAACGGTCCCGGCAACGTCAATTCCGACAAGGATGCCTTGATCTCGATTGCGAATTCGTCGGTCCCCGGCGGCGCATGAACGATGACGGCTTGGACCAGCTGGCGCAGCGTTGCGACGAGCTCGGGCTCGTCGAGTTCCGCAGCCTCTGCGGCGACCTCGGCCAGGCGCTTGATATCGGCGAGATAGCGCTCGATCGCCGCCGGGTGGACGGTAACGATCTCGGAAGCGGCCGCGATCTGTGCGAGTTCGGCCTTGACGCGCTTGCGTTCGGCCGCGAGCTCATTGACCTTCGGGTTGTAGGTGTCGAAATCCGCGCCCTTCGCAATGTTCGTGATCAGGCGATCGATCTCGCGGTCGAGCTCGCCGTTGCGGCGCTGCAGATGCTTCTCGCGATCGCCACTCTCCTTGGCCAAGCGCCGGCGCTCGGAGTTGTAGGTGCGGACATATTCGGCGATTGCCTCGGGATTGGCGAGCTCCTCGCGCAAGCCTTCAAACACCAGAGTCTCGATCGCCGGCCGCGAAACCTTGCGGCCATTGCTGCAGACGCCGCTCTCGCGGAATGCCGAGCACTGCATGCGGTGAGGCTTCCCCTCCCTCTGCGCGCCGATCGCCGACATACCGGCGCCGCAGCATCCACAGCGTAGCAGGCCTGATAAGGGCCGGACAGCCTTGCGCGATTGCGAGGCGCCCTGGTGACTGCGGCCAGCCTTGATCACCTGGGCGGCCTTGAACATCGCGTCTTCAACGATCGCCAAGTGCGGCGCGTCGACGCTGCGATATTGGTCTTTGCGGTTCGGGCGTGGCACGCGCTTTCCGGTGGCAGGATCCTTGATCATGCGGACCTTGTTCCAGACGATGCGACCCGCATAGAGCTCGTTGATCAGCATACCATGGCCGCGTGCGGCATTGCCGTTGATCGTCGACGCATTCCAATTGTTGCCGCGGGGCGGTTTGACACCGTCGGCATTGAGGCCCGCGGCGATCTCGCGCGGCGTCTTGCCTTCGACAAACTCACAGAAGATTCTCCGCACGATCTCGGCTTCGGCCTGATCGATCTCGAGCTCGCCTGGTTTGCCTGCGATCGCCCGATAGCCGTAGGCGCGGCCCCCGGCGTGGCGGCCGTCGCGGATCACGCTCTCGAGGCCGCGGCGGGTGTGGACGACCAGGTTCTCGAGAAACATCTCGCCCATGAGCGCGCGCAGGGCGCCATCGAGCTTGCCCACCTTGCCGCTCGCCGTGTGGATCGCAATGCCGAGGAAGTCGAGCCGCTTGCGTGCGGTATGCCAATCGCCCTGGTCGCGCGAAATGCGATCGACGTCCTCGGCGACGATGACATCGAAGCGGCGCGCTTCGGCTGCTCGCATCAAGTCCTGGAAGCCGGGACGATTGACGGTCGAGGCGCCGGAGATCTCGCGATCGCAGAAGGTCAGCACGACCGTAAAGCCTTCGCGGGCGCAGAGCTCGCGGCAGGACGCGATCTGATCGTCGACAGATCTATCGTTCTGCCGATCGGACGAGAAGCGGGCGTAAATGGCTGCGCGGATCATTTGCGGTTGCCTCCAGCTCGGCCCGGCGGACGAGCTCGGCCGCATGATCCTGCCTTGCGTGCAGTAATGCAAGGGCGTGCGCAACGGCCAAAGCGGCGGCGCCAGGCCTTTCCGCGGATAGCTTGCGCGGCGAGTTGGTCATCGGGAGCCGGGCTCCTGCTCGATCATTTCGACATTGAGCGGTGCCGTGAGGCTTTCGTTGGCGAGCGCCGCGGTGTCGCCGACGACGTGGCGGATGATGGTCTCGCAGTTGGCGCGGCGGATCGAGGAGACAGCACGTTCCTGCAGCTCGCGATCAAGGATGGCGGCTACGATGGCGAACACCGTCACCTCATCATCTCCATGTTTGCGGCGCCCAGCATGTGTTGCTCCTCGATCAGTGCTTCGCCCGCGAGCTCTGCAAACGTCGCCATAGCCGTGGCACACGCTCTTGTGCTGTCAGGCAAATGCCGGAAGCGTTGATCATCCCGAGCATCATGCTCAGGCGAGGCCAAAATTGAATGAGCACTATGAGCTCATCGTACGATTGGACGCGACAGCGAAGGAAAAGGAGGGCAGCTTGCCGGTCGCGTCTGCAACCCGCGTATTTGGGGCGAAGTCTATCGCGCCCAAACGAGTCCCTGTCTCGCGATTGGTTTAGTTATCATCGGACGGCACTCGAAGCTGCGCCCAGACCGTCATGAGCGGGAGGATATCGATCGGATCCGTTGATTTTGCTGCGTTTTCGTTCGGATTTGACGACTTTCGTCTCGTTCTGTTGCAGTTGTTTCTGGTGCGAAACTGTTGCGGTGCCCTCGGAAGACTGAAAGGGCAGGCCTTGTGAAGTTGTTGCTCGATCTTGCAGCCAAGCTTGGCGAATATCCGGGGCATTGAATAAGCCCACGTGCAACTCGTCGTCAAACCGTAATATTTGCCGTCTAGTTGCCTGTGATTTTCCGATTTCCGGCGGCTGGTCCGGCGTGACGAACGACAGATGTTGCAAAGGTTAGGCGATAAGTTCGCGATCTCGAATGTTCGTCCTGCAGTGATCGCAGCATGGATGTTGCTTCCCGCGTTGAGCGTCGTGCATGCCGCCGAAGAGCGCTTCGCACGTGAGGTCGGGGGGACTGCCGATTCGGCGCATTTCGACATACCCCCTCAGCCGCTCGAAGAGGCATTGATGTCCTACGCGGCCGTAACGGGCGTTGAAGTGTTTGTCGACCACGCACTGGCCGCTGGCCAGAAATCGGCACCGGTGCAGGGTGTGTACACCTTCGAGGAAGCATTGCGTGCCTTGCTGCGGCCGACCGGGCTGTACATCCGACGTGCGGCCGATCAGGGCTACACGCTGGTTGCTCCTGCGGCCCAGGAACCGCCGATTGGCCGGATACCGAAATGGTCTGCCGATCCGGTACGCAATCACTTCTTCGCAGCGCTTCAGACTGCGCTGAAGCGCGCCTTGTGTGGATCGCCTGACACGGCTCCCGGACAATACCGTGCCGCGCTCGCGATATGGATCGGACCTGCCGGCGACATCGTGAACGCTCGCGTTCTCGGGGCGGATGCCGAGGACCAGGCCGCATCGAATCTCGCCGCACGGATCGGCCGCGTCTCGGTAGGAGAAGCTCCGCCACCCGGTCTTGAGCAACCGGTGACCTTTGTCATATTGCCGAGGTCGCCGGAACATACAAGAGATTGCCAGTCGCAAGGTGCGGCAAGAGAATGAGGCGAACCGGTCCGACGATGGGGGCTCTGCAATCCAGACGTCCGGGTGCATCCGACTCCTTTGAATGACAAACTCATCCCGTTCTTCGCTCCGGCAGTTGCTGGTTGCCGGCTACACCGAACTTAGGCGTCGCCTTGTGCGCCGTCTCGGCTCGGAGGAACTCGCAAGCGAGGCGCTGCATGAGGCCTATCTGCGGCTGGATGGGAGGGACGGAACGCTATTTTTGCGGCCACATGACTATATCGTCCGTGTGGCGTTGAATATTGCCCATGACAAGCGTCGGTCCGAAGATCGCCGCTTGAGCTACTCCGAAGTTGACGCTCTATATCACTATGCCGACGCCGCCATCGACGCTGAACAGGAGATGGAGGCTCGTGCTGAATTCGCCGCCCTCGTTCGCGCCTTTGAGGCGCTCACACCGCGCCAGCGGGCGATCCTGATCGGCGTGCGCGTCGATGGAACACCTCATGCCGAACTCGCCACGCGCTTTGGCATCTCGGAACGGATGGTCGACAAGGACCTGCGGCGCGCACTGGAATATTGCGCCGATCAGCTTGAAAGAACCCTGATCACGCGGTTCGGTTCGTATCCTCCCAAGTCGTCTAGTGAGTAGGAGGCATGTCACAAGGCGTCATGGGAAACGTGGGCAATCCGTCAGACAACCGACAATCGCAGCCGGCCAATCCAGAGCGGCTGCAGCGGGAAGCCATGGCCTGGCTGTCGCTGCTGTCATCGGGGACCGCGACGCAAGCTGACGCCGACGCATTCAAGGAGTGGTGCCGACAGGATCCGTCGAACGCCAGGGCCTATGCCAAAGCGGCACGGGTCTGGGACAGGCTTGGCGAAGTTGCCGCGCAGGCGAAGCGGCCACATATTGCGCGTCCTGCGGCGACTTCAACGCCGGTTCTCGCGCGGCGGGCGTTCCTGGGAGGTGCGGTCGCGGCATCAGCCGCATGCGCAACCTACGTCGCCGTCCATCCTCCGCTCGGTCTTTGGCCTTCATTGGCGGAGCTGAGAGCTGACGTTCGAACCGCGCCCGGTGAGCGGCGCCGGCTCAACGTCGCCGAGGGCGTCTCGGTCGACCTCAATACGCGGAGCAGCTTGGCACTGGCCGGTGGAAGCGATGCGGGGATTGAACTGATCAAAGGCGAGGCGATCATCGCGGCCGCGCCGAAAGCGGACAAATCCTGCACCGTCGTTGCAGGCGGAGGACGTATCGTGGCCGCCCGCGCAAAGTTCGACGTGCGTCACGACGCCGACGATCGCGTGGCGGTGATTTGTCTGGATGGCCGCGTCAAGGTCGAACGTGAGGAGCAGGCTATCGTTCTCGAGCCGAACCAGAAAGTGATCTACGACCGGTTCGGCATCGGCGCGACGGAACGTGTCGATCCCGTAACGGCCATTGCCTGGCAGGAAGGGCGGCTCGTGTTTCGCAAGGCACCTTTGTCGGATGTCATTTCCGAAGTCAACCGCTACCGGTCCGGGAGGATCGTTCTGATGAACCGCCATCTCGGAGAGCGCCTGATCGACGCGAGCTTTCAGCTGAATCGGCTGGAGAACGTGCTCGTTTATCTTCAGCAGGCCTTTGCGGTTGCCGTCAGGCAGTTGCCCGGTGGTCTCGTTCTGGTCGGATGATCTTTCGTTCCAGAGCCGCCTCAAGAAAATTTGTTTCACCCCGGTTCGAAAAATTTCTCCGTCCCGGTTCTGATGGCGGCCTGCCCAGTCGTCAACGGATAGGGAGCTGTTCGGCCGGTCGCGGTCCGGCCTGCTCTTCGATCTTAAGATCGTCGCAGATGCGACGTCGGGGTCAATTGCATATCGCTGACGGAAGGTCAGAGCTGCGCGCGCTCGCAGCGACGGCGGACGTCTTGCGAAAGGGGAGCTAGAATGCAGGTTCATCGTCATGGCAGCCGCCCGCGCCGCGTCTGTTCGCCAGACCCGCAACTCCCTCCGCTGGTCACGTCGCGCCGCGTCGTGCGCAGGGCGCTGCTCGCCGGAACCAGCGCGTTGGCGCTTGCGCTGACAGGTGTCGAGGGGGCCGTCGCACGTCCGCTCGGCGCCGGTTCGGTGAGTGCGCCGCTGACGGCGGTCAACCATGCGGTCGCGAACGCGCAGCAGGCGGTACAAGCGGCGCGGCAGGCGCAGCAATCGCTCAACCGGGCGACGCAGGCGTTGCAGGCGATCCGGAGCCTGCAGGATGCGGCGCGGGCGACGGCGCAGGGCGTGCCGCATGCCGCTGGGCTGAACCTCAATGTGCCGAACGGGCTCACGCCCGGCGGCCTGATGCCGGACATGGCCGCGGGCTGGAGCGGCGCCAATGCGCCGACCGAGGCTGCAAGCGGCGGTCAGACCGTGGTTGGCATCCAGCAGACCGCGCCGCGGGCGATTTTGAACTGGCAGACGTTCAATGTCGGCGCGCAGACCACGGTCAACTTCAACCAGCAGGGCAATTCCGACTGGGTGGCGCTGAACCGGATCATGGCGAGCGGGGCGCCGAGCCAGATCCTAGGCGCGATCAAGGCGGACGGGCAGGTCTATCTGATCAATCCGAACGGCATCATCTTCGGCGGCGGAAGCCAGATCAATGTCGGCGCGTTGATCGCCTCGACCGCGAAGATCACGAACGACCAGTTCCTGCGCGGCATCTATTCGACCCAGGCCGGCTCCACCTGGACGCCAAGTTTCACCGATGCGGCTGCGCTGCTCGGCAACGGCACCAGTGGCGGTGTCGTCAGCGTCGAGGCAGGCGCGCAGATTGCGACCCATGCGCCGGCTTCTGTCACCTCTGGCGGCGGGTTCGTGCTCTTGATGGGCGGGCAGGTCGTCAATGCCGGCGCGATCACCACGCCGAACGGCCAGACCCAGCTCGCCGCGGGCGATGATTTCGTGCTGCGGCGTGCCTACGGAACGGACGCCAACCAGTACTCGACGACGCGCGGCAACGAGATCGCGCCGCTGTTTCGTGGTGGCAGCCTCGCCGGGCTGGTCCGCAATGACGGCATGGTCTTCAGCGCGCAGGGCGACATCACGCTGGCCGGCCGCACGATCGAGCAGAACGGCGCGCTGGTCGCCTCGACCTCGGTCAACACCCGCGGCACCATCCATCTGTTGAACTCGGTGACCGACACGCGCGGCAGCGTGACGCTCGGCGCGGGCAGCGTCACCACCGTCATCCCCGAGCTCGAAAGTGACGAGGCCGCGCTCAACAGCCAGCGCGACGCGCTGATCGCAGCTTCAGCCACCGCGAACCAGCAGCGCAGCCTGTCGGTGACCGGCCCGTTCGACAATCTCTCCCTGCTCGCCGACCGTCTGGATCAGTCGCGCATCGAGATCGTGACCGGCGGCAATGTGATCTTCAAGGGTGGCGCCTCGCAACAAGCCGGATCGCTGACCATGGCGCAGGGCGGCCAGGTGGCGGTGTCGGCCGGCGGACGCATCTTCACCGAAAGCGGGGCGACGATCGATGTCTCCGGCGTGCGCGACGTGTCGCTGGCGATGTCGGCCAACAACCTCATGGTCAACATCCAGGGCAATGAGCTCCGCGACTCCCCGCAGAACCGCGACAATGGTGCGCTCAAGAACGCCGACGTCTGGGTCGATATCCGCGACCTGATCCATGTGCCGTCGGGCACCGGTGGCTACGAGGGCGATCGCTACTACACACCGGGCGGCCTGCTCGAGGTCGGCGGCTATCTCGCCAACACCCCGCACAAGATCGGCGAATGGAGTGCGGTCGGCGGCGCCATCACGCTGTCGGCGCCGGAAGTGGTCGCGCAGGGTGGGTCGGTGTTCGACATCTCCGGCGGCGCGGTCCGCTACGAGGCCGGCTACATCCGCACCACGAACTTCCTCGGACCGGACGGCCGGCTCTACAACATCAACGATGCCCGCGCCGACATGACCTTCTATGGCCTTGGCCAGGGCTTTATCCGCAAGCATGAGCGCTGGAACGTCACCGAAGTCTGGACCAGCCCCTTCGGCAAGGGCCGCGAGAGCGTGCGCTGGGAGGAGGGCTACACGGTCGGCCGCGATGCGGGCCGGCTGATCCTGTCGACGCCGACCGCAATCTTCGAAGGGGACATCCTGGCCGATGTCGTCCAGGGCGAACGGCAGTCGAGCGCACGGCCGGATGGCATCACCGACGGTTACAAGCTGACGCAGAACACCATCGCGCGGGCAGGCACGCTGGCGCTTGGTCAATACACCGCTGTAGGGCTCACCAACCTCTACACGACCGATGTCCGCATCGGAGATATCGCAGGTGTCACCGCTGCCCTCGCAAGTGCAGACGCCTTGCCCGATGGTCGCGCCAACACCGCCTGGTTCGATGCCGATTATCTCAATGCGCAGGGGCTCGGGGGCCTCGAACTCGGCACCCGCGGCGCCATCGCCATCGACGCGCCACTGACCCTCGCCAATGGTGGCAGCGTTAAGCTCATCGCGCCGGTGATCGATATCAAGGCTGATGTCACCGCGCGATCGGGCAGCGTCAACGCCACGAATCTGTTTACGGCGGCGGGCCCCAGCGGTTCCCAGGTGGCGCTCGTAGTAAACGGTGGCGCGACGGTCGCCTTGCGCGATGGCGCCGTCATCGATGTGCGCGGCGCCTGGACCAATGCGGTGGCGGACGCCGACGATCGTAACGGACTGGCCTTTCGCGATGGCGGCAGCGTGTCGCTGCAATCGACGCGTGACGTAACCATCGAGGAAGGCGCGCAGATCGATGCATCGTCAGGGGCGTCCATCGAGGTCAAGAGCGGTTTCAAGGGCGGCAAAGGCGGCAATGTCAGCCTGCTGGCCGATGCGCTGGGCGCCGGCAACGGTCGCCTGACGCTCAATGGTGCAGTCCGTGGCTACGGCGCCGCCGGCGGGGGACGAATCCGGACCGACCATTATCATCGGCGGGACGCCCGACGCAGCCGTTCTCAATCTCGACAGCACGCTGTTTCGCACCGGCTTCGCGCAATACGATGTGATCGGCCACAAGGGTGTCACCGTCGCCGGTGGTGCGGCGATCGACGTCATGATGCCGAGCTATCGCATGGGGGCAGGCGCCTATGCCGTCGCGACGGGCGGCGATCCATCGACCGCGCTCGAACTCTGGACCGCACCCCTCTATCTGCCGAACGCCGCAGGCGATCGCCTCGTCCAGCGTACTGGCGCGGGCCTGCTGCTGCAGGCCGGTACCAATGCATCAGGTGTCGCCGACATGGCGAGCGTCGGCCTCACTGTTGCGCGCGATGCGGCCATCACTGTCGATCCCGGCCAGGCGATCAAGCTGCAGAGCATCGGCCAGCTCACCGTCGACGGCACACTGAATGCGTGGGGCGGTAACATCACGCTGGCTTCGGTGGTGGCTGGCGGCACTGACGGACAGAACGCCAATGCCGCCGGCCATGGCCGCTCGATCTGGCTCGGCGATCACGCGGTGCTTGACGTTGCCGCACGTGCGGTAACGGCTTTGGACCTCAAGGGGCGGCGCTACGGCATCGTCGCCAATGGCGGCAGCATCACCATCGGCGGTGTGATCGACCACACGACCGGTCTGGCGACCGGACCCGATCTGTTCGTCGTCGTACGCGAAGGGGCGCGCCTCGATGCATCGGGGACGCAGGCCACACTGGATATCTCGGGGCAGGGCGCGACCGATGTCGCCAGCAATGGCGGCAGCATCTCGCTGACCTCCAACAATGGCCTGTATCTCGATGGCTCGTTCACGGCGAAAGCCGGTAGTGCCACTGCTGCTGGCGGTACGCTGTCGGTGGGGCTGCTATCGCCGGACTATCCCCGCGCGACTGCAAGTGCGGGCGTGTTGCTTCCGCGCGAATTGATCGTCGCGCAGGATCGCGGCGGGAGTGCTCTGCAGTGGCTCGACAATCCGGCGGCGGCTTCGTCATCCCTGATCTACGGACGCGCGCGTCTGTCGGTGTCGCAGATCGCAAGCGGCGGCTTCGACAATCTCGCGCTGCTCGGCAGTAATGTCAGCTTCGCCGGCGACACCGATCTCACCCTGCGCCAGAGCCTGCAGATCTATACCACCGGCTTGTCGCTGACTGCGGACGCCTCGCTGATGTCGCGGGTTCACCTTGCATCGTCCTATCTGCGTTTGGCGAGCTACTTCCCGGCCGGTCGTGACGGCTACGTCCAGCCGCTCGGCCTGACCTATCCCTCGTCATTGCCGGGCAAGGCGACATTCACAGCCGACGCCGATCTGATCGACGTGCGCGGACTTGTCAGCTTCGGCGCACGGGGACAGAGCGGCGCGATGGTGCCGGTGTTCGACAAGGTGACGCTGACGAGCCGCGGCGATCTGCGCTTCCTGGCCTTCGGCACGCCATCGAATAATGGCCAGCCGACGACCAGTCTGGATAGCCCGGGCGACATGACGTTGCTGGCGGCGCAACTCTATCCGACCACGGGCGCCGTCGCGGGCGCGAGCGCGGGCGGCATCAACGGACGGCTCGATCCGCTGCGCAGCCTGATCATCGGCCGCTCCACCACCGAAATGCCGGCGCTGCCTTATTCGGCATTCGGATCGCTGCGTCTCGTGTCTGCGCATGTCGTGCAGGGCGGCGTGGTACGTGCGCCGCTCGGCCATCTCGAATTCGGCCAGAACAGCACGGGCCTGCAAACCACCAGCGTCGATTTCCTCGCCGGCAGTCTCACCTCGGTGAGCGGCGCCGGTCTCGTGATGCCCTATGGCGGCACCATCGACGGCCAGATATGGAACTACGCCGGCAGCGCGGTGACCTTCATCGGCGTCGGTGGCAGCAGGGCCAACGGCACACTGGCCAGCGGCGTCTCGCTCAACGCGCAGGCGGTCGATGTGCAGGCGGGCGCCGTGCTCGATCTGTCGGGCGGCGGCACCTTGACGGGCGCGGGTTTCGTGTCCGGTCGCGGCGGTTCGGTCGATGTGTTGCGCTATGCGCTGGCCGACTCCAATCCGGGCTACAGCTACAGCACGCGCGGCAATCAGGTCTACGCGATCATTCCTGGTCATATTTCGGCCTATGCGCCGGTCAGTCCCGATGCCGGCGCCGGCGACCCTGCCATCGGACGTCAGATCACCCTCGATGGCAGCACGCCGGGCCTGCCGGCCGGCACCTATACATTGATGCCCTCGACCTACGCGCTATTGCCCGGCGCGTTCCGGGTTGAACTCACCGCGGCAGATCCGCGTGGTCTCAACGTCGCGGCATCGTTGCCCAATGGCTCCTTCATCGCGTCGGCGCATCTGGGTGTCGCCAATACCGGGATCAGCGACAGTCTTGCTCGCCGGATCATTCTGACGCCAGGAACCGTTGCACGCACGCATTCGCTGTATGACGAAACCAGCTATGCTGATTTCGCCATCGCCGAGGCCGCGCGGCGCGGCATTCCGCGGCCGATGCTGCCGGTGGATGGCAAGGGACTCAAACTCAATCTGATTGCCGGAGCGGGAGCCAATTCGTTGACTTTCGCGGGGACCGGCCTGTTTGCCGCCGCAACCGGCGGCTTCGATGGCTCCGCTTCGATCATCGCCAACAATATCGAAGTGGTAGCGGGCGGACGGCAGGCTACCGCCGGCTTTACCGGTGTCACCATCACGGACGACGCCCTCAATGCCATCGGTGCGTCGCGCCTGACGATCGGTGGCCTCTCTTATGTCGAATACGGCCAGGGCGGCAACTACGTCAGATCGTCCCGAGACACCGCGCAATACATCTATCTGCGTTCTGGCGCGTCACTGTCGGCACCGGAAGTGTTCCTGGTCGCGCAGGATCCGAGCAATCCGGATCTGGGCGATGGCCTCATCAGAATCGAGCAGGGCGCCAGCATCAACACGCTGGCGCGCGGCAATGTCGCCTATGACAGCAATGACGGCTTCATCTATGCCCCGGAAGGCAACCATTTCGTCGCGGTCTCCAATGGCCTGTTGAACGTCGCGCCATCGGCGAACGTCGCCCGTGGCGGCATCGATATCGGCAATTGCGTGCTCTCGACCTGCAGCGGCGATACGACGCTATATTCGAAGGGCACCATCGTGCTGTCGACCACCGGCAAATTCGAGCTCAGCAACGCCGTGCGTTACGGCACGCGCAACCTGTCGCTGGCGGTTGGCGGCATCAATGTCGGTAGCGCGCAGTCACTGGCCGACGCCGCACGCGGCATTCTGCCGACCGGCCTGATCCTGAACCAGAGCGTTCTCAACCGGCTGATCGCGGGCGATACCAGCACCGGCGCACCGGCACTGGAGTCGCTGATCCTCAGCGCCGCCGGCAGCATGAACTTCTTCGGCGATGTCGCGCTCGATACCTACGATCCGGTCACCGGCCAATCCACGCTGGACCGCCTGGTGCTGACCACGCCGGCGATCTACGGCTACGGCAATGCCGGCACGCTCGCCAGCATCCGCACCAAAAATCTGGTGTTCCGCGGCTCGACGAACCAGGCAAGCGCGGTGGTGGCCAGCGGTGCCGGCACCGGCAGCGGCGCGCTGAACCTGCAGGCCGAAGTGATGGAATTCGGTTTCGGTCCGTTCACGCAGCCCAGCAACGTCAAATCCTACGACCGGCTCATGCTGGGCTTCGCCAACGTCACGCTCAGCGCCAGTGATCGCATCACCGCCAATCACAAGGGCAGCCTAGCCGTTTATCAGTCGCAAGACGCCTATACGCCCGACACCGGCTACGCCTATAGCGGCGGCAATCTGAACATCGTCACGCCGCTATTCACCGGCGCGGCGGGCTCGGTGAACAGCATCGTCGCCGGCGGCGCCGTATCGGTCACTTCGCCGGGCGGTGCATCGCCGGGCGCGGTCACCGTCGATGCCGGCGCGCTCGGCGCGCAGCTTTCGCTGTCCGGCAGCAATATCGTGCTGGCGAGTTCGGTGGTGCTGCCGAGCGGCAAGCTGACGCTCAGTGCAACCAACGACATCACGCTGACCGATGCCGCGCGGATCGACATGGCCGGCCGCACCATCGTCTTCAACGATATCGCCAAGAGCAGTTGGGGCGGCGACATCATCCTCGAAAGCAGCAACGGCAACATCCGGCAGGCGGCGGGTTCGAGCATCGACCTCTCGGCGAAGTTCAATGCCGCCGGCACGCTCAGCGCGGTGGCGCTGAATGCCGCCGCAGGCACGGTCGATCTGCAGGGCAGCATCCTCGGCGGCAGCTCCGGCTATTTCGATGCCGGCGGCACCGATATGCCCTACAAGGCGGCGAGCGTGGAGATCCGCGCCCAGCATCTCGGCGGGGCGGGCTCGCTCAGCGACCAGTTCGCGGCGCTGAACCAGCGGCTGAATGCCGGTCAGGTGTTGGGCGGTCGCAGCTTCCAGCTCAAGCAGGGCGACCTCGTCATCGGCGACGGCCTGCAAGCCGGCAATGTCGACGTCTCGCTCGACAATGGCCAACTCACGGTCATCGGCACCGTCGACGCCAGCGGTGCGCGCGTCGGATCGATTTACCTTGCCGCACGCAATGGCCTCACCCTGGCCGGCGGCGCGGTGCTCGATGCTCATGGCGAGATCTTGCGCGTCGACAGCTACGGCAAGATCATCGACGGCCCGAACCGCGCCATCGTCGATCTCTCGTCCGGCAATGGCGTGCTGACGCTGGCCGCCGGCGCGCGCATCGATCTGCGTCACGGCACGGCTGCATCGTTTGGAAATGCAGCCGGCCAAAACGACGGCATCGCCCGCGGCACGCTCGAATTGAATGCGCCTCGCATCGGCAGCAGCGGCAATATCACCGATGCCGACGCGGCGACCTATGGCGATATCGCCATCAATGCGAGCGGTCCGGTCACGATCCAGGGCGCACGCTCTATCGCGGTGAATGCGATGCAGCGTTACACCGATGCGCCTGATGGCACCGACGCTGCGGTGACCGGACGTCCGTATCAGGTCATCACTCAAGGCTGGCTCGACGGCAAACATGCCGAAGCCACGCTATTCATCGACGCCGCTTTGGGCCGGGCACCGGTGATGAGCGGCAAGCTCGGCGGTCTCAACAACACCACCTATCGCAACGCCTTCCATCTGCGGCCCGGCATCGAAGTCGCCAGCAAGACGGCGGATGGCGATCTCGTCGTGCAGGGCGATCTCGACCTGTCCGGCTATCGCTATAACGGCGTCAATCCGAACTTCGTGCGCAGCGGTGTCTATGGCTCCGGCGAGATCGGCACGCTGCGGCTGCGCGCGGGCGGCGATCTCAGCATCTATGGCAGCATCAATGACGGCTTCGCGCCGCCGCCGGCCACCCAGGACGACAAGGGCTGGGTATTGCTGCCTGGCATCGACTTCACCGGCGGCGACATCGTCGTGCCCGGCGTCGGCGTGACGCTGGCGGACGGCACCGCATTCCCGGGCGGCGCGACGCTGAACTACGATTTGCCGATCAAGGGCGCAGGTTTTGCGGCCGGAGCGCGTTTGCCGGCTTCGGCGAAGCTGAGCCAGGCGGTGACCGTTCCGGCTGGCACGGTACTGGCCGCTGCCGTGCGCGACGGCGCAGGAAACATCTTGTTCGCCGCGGGCACGTTGCTAAGCGAAGCCAAAACGCTGCCGATCGGCACGCAGCTCGATGCCGGTAGCGTGATGCCCGTTTCGTTTGCCGTGTCGGCTTTCGTCTGGCCGAAGGGTGTTCCGTTGACGGCCCCGATGGCCGGCACCGACCCGAATACCGGTGTGTTCCTGCTCGATGGTAATCTCGCCTTGAAGCCGGGCGCGCTGATCCCGTCCGGCACCAATGTGAAACTGCCGGCCGGTGTCGAGTCCGTGCAGTTGCGGCCGGAAACTGCCGGTCGTCAGGGCGGCATCTGGGCGGTCGCGCCGATGTTGCCGGATGGTTCGCAGTCATGGTCACTGCGTTTCGTCGCCGGCGCCGATCTGGATGCCGCCGATGGCCGCCGCGTGCAGTCGCATCCGGCGCATGGCGATATCCGTCTGGCGGACAGTCACTATGGTTTGTTCGGCAAGCGGCTGCCGGGCGGTGAAATCTGGACGCAGGCCGCGGCCGACGAACTCGGCATGCCCGAATTGGCAGGCCAACTGATGACCGATGAAGACGTTCTGGCAATCGTCGGTTACGAAACGGTTGCGGCCTTGTGTGTCGATCTGGGGTACTGGTGCGGGGCAGGTCCGACCACGACATACGCCCTCACGCCCGGCAGCACGCGTCCGAGCGTGATCCGCACCGGCACCGGCGATCTGCAATTCTTCACTGGCGGCAATCTGCGGATGGACTCGCTCTATGGCGTCTACACCGCAGGCACCTCGTCCGTATCGACTTACGCCGACGATCCATACAATCAGCAGCGTGCGCGCCTGATGGGACGGACCACCGTGCTCGGTGATGAAAACGGGAGCTACGAGAAGCTCGTTGATGGCGGTGCCAACAGTGTCTACCGCGCCTGGTATCCGAATTTCGGCGGCGACCTGACCATCAAGGTCGGCGGCAATCTCACCGGCGACATGATGAACAGCTCCACCGCCATCAATTTGCGGCCGAACCAGGCGGACAATGGTTACGACAGCGCCGACGTCGCCAACTGGCTGTGGCGTCAGGGTAGCAACAATGTCGCGACCGGTGGTCAGGCGCAGCCCGCCGCCTGGTGGATCAATTTCGGCACCTATGTCGGCGCCATGAACGGCAACACACCATATGCCGACAAGATGGTCGGCTTCACCGGCTTCGGCACCCTCGGCGGCGGCAACCTCGCGGTGGATGTGGCTGGCAATGCGGGCCGGCTGTCGACGCTGGCGGCCAGCACGTTCGACAACGGAAACTACAATCCGCGCAGCCAAAGTCTGGTTCTGGCCGTGGGCAGCACCGGTCGCGTCGCGGCCGATGGCAGTATTCAGTTCACCGGCGGCGGCGATCTCAGTCTGCGCGTCGGCGGCGTGTTGAACTCCGTAGGTGGCGACAGCACCGCGCATCTGAACGGCACGATCACCAATCTGCGCGGCCGGGCCGAGGTCAAGACGTCGGATATCGGCGGCATCGACCTGACCTATGGCAACCGCTCGGATATGAACACTCCAAAGGAGACGCGCGCCTACGATCCGTTCACTGCCACGCGCGGCCTGGCGAGCGGCGGTCCGAGCCTGATACCGGGCGATGCCACCTTCAGCTTGTCCACGCTGCGCGATCTCGTGTTGAAGGATGTTGCCGATCCCGGCCGCGTGGCGCTCGTGAACGTCTCGCCGTTCTCGTTCGGCGGCGTCACCGGCAAGGGCTTGACCTGGTTCACGCTGTGGACCGACCGCACTGCCATCGACATGTTCTCTGCCGGCGGCAACCTCACGCCCTATACGAACTATCTCGGGACCAACACGTTCACCGACGATGCCGTCGTTTATCCGTCGATCGTTCGCGCGGTCGCGGCGACCGGCAGCCTGTATTACGGAAAGGCGGCGCGTGACTCGCGGGTGGATGTCAGTCCGATCGAATCCCTGCTGCTCGCGCCGTCACCCCGCAGCGAACTGCAGTTCCTGGCCGGCGACTCGATCTTCGCCGGCGGCTTCACGGTCAGCCAGTCCAGCGCCGCGGCGAGCATGATCGCGACGCCGCAGAATCCCGCTTTCGCGGGCTGGGTGCAGAACGCGTTGCCTAACGTGCCGCAGGCGAGCAACCTGTCCGTATTGGGCAATAAGTCGAACGAAAGCATCTTCCCGCTATTTGCCTTCGGTTCTGCGACGGCTGCAGGGCAGGCTAATGCAGGGTCCGAGCCGGCGCGGTTCTACGCTTTGACCGGCGATATCGTCGGCGTCTCCACGGGCCGGGTGATCAATCACGTCGGCAATGGCGGCTTCTTTCGAGAGCCGGAATATCGCTTCGGCATCGACTGGTATGAGGGCGGAGCTCCGGTGCGGATGATCGCCGGGCGCGATATTGTCAGCAGCGGCGACGTGCCGGGGGTTTATGAAACAGGCGGCATCACCGGCTTCGAGTTCAAGAGCCGCGGCAATCTGTTCGTGCATAAGTCGCCGGACGACGTGTCCATCGTCTCGGCCGGGCGTGACATTCTCTATAGCAACTTCACCGTGGCCGGACCGGGCACGCTGGAAGTCTCCGCCGGCCGTAACCTCCTGATGGAAGACAAGGCGAACATCACCTCGATCGGATCGGTGGTCGCCGGTGACAACCGGCCCGGTGCATCCGTCGCGATGATGGCCGGTGTCGGCACGGCCGGGCCTGATTATGCGAAGCTTGCGGCACTCTATCTCGATCCCGCCAATCTGGCGAAGACGGGCGAGCCGCTCGCCGATCAGCCCGGCAAGGTCGCGAAGACCTATGAAGGCGAACTGGTCGCGTGGCTGAAGGAGCGGGGCGGCTTCAGCGGTTCGGTGGAGGAGGCGCGTGCGGCCTTCGCCGCGCTGCCACCGGAGCAGCAGCGCATCTTCCTGCGCCAGGTGTATTTCGCCGAGCTCCGTGAGGGCGGCCGCGAATACAACAACACGGCCAGCTCGCGTTACGGCTCGTATCAACGCGGCCGTCAGATGATCGCGACGCTGTTCCCGGACCGGGATGCCGCGGGCAATCCGATAGCGCGCAGCGGCGACATCATCATGTTCGGGGGGCAGGGGTACGGACAAATGTCGGCGGCAACATCCAGATGTTCGCTCCGGGCGGCCAGATCGTGGTCGGCGTCGAGGGGCAGGTGCCGCCGGCCTCGGCGGGGGTCATCACTCAGGGCTCCGGCAACATCCAGATGTATTCGAAAGGATCGGTCCTGCTCGGCCTGTCACGCATCATGACGACCTTCGGCGGCGATGTCCTCGCCTGGTCGGCCGAGGGTGACATTAACGCCGGCCGCGGTGCCAAGACGACGATCGTCTACACGCCGCCGAGGCGCGTCTACGCCAATTACGGCAATGTCACGCTGTCGCCGACGGCGCCATCTTCCGGCGCCGGCATTGCCTCGCGTAGCCCGGTCCCGGGCGTTCCCGGCGGCAGCATCGACCTTATCGCTCCCTTGGGCACCATCGATGCGGGCGAAGCGGGCATCCGCTCCGGCGCCGACGTCAACCTCGCGGCGCTGCGGATCGTCAACGCCGCGAACATCCAGGCACAGGGCAATGTCACCGGCGTTCCCACGGTGCAGGCGCCGCCGGTCGCGGCATTGACCAGCAGCAACAACATGACGGCAGCAACGCAGCAGGCTCAGCCGGCCGCGCCCAACAACTCCGATCGGCCCTCGATCATCATGGTCGAATTCCTCGGCTTCGGCGGCGGCGATGGGTTCTCTGGCGACAACGACAGCCAGCGTAAACGGCAGGACGATCAACGATCGGACGCCTCCACGCCACGCCGCAGCGTCGCGTATGATACATCGAGTGCCGTCCAGATCCTGGGATCAGGACAACTCACCGATCAGGAAAGCCGCTATCTGACCTTGAGGGAGCGCCGCGAGTTGCCTGCGCCATAGAATTCCATTCGCAGGTCGACACGGAGGAGGGCAGATCAGCGAGGTTTGCGGCGCGTTTCCCCACCTGGATTCGCAGGAGGTAGCGCCCGTGCGCGTTTTCTTGCGACAAAGTCGCCGAAGCTGCGATCCAATGGAGGCGCCATAGCAAAATCAAATGTGCAGCGGCAGCTTGCCGACCGCTGAGGTATGACGACGGTCAACGAAGCAGTCATTTCTGGTGCGGCGACCTCACGGCCTGGCGAGATGAAGACCCGGTAAGCAATGTGGGGCCACTTTGAAACCGACTCGGTTATCCCTTTGAAATCGTTCGACGCCGCATTTTGAGAACGACTCGATTTTTGACTTTAAGAACGACTCGATTACCCTGTTTTTCGTTTTGAGAACGACTCGATCTCGCAAGTGACTGCGATCGCGAATTATTTGCGATGATTTTTCGCGAAGGAGGGGCTCTCGATATTAAAGGCCTAAAGACCGAACGCCCAATCAGACACGCTTGGTCGCGCTGGCTCCTCCGAAACAACCTGCTCGGCCCAGTTAT
>NZ_PSRR01000107.1 GCF_004296405.1 Bradyrhizobium sp. Leo170
CCCAGTGACGCAGGAAGCCGCCGCGCCGGGCGGAGCAGCGGGACGCTCGACCGGGGAGAGGGGCACTGGTCCGGTGGTCGGCTATCTCGCCAAGCAAAGCGTGAGCGCGACCAAGACGGACACGGCGATCCTGGAGACGCCGCAGTCGATTTCGATCGTCACCCAGGACCAGATCCAGGCGCAAGGCGCGCAGAACGTCGCCGAAGCATTGCGCTATACGCCTGGTGTCACGGTGCAGAGTTTCGGCGCCAACGCCTTCTTCGACAATTTCAAGCTGAGGGGGTTCGATGCGCCCAGATATCTGGATGGCCTAAGGCTGCCGCAGGACAATACGACCTTCGCCGTGCCGCGGATCGAGACCTATGGGCTCGAGCGGATCGAGGTGCTGAAGGGACCGTCGTCGGTGGTCTATGGGCAGTCCGATCCGGGCGGTCTGCTCAACATGGTCAGCAGGCGGCCGACGGCGACGCCGCAATACACGATCGAGGGTACGTTCGGCTCATTCGATCGCTTCCAAGGCGCGTTCGACCTCGGCGGCCCGATCGACAAGAATGGCGAGTTCCTCTACCGCATCGTCGGGCTCGCACGCGACAGCAATACCCAGACCGACTTCGTGCAGGACAACAAGCTGTTCATCGCGCCGAGCTTCACCTGGACCCCGACGACGGACACCAGCTTCACGCTGCTCTCGCAGTACCAGAAGGCCGACAACAGGGGTTACCAGCAATACGTGACGGGCCAGGTGTCGTTCCTGCCCAACCCGAACGGACACGTTCCATACAGCCGTTATCTCGGCGTGCCCGGGGCTGACGGCTACAATCTCGAGCAGTTCATGGTCGGTTATGCCTTCGAGCACCGCTTCGACAACAACCTGCAGTTCCGCCAGAATCTGCGCTACACGGACGTCACCAATGATCTCTCCTCGGTTCGGACGGAAGGCATGGCAACCGACCGTCTCGTCAACCGCAGCTATAACTATGTGAAGGCAAGCGCCGCCAACATCACCGTCGACAACCAGGTGCAGGCGGATTTCCTGACCGGACCGCTCGCCCACAAGGTGCTATTGGGCTTCGACTACTTCAATCTCTGGTCCCGCACCGACTATCGATCCGCCGGCATCGCTCCGATCGATGCCTATGCTCCGGTATATAACACTGCGATTCCGTCCTTCGCGTCATTGGCGCCATTCATCCTGCGCGACGACAAGCTCAGCCAGGCCGGTCTCTATCTGCAGGACCAGATCAAGCTCGACCGCTGGACGCTGACGCTGAGCGGACGCAATGACTGGGCCAGCACGGATTTCAAGAGCTTCGCAGTCTTTCCGCTCGCCGGCAGCTATTCCCGCGACGACCGGGCGCAGACCGGACGCGTCGGCCTCAACTATCTCTTCGATTTCGGACTGTCGCCCTATGTGAGCTATGCGACGTCGTTCACGCCGAACCTCGGCGCCGATCTCGCCGGCAATTCGTTCAGGCCGACGACCGGTGAGGGGACTGAAGCCGGCGTCAAATTCATGCCGAACGGATCGAACCTGATGCTGACGGCGGCCGTGTTCGAGATCAAGCAGCAGGACGTCCTCACCGCAAGCCCGATCAATCCGCTGTTCAACGTGCAGACCGATGCGCTACGCGTTCGCGGCTTCGAGTTTGAAGTGAAAGGCAACATCACCCGCGAACTGGAGATCGTCGGCGGCTACAGCCATCTCGATCCGAAGGTCTCGGCGAGCATTGCCGGATATTGCCGGCAAATACATGATGAACACGGCCCAGGACCAGGCTTCGCTTTGGGGCAAGTACACCTGGTACGATGGTCCGGTTGCGGGTCTTGGGCTCGGGTTCGGCGTGCGCTATGTCGGCGAGAGCTACGGGGACAGCTTCAACACGTTTGTCATCCCGGCCTATACGCTGTTCGATGCTGCGGTGAGCTACGATTTCGGCTATCTGCGGCCGGACTGGAAGGGATTGAAGGCGCAGGTCAACGTGACCAACCTGACCGACCATTTCTACGTCGCGTCGTGCTTGACCGGCTTGCCCTATTGCGGATTGGGGAATGGGCGTACGGTGCTCGGCACATTGAAATACAGTTGGAACTAGGAAGGCAAAGTGACGGCGGCGACCAGGTCTCTTCGGCGATGGGGTTTCGTCCACAAATGGACGAGCCTCATCTGCACGGTGTTCATGTTGCTCCTGTGCGTCACGGGGTTGCCGTTGATCTTTCATGAGGAGATCGACGACCTCCTGCACAGCCAGGTGAAGCCGGCGGAGGTGGCGGCGGATGCGCCGCTGGCCGATCTCGACCATCTGCTTGCCAATGCAATCGCCAATGCAGCGGGACAGGTCCCGCATTTCCTGATCTGGGACCGTGACGATCCGAACGCGATGTTCGTCAGCGTCGGGCCTTCGATCACGTCCGATCCGAGCAAGAACCTCTTGATCCGGATGGACGCGCATACGGGCGCCTATCTGGACGCGCCTGATGTCACCGGCCGCTTCACCTACATCATGCTCAAACTGCATACGGACATGTTCGCAGGCCTGCCGGGCAAGCTCTTCCTTGGCCTGATGGGCATCCTGTTCTGCGTCGCCATCATCTCCGGCATCGTCGTCTATGCCCCCTCGATGCGGAAGCTGAGCTTCGGCACGTATCGCGCGGGCCGAACCCGCGTGGTGCGCTGGCTGGACGTCCATAACCTTGCCGGCATCCTTCTCGTTGCGTGGACGCTGGTGGTCGGCTTCACCGGCGTCATCAACACATGGGCCGATCTGGTCCTGAAGATGTGGCAGTATGGCCAGCTTGCCGAGATGACCGCGCAATATCGCGATCGCGCCCCGCCCGCGAAGCTGACGTCGGTCAATGCGGCGGTCGAGGTGGCGGCCCATGCGGTGCCGGGGATGACGCCTAGCTTCGTCGCGTTCCCCGGCTCGATCTTCAGCAGCAAGAGCCACTACACCGTGTTCCTGCGCGGCAACACGCCGCTCACCTCGCGCCTCTTGAAGCCGGCCCTGATCGACGCCGAGACCGGCACGCTCACCGACAGCCGCGACATGCCCTGGTACGTCTCGACGCTGTTCGTTTCCCAGCCGCTGCATTTCGGCGACTATGGTGGCATGCCGCTCAAGATCCTCTGGGCACTGCTCGACGTGCTTACGATCATTGTCCTCGTCACCGGGATCTATTTGTGGGTGCGGCGGCGAAGGGCAGGGGTCAGCGTCGATCGCGTGATCGCGCACTCCTCCGGCGTCGAAAGTCCCGCATTATCGTCCTGATGATGTCGCGCAAATCCATGCATCGTACGCTTCGGCAGATCTTTATCGCGCCCCTGCTGGTCGCGATCGTCAGCACGCTCGGCCTCGTCGGCGCGCTCGTGGGAGACGGCTGGTGGGATGCCCTCGCATGGGTGACCCTGGCCGTCCCGGTTGTCCTCTACTCGCTCTTCATCTGGTGGCGAAAGCCGAATTGAGCGGCCGGCGCCTCAGACGATCTGCGTCGCCATGACCGACAATTTCATGGCCGCGGCGAGCACCTGCATGGCCTGGCTGACATCGGCGCGGTTGCGCGCCGCGCCGAGGGAGACGCGGATCCCGCGCGGCGGCTTGTCGATGACGGCGAACGCATCTTCGCCGACAACGGCAAGCCCGTGACGCAGCAGATGCGAAAGCAGGTCCATCCGATTCCAGGATGGCGGTAGCTCCAGCCAAAGGTGATGGCTTGCGGGACGGGATGCGAAAGCGATGCCCTTCAGGATACGGCCCGCCAGTTGCTGTCGTCCCTTGGCTTCGTTGCGTACCGCCTCGATGATCTCGTCGGCGAGGCCGTTTCGAATCCAGTGGGTGACCAGCGCGACCATCAGGGGTGGTGACATCTGCATCGTCGCCTGCAATCCGCTGCGCATGGTCTGCGCTGCGATGGAATCAGGTGCCTGCAGATAGGCGACGCGTAGTCCTGGTGCGATGCATTTCGACATGCTGGCAGCGAAATAGCTCCGCTCGGGGATAAGGTTTGCGATCGGCGACGTCGACGGCTCGAGCGCACCATAGGCGTCGTCCTCGATCAGGAAAGTCCCTGCATGGCGGATGATTTCGGCGATGGCCTTGCGGCGCGCCGGACCCGCCGTCGCAGTCGTCGGGTTCTGCTGCGTCGGCACCAGATAGACGGCCTTGGGCTTGTGCTTGCGGCATGCGTCCTTGAGCGCGTCCGGCCGCACGCCTTGCTCGTCCATCGGCAAGCCGATCAGGCGAACGCCCAATCGAGCGGCCGCCGTCTTCAGGCCGGGATAGGTCAGCGCCTCCGTCAGAACCACGTCACCGGGCGAGGTGAGGACGAGAAGCGCATTGAAGACGATAGCCTGCGATCCCGGAAAAATCACGAGACGCTCGGCGTTCGCATCGTGCACGCGATGGCGCAGCCAGTTTGCCGCCGTCTCCAACTCGAGATCGCTGCCGCCGGGTCTTGAGTAGGTCAGGAATGCGCCGAAGCCGCTTTCCCTGCGAATGGTCTCCAATCCCTGCGCGATCCGAAGATCCAGATTGGCTTCCACGGGTTGAGGCGGAAGATTCATCGAGAGGTCGATCGTGACTTGCGAGGGAACGTGCGACGGCGAACGCACCGTCGTCTCCGAAACGAACGTTCCCTGGCCGACCCTGGCGTCCAGCAGCCCGCGCCGGCGCGCTTCGCCATAGGCGCGGGTGACGGTGGTGGGATCGATGCCGAGTTCGGTCGCGAGCGCGCGGTGCGTCGGCAGCCTTTGTCCGCGAACAAGCCGGCCGCTCTCGATGTCGGACGCGAGCGCATCGACGATGCGCATGAACAGGGGGCCTTGCCATTCGGAAAGTGTAGGGACCCAATCCATACAATAGGCCTGTTTGTCTTTGATTGTATCCATACATTCTCGTACTGTATGGACATGCCTCAGGTCAAGGAATTCAGCCATGACACAGCCAGTTTCGCTTGCCCAAGCCGTGCGGCGCGGCTTCACCATGCGATGCCCCAATTGCGGGAAGGGTCATCTTTTCCGCCGCTTCCTGAAGGTCGTGGATCACTGCGAAGTCTGCGACGAGGATTACACGCCGCAGCGTGCCGATGACTTTCCCGCCTATCTCGTCATCGTCGTCGTCGGACATGTGGTCGTGCCGGCCTTGCTCGCCGTCGAGATAGCTTACGCGCCGCCGGCGTGGCTTCAGCTTGCGATATGGCTGCCCGTGACGCTGTTCTCATCGCTTGCGCTGCTTCAGCCGACGAAGGGCGCGATCGTCGGCCTGCAGTGGCAAACGGGAATGCATGACTTCGCGGAATCGAAGAACCGCAGGTCCGCTAGTTCCACGAAATCGACCCAGTCCACCAACACCACGTCGATGAAGAGCCACGCGCTCATTTGAGCTCTGCTCGGACTGACAATTCGAGCAGAGAAGTTCCGTGAACCATCCTCACACAATCAGTCCACGATCAAGATCGCGGCGACGATCAGCGTAGCCATCGTGCTGACAATTTGAAGATTCATTCTCTCATCCGGAAGCGCGGGCTCGCGTCGCTGCGTGACGTGACCGGCGGCGGTTGTGTTGTGGCTTGCTGAAGGCGAGTCCATCCGACCACCACACAGAACCATCTTGCCCCGCACGCGTTGGCATGTTGTGTCGCACAGGCGCCGCAATTTGCATCAAAAAATCGAGACACAGTTAGTTCCTAGGCGGAACCCAGGAACCTCGCTTGAACCAAGGGGCCTCATTGGATTCCTCTGTCACCGACCGATTGGACACATGGGCGCAGACCGATTGGTGGCGGCGCGCGGTTCGCTGTCCCCGCTGTGCGGCGTCGCTGCGCGAGATCGACGCGCGACCGTTCTGTTCCAACGTGACGTGTGAATACTCTGGAAGCGGGTTTCCGGTGGTCGAGGACCAGCCGGTGCTGATCGATTTCGCCGCCAGCGTCTTCGAGCGCGGAATGTATCGCGGCGGCAATGGTTCGGTCTTTCACCGCGATGTGTCGCGCCGCTCGATCAGTTCGCGCCTCCATCAGCTCACCTTCGGCGGCAATCAGGTGGCACAATCCAACTGTGCACGCTTTATCGAGCTCCTGAAGCAGGAATCCGAACGGCCGGTCGTGCTCATCATCGGCGGAGGTGCGGTTGGCGACGGCGCCGACGAACTCTACGCGGATGACTGCCTCGAGTTGATCGGGACGGATGTCTACGCGTCGCCCTACACGCTGCTGGTGGCCGACGCGCACCGGCTGCCGTTCGAGGACGGCGTGTTTGACGGCGTCTGGGTCCAGGCCGTGCTCGAACATGTCCTTGAGCCTGCGTCCGTCGTCAACGAGATTCACCGCGTGCTTCGGCGCAGAGGCCTCGTCTATGCCGAAACGCCGTTCATGCAACAAGTGCATGAGCGCGGCTATGATTTCTCGCGCTTCACGCGGAGCGGCCACCGCTGGCTGTTCAAGCAGTTCTCGGAAATCTGCGCGGGCCGCGTCGGTGGCGCAGGCGTCGCGCTGGTGTGGTCGATCCGCTATTTTGCCCGTGCGCTCGGTGCCGGCGACAAGCTGTCGCGTCTGATCGCGCTACCGTTCTTCTGGATCCGCCTGCTCGATCCGTTGACGCGCGGCCGCCCCGGATCGGATGCGGCGAGCGGCTTCTTCTTCCTCGGACGCCGGACGGAGCGCCCGCTCGATCCGCACGTCATGCCGCGATATTACGACGCGCAGAGATGACGCTCGGCGACTTCGGCTTCAGGTGAGTCCTTTGATCTTCTTGCAGGGTGTCGCCGAGGTCGACGAAAGCTGCACGATCCCGACGACGGATTTTATCGTCAGTACTTCCTTGCTGGTGAGGAAGCGCAGCGTCGCGCTCGGATAGGCGTCGCAGAATTGCGACAATGTCGACGCCGTGGCAGGAATGGTGTCCTGCTTGGGAACGACCGCGATGCCGCCGTCCTTGAGGATATAGGCGTCCTTGACATTCGTCATGCTGCTCGCCGCCAGGCAGATCTTGAACAGATCGGTGTAGGATTGGGGCGGCAACTTCAGATCGCCGCCGAGGCTACCCAACAGATATTCGCGGCTTCGGCGGCAGTTGTCGGCGCCGGCGTGTGCCGCGCCGGTGGCGAGCACAAGCAGGATCGCGGCGGCGACGATCTGTCTCATGCCGTCACGACTTCGGCCTGGGGCGCAGGCCGCTCGTTCCGAGACAGTCCGTAGGTCGCGGTGGCGCAGCGTTCCCAGGACAATGCGCGTGCATGGGCCAACGCGCCTGCGGCAAGGCTCCCACGCAGTTCATCATTCTCAGCGAACCTGGCGATCGCCGCGCAAATGCTGTCGATATCGGGCGGAACAAGAATGCCGCTTTGATCCGGCAGCACCGCGTCGGGAACGCCGCCGACGGCCGTCGCAACGCTCGGCACGCCGCCGGCACCGGCCTCGAGATAGACCAGTCCGAATCCTTCGACCCTGCCGGAGGAATCCGGAAGCCCCGTCAGGCTAAACAGATCGGCCGCGCCATAGATGTCGCGGATCTCTTCGTTCGGTAGTGGACCGAGCAGGCGAACATCGCAGTTCGCCGTTTCGATCAAGCGCTGAAGTTCGTTGACGTGGTCGGCCTCGCCGTTCGGGCCGATCACGAGCCAGGTGATACGCTGGCGCAGCCGCTCGGGGAGGCGCGCCAGTGCCGCGAGCGTCAGATGATGTCCCTTGCGGTGGGTGATCCGCGCGACGGTGACCATCACCAGCCGCTCCGGCGCCAGCCCAAGCCCCGCGCGGATGTCCGCCCGATCGCGTCGATCTCCGAACCAGAAGTCGGAAACGCCGAGACTGATCGCGCTGATCTGTCCTGCGTCGACGGAAAACCGCTCGCAGAACAGATCCCGGGTATAGCGGCTGTTCGCAACGATCTCGGTCCGAGGTCCGAACACGCCGGCGCTGCGGATTGCCAGCCGCTTCAACGGCGTCTGGGTTTCGTTGATCTCGGTGCCGTGCACCGTCATCAGCACGCGTGCCCGCGTCTGCCAGCGCGACAATGCGACAGGAATGAAGAACGGCCAGTCGGCCGCATGAATCACATCGTATGGGCGCTCGCGAACCCTATTGCGTGCCAGCATCATTTTCGCCGGCAAGTCCTTCATCGAATGCAGGCCACCGACAAAGCGGGCCACTTCGAACGGCAGCGTGCGATCGCGGCCTGCATTGTCCTGTCCGTAGTCCGGCGCCACCACGGTGACGCGCGCGCCGAGCCGCGCCGCGGCGGCGGCGATCTCCCCTGCGTAGGTGCCGATCCCGCCCATGGCGGGCGCAAACTCACTCGTCAGCAGCAGGATGTCCACGTCGATGCCTCAAGAGGCCGTGGCGGCGGCGAAGCCGCGGGCGTCCTGAATTTCCTGATGGTAGCGGTACACGCGCGCCAGTTGCGTGGCCGGCGTGAAGTCCTGGATCGCATCGGCGACCTGCTCGGGCGTGATCTTGCCGCTGTCGATGGCGTCGCGGACATCGATGAAGCGCTGTGCGAGAGTCTCCACCATATCGTCACGGCTGCCATCGCGTGTCACCAGATAGCCGCTCTGGCCGTCATGGATGACCGACTCGAGCTGCGGCAGATGCATCGCGACCACGGGACGGCCGACCGCGAGCGTTTCCAGCACGCAGCGCGGCATACCCTCGAATTCGGAGGTGAGAATGCCTGCATGCGCGTCCGCCAAGGTCTTCGCCATGCCCATGGCATCCTTGAAGCCGTGGCGAACGGTGATGTCCTCGATCGCGGCAAACTCGCTGAAGCGGTGCGGATCGCTGGTGCCGATATAGTGAAAGCGGATCGGGCCGTTCAGCCGCTGCCGGAAACGATCGATGGTGCGGAACATCAGCGGCGGATCCTTGAATTCGTCGAGCCTGCCGGCGAACACGATCTGGAACGGCGACATGCTTTCCGGGAACGGCTGCGGCTGGAAGATGTCGGTGTTGACCCAGGTCCACAGCGTATCGATCTTCTCCTTGCTGCGCGGATAGGTCTTCTGCATCCGCTCGGTGATGAACGGATTAACGCAGAGGAACTTCTCGCTCATCGTCACCGCGAACCGCTCGCCGGTATTGTGCACGAAGGAATATTTCCGGAGCAGCGAATCCATCTGCAGTTTCGGCGCGCCCTCGCCATGCAGCATCTGCACGAAGGGAAGACGAAGTACCGCCGGCAGCCAGGAGAACTCCACCCGTCGCAGGTCGATTGAACACCGCCGTGTCCGTACCAGCCGTGCGATCTGGCCGAAATGACGCAGCAGCGCCACGAAGAACTGGCCTGTCAGCGAGGAACGAATGGTGCGCGCGGCTTCACGCGCCTGGGCATCGCTGTAGCGCAGGATCGGCAGGAAATCGAAGGTGCGGCCGCGGAACGTAACCCGGTGCACTTCGCCGAGGGTGAGGTCACCGATCGAATCCACGCCGACGAACAGGATGTCGGTGTTGTCAGGATGGAAGGTGATGAAGTCGCGGATATAGGTCTCGAGCCCTCCGACCTTTTGTCCGCGCGGGTCGAACGGATGGAGCAGGCAGATCTGATAGCGTGGCCGAACGCGGCTTGCATTGCGGGCGCGCAGCGCCAGTGTCACGGTCGAGGTCATGCGGTCTTCCGGATTCGTGCGTTGATGATCTGGGGCAGGGTCCGCGCAACGAGTCCCGGAACGGCGGCCATGCAACGGGCATAGCGCGGTCCGAGCCGGCTTGGATTGTTCAACATGCGCCAGGCCCATTCGAGCCCGGCCTTCTGCGTAACCGACGGCGCGCGCTTCTGCGTGCCGGCGATGAAATCGAGCGCGGCGCCGATGCACAACACGCCGGTTCCATCGAGCTCGTCGAGACAGCGCGCTGCAAATACTTCCTGGCGTGGCGCTCCAAGCGCGACAAAGCAAAGTCTTGCACCGGACTCTCGGATCAGTTCGATCGCATGATCGGCCTCGGCAGAATAAGGATCGAAGTTGGGGCCGGGCGCATACCATCCCACAACTTGCAGACCCTGGAACCGTTCCGACAAACGTTGCGCGGTGACTTTCAATGTCTCGTCATTCGACCCGAGCAGGAACACAGGAAGGCCTCTCTTCTGCGCTTCCTCGCAGAGCGGTTCCACAAGATCGGCTCCGGTGGTCCGTTCGATATGCGTGCCAAGCAGACGCGACAGCACAACGATCGGGAACCCGTCGGCCGTCACAAACTTGGCACGACGATAAGCCGCTCGGAAGTCGGGCCGATGTTGCAGTTGAACGACATGATCGAGATTCAACGTGCACACGCTGAAACTCTCGCCTCGTTGCGCAGCCGATACGATCGAGTTCACCGCTTCGGGAAGTGAACCAATGTTGATGGCGATGCCATCAACATTGAGATTGGATGTCGCAGGCTGCTGCGTCTGTATTTCCGGCATGTCGATCTCCAGGTGAAAGAGAAGCCGAGGTGCACTGATGGAAGTCGTCGGCATGCTCAATGCTTGTGCGATGGGAACTCGCATCTCGAAGACTCTTCCTCGACGAGCAGCGCCACGAAATAGAACTATTGCGTCGCAACGATGGCGTTGCCGCTGTGCAAAAATGATTCAGCGCAGCGAATGCATTCACTTGATGGAGAGCAGCCATGCAGATGTCGCGACGAAATGCACTCGCCATTCTCGCAGGGGCAGGCGTCGCTGCGCGTGCCGAAATGTCGACGGCCGCGCCGGCGCAAAGTCAGGGTCTCGGCGCGATCGCTGCACAACATGGATTTGCTTTTGGTGCTGCCGCTGGTCCTGTCATTGACAAGGATCTTGCCTATCGCGAGCTCTACACGACACAGACGCGCATCATCACGGCCGACATTGCGATGAAAATGGGCACGATCGCGCCACAACCTGGCCCCAAACGTTTCGAGAGCGCGGATCGTCTGCTGCAATTTTGTGCGAGCAATCATATCCCGATGCGCGGCCATTGTTTGATCTGGAACGAATGGGTTCCGCAGTGGATCAAGAATATGAGCAGCGCGGAGCGCCAGGCGTTCTTCGATTCCTACATAGAGGAAGTTGTCAGCCGCTATGTCGGCAAGTTGCATTCTTGGGATGTCGTCAACGAGCCGTTCTGGCCGGGCCACAAGGCGCCCGGCGGCTACAGACTCGGACCGTGGTATGACGCATTTGGCGGAACCGGCTACATCCGCCGCGCTTACGAACGCGCGGCCATGGTCGACAAGAAAACCAAATTTGTTCTTAACGAGGCGCAGACCGAGCGCGATGACGAAGTGGGGCACATCGTACGTAGCGGATTGTTGCGTCTTGTCGATGAATTGAAGCAGGCTGGTGTGCCGCTCGCGGCCGTCGGCCTGCAGGGGCACCTGCAGCCGCGCTATCCGCATGATCCGGGACGGTTTGCCGAGTTCCTGCACGAACTCGCGTCACGCGGCGTGGATATCTACATCACGGAATTCGATGTGCGCGACGACACGTTCCCGGACGATATCGCCACCCGCGACGCGATGATCGCCGAGACCGGCGAGAAATTCCTCAACAACGTATTGCGAGTGCCTGCGGTCAAGATGGTAATCGCCTGGGAGCTCGCGGACAATTATTCGTTCTACACGGACGCGGCCAAGAAGAAGGATCCGCTCGCGCAACGCCTGCCGCGGCCGCTGCCTTATGATTCATCGATGCAGCGAAAGCCGTTGTGGTTCGCGATCGCGCGCGCGTTCGAGAATGCAAAGAAGGCATAACAGAATCGTCACGCGCCGGAATGTTGCGGGCGTGCCCGCAACATCTTCAGCAGTGACGGTGCGTACAGCAGCGCCAGTACTGTGAGATAGACTGCCGCACCTGCGGCGATATGCGCGGCGAGCTTGATCGCGTTTTCCGCTTCCGGGAATTCGCGCAACAGCGCCGCCATCGCGACGGTCGCAACTGCGATGCGTGCGAGGTGCGCGAACGGCAGCGTCAGCCCGAACAGCGAGAAGCCGATGCTGAAGCTTGTGGCGGCTGCCGCAGTTGCGGCGAGAACTGTGGCGCCGGCCGCGCCGGCAAGTCCCCAGTAGCGCAGGCACACCACGCTGAGGATCACCGTCAGGGTGGCATCGATGGCGGAAATCGCCATCATCCAGCGCGTGCGGTTGTGCAGCAGGAACACCTGGTCGCCGAAATGGGCACGAAGGTTACGGATCGCGCCGGCGAGTGTTGCAAGCGGCAGTACGCTCAGCGTTGCCTGCTGAAATGGCGCGGCGATCAGAAGATGCACGATCTCGAACCGCAGCATGAAGATGCCGGTCAGGCTTGGCGCGAGGATCGCAACGAGCAGCGCGGTGTTGTCGGCAAGCTGCCGCATGGCGGCCTTGCTGCCGCTTTGTTCCATGCTCTTGACCGCCAGCGGAAAGGCGGCGGCCGTCACCAGCATGGCGGCGACCGCGGCGGCGCGCTGGCCGAGTCCGTAGCCGACGGCGAACAGGCCGGCGGCGGCCACACCCGACATTTCGTTGATGATGAAGCGTGAGGCATTGAGCCCGACCCAGCCGAGCCCGCCGCCGATGATCAGGGGAACGCCGTAATGCAGTGCGTGCACTACGATCTCGCGATCGATCGGCCACAGGCGGCGACCGTAGGCGATCTTCGGCAGCACCACCAGCGCGGCCGCGAGTTGCGCGATGGCGTAGCCGGCCAGCGGCCATTCGGCGGATTGGCCGAACAGCTTGATCATCACAAGGCCCACGGCAAAGCCAACCGCGGGCCCGACCACCTGCTGGATCGTGTAGACCCAGATCTGCTGCTGGGCGCGAGCGCGCTCGCCGATATAAAGGTTCAGCGAACGCGTCACCACGTAGGCGATGGCGGCAAGCAGCATGCCGAAGTGCGCATCGGGGGAAATGACGAGGCGCAGCACGACGACGATGACGAGGCTCTGCAGCAGGACCGACGCCAGCAGCACGGCATTTTCGGTGCGGTAGAAGCGTGGCGCGTCGCCATCCTTGTAGCGACCGGAGAAGCGCAGTGCGTATTGCGACCACCAGGCGAGGAAGGCGATCTGCAGGAATTCGTGCGTGGCGGTGACCAGTGTGATGATGCCCAGCGTGTGATCGTTGACCACATGGGTCCACACGATCATCGCGATCAACTGGAACAGCGGCCCGACGAACTGCGCAGGAAGATACAGCAGGGTGTGGCGCAGCAGCATCGTTACGCTCCCAGCCAGCGGGCGACGCGCGCGGAGGAGAGCTGCCTGACCGCGCCGAGCGCAGCGATACTGACCATCGCTGTCAATCCGAAGGTGATCGCAAAACTCGCCGCCGAGCCGAACTGGCGCAATCCGGCGTGGTCGCGCAGCAACATCACGATGAAGATGTGCCAGAGATAGATGAAATAGCTGCCCGAACCGAGGCTCGCGAGCAAAGTGAAACTCGGCTGCAGCCCCAGCAGCGCAACGCTGAACAGCGCCGCGTAGAGGAAGAAGGCCGTTGAGTCGTAGACTGCGGCATCGCCGACCCCGGACAGGCGGACGGCCAGATACAGCAAATAGGCAAACAGCATGGCACCGACGAGGATCGAGCGCATGTTCCGCGCGGTCGCGCCGGCGAAAGATGCCGTCAGCGCGCCGAGTGCCATGAACGAAAACCAGAAGGGGATATCGCGCATCCGAACTTCTTCGACGAAGGAGTCGGCAAAGCCGAGATGGAACAGCAGAGGATCGAGGTAGCTTCCGGCGACAAGCCCGAAACCGATCGCAAGAGCAAGCAGGATTGTCATCCGCTGCGCCGTGTCCTGCCGGTCCGTTCCGGCGGCAGCATAGATCAGCCACAGTACGATGGTGCAGCCGATATAGACGAACACGTAGTAGTACACGAACACATAAGCGAGCGCGAACCGCGCCACCGTCGTGGTTACGCGATGATCCATCGCGGGATTGTGCAGGGTCATGTAGAGATAGGCCGCGATGAAGGCGATTGTATAGGGGATCACCGCAGCCTTCAGCCGCTTGAACAATGGCACACGTCCGGCGCGCGCGGTCAGGTAACCGGACGCGAACAGGAAGATGGGTACGCAAGGCCGCAGCGCGGCATCGATCGCTTTGGTCCAGGCGAGATCGAGCGGCTGCGGCACGGAATGGATCCCGATCACCATCAGGATGGCAACGCCCCGCATGGTGTCGATCACGGCGTCGCGGCCCCTCGCCCGAGCGTCCGCGCGGGTGTGAACGAGTTCTGCCTGAGCGGATGCCGCGAGCGTCATCATGCGATCTCCCGCTGCGAGATCGGTGCCGCTGCTACAGCCTGTGCCGCTGCCGCGGCCGGTGCGAAGCGGCGATCGTAGAGGTCGGTCAGGTAGCGCCGCGCCGGCGTCTCGAAGTATCGGTAGGACAGCACACTGGCGATGCCAAGGACGATGAACGACACCGGCGCCAGGATCAGCTTGGCTTCTGGAGAGGCGAAGAGCACCAGACGCGAATCCAAGGTGATGATGACGGTCGCGATGGGCATGTGCAGCATATAGCTGGAATAGGTCAGCGGTGCGAAGCGATCGAGCCTGAGCATCGATAACAACGTATCGCTGCCGCTGCAGTCGAGTTGGATCGCAAGTACAGCGATCACGTAGACCGCAACCAGCGCAGCCATTGGTGTTAGCCACGAGCCGAACAGGGTGAACCCGCCGAGCGCCAACATCAGCGCCCCACGCGTTGCGGGCCAGCGCGCGATCTGGTCGCGGTAGACGGAACAGGCAATGCCAAGGCTGAACGCGGGCACCGCGCGGAAGGCACCGCCCTCGTTGATCCACTCGGACCATGGCAGGGTTTCCATGGTCGCGGCCCAAACGCTGTTGGCAAACGCGGACAACGCCACGAACACGATGATCAACGTTTTGCGCCGCAATGCGAGCGCAACGATCAACGGAAACAGCAGATAGCAGAACATTTCCGCTGACAATGACCAACTCGGAAAGTTGAACGTCAACCGTTCGCCGACGAATGCATGCAGCAACAGAAACTGCGCCGGCAGATCGGAGAACGAATAGCGCGCGGGATTGTCCGAGCGCGCCATGCCAAAGGAAAGCGCGAGGGCAATACAAATATAGAACGTCAGCGTGGCGAGATGCAGCGGGTAGATGCGGGCGACGCGCCGCCAGAGGAAGCGTCCGATTGCTGCGCCGTCGCCGACGTGATCAAAATATTGGCGCGCGATGACGAAGCCGGAAACCACGAAGAACAGGTCGACGAACAGGTTGAAATGCCAGAGATGGGCGATGATGATGCGCCCGAGCGGCAGCTCCTTGAAATAATCGGAATAGTGCAGAATCACCACGGCGCAGGCGGCGATGATCCGCAGGCTGTCGAGGTGCCGCATCGCGTTGGTGGTCTTGTGCAAAAGTTTAGATCCGCTTCGGGTTGAACTGGCTGGAAGTGTGGGGGTGGGCAGCAAGGCGCGAGATCAGGTCGATCACCGCTTCGCGGTCGCCATGGGCAAGCGCATTCCAGCGAGCAAGATTCTGCTCGGCGAGCGCGACGTAGCGCGCGCGCCAGTTCTGGATCGACAGCGCGGCCGCAATCTGCGCCGCGGCGGCGGCGGGCTCGGCGGGATTGATAAAGATGCCGGAGGTGTCGAGCACCTCGCGGAAGATCGGCGCATCGGGTGCTGCAATCGGCAGCCCGGCATATTGCGCTTCGAGCAAGGGCAGGCCGAGCCCTTCGTCGTGTGACGTGCAGACGAACAGGTCGGCCGTATCAAGCAATTCCCTGACGCGCTCGGTCGGCTGATAGTCGTGCAGCGTAACGCCCGGCATGGCTTCCAGCGCTTGCCAGTCGTCGCCCCAGCCGCGCCGGCCGACAATATCCAGCGTGGCGTCGGAAAAACGTCTTCCGCGCAGCGCCCCAACGAGCGCGGCGGCCGCCTTGAAATTCTTGCGCGGCTCGACGGTGCCGAGTGCGACCAGTCGCAGCGGTCGCGGCGCAGTCGCGCGGCCGGCGCGCTGCTCCGACTGCAATCCGAACACGTTGCGCACGGAGGGACGATACAGCGTGATCTCGGCATCGGGTCGGGTATAGGCGGCGATCCGGCGCCTTGTATCGTTGGAATTGGCAAGGAAGCGGGGATAGTGCCGCAGCGCCAGCTTGAAAGGACGCGCCATATAGAGGCGGGCACGTGCGTTCAGTTCGGCGGGCCGCGTCACCAGGAAATCATCGTGGATGTAGGGCAGCACGCGTGAGGCGAACGGCAGCAATAGCGGGCTGGGCGGAAAGCCGGGGCAAAGCAGCATCGCCGACGAGGTCGCAAGCCGCATCGGCAAGCCAAAGGTCTGCGTCGTCACCATCTGGCGTGTGCCGCGCGCGGTGACCGGCACCACATTGAGCGGAGCGAGCGCGGACGCCGAAAACAGTTCGAGCGTGATGCGCTCGAGCCCGGTGACGTGACGTCCGAGATGGGTGTTGTCGACGTAGATATCCATACGATGTCCTGACGCCAGATTTACGCGGGAACAGGCCGGTAACGGCGCTGGGCGACGGGAGGCGGAGCGGCTGTCCGCCGATATTCGTCGCGCGGCAGCAGCACGGTGATCAGGACGATGAACTGCGCAAGCTGGATATTCTTGGACGAGAAGCTCACCGAGCTCGCAGCGATCGTCAACATCAGTAGCAGCATCGCCCAGACGCCGCGATCGGCGCGCCGGATGATCTCGGTGAAGAGGCAAGCGAGCCCAACTGTCAGCGCCACGGTGTGGATGAGGCCGAACTGCGCGATGCAAGAGATCCAGAAATTCTCGATGCCATAGTCGAGGCCGAGCTGGCTCTGCAGTGAAGTCACCCGGACCGGATTGGGGCCGAGGAGCAATTCTTGCCAGTCGAAATACGACAGCAGGTGAAAGGTGGCATAGCGTGCCAGCGTGCTGCCCTTGTCGGAGGAGAAGCGCAACAGCATCTTGTCGAAGATGCCGAGATCGAGCGCCGCAAATCCGACTGCGCCCGCTGCGAACAGCAGGCAGATGGCGAGGATCGCGGCAGAGAGCGGGATGCGCTTGCCCCGCAGCATGTGCAGCATCTCGATCCCGACAAGCAGTCCCATCACGATCAGCACAGTCACCAGCGCGGTCCGGCCGCCGAACGCCATCAACGAGGCCAGGCTGAAGGCGATCAGCGGCACCCGTATCAGAATCGGAGGGCAGAGCGCCGGCCGCAGCAGCAGGGCCAGCACATAGCCCGCGACGACGCCGGATGCCGTGAGGGGATGGCCGAGAAAGGCCGAGGAGCGCCATTCGCCGAGGACGACGATGTCGCCCATTGTCAGTGGAATCAGGCGGTGACCCGAGAAATACTCATAGTAGCCGACCACGATATTGACGAGAATCGTGACATGGATCGCCCACGCCAGCGGCCGTCGTTGCGACGGCGAGAGCTGCCAGATGGCAAGGCACAACACGACCGGCGTCAGGAATGTGTCGAAGATCACCGTGAACGGCCGTTCCAGCACGAACATCTGCACCAGCAGGAACAGCCAGCAGAGCAGATAGAACAAGAGGAGCTTCGACTGCGAGAACATCCGGTCGATCTCGCCGATCGGTCCGCGGCTGCGCATCAGCAGCAGGAAAAAGGCGAGGAAGGTGAAGTACGTCGCCGGATGCAGCTTCTCGTAGAAATTGCCGCCCGCCGTCAGATAGTGGATCTTTACGTTGGTGAGCATGCCCGCCGAGAGCATGAACATCGCTACGATTGCGAGCACAAGAAAGCCCGTCGCCAGCCACTCGACAAAAGTGTCGAACGTCATCCCGCGCGTTCGCGTTCCGGACGGAGCGTGCGACACCGCGCCAGGCAGGCTTAAAGGTTGGCTGGCAAAGCTGCGCGTGTTCACCGCGCCGCTCCGGGGCTGAGGTTCGCGGTTCCGTATGGCTTGAGATAGGCGGAACTGCGGTAATAGTCGTAGAACTGCAGGCGGCTGAGGTCGACGCGGGTGAGCACGGTGCCGAGGATGCGATCGGAGACCGGCGACAACAGGTCGATGGTGTGGCTCAGGACCTCGCGCGGGGTCTGATCCCAGGCCAGCGCCAGGATGATGCGGTCCGCAAGCTCGGCCAGCGCCCGGCCGTCGACCAGCGGCACCAGCGGCGGCGAATCGACGATGATCAATTCGTAGCGATGGCGCAGATGATCGAGCACGTCGACGATGCGGTCGGAGAACATCAGCTCGGTGATGATCTCGGCCTGCTTGACCGCCGTCGACGGCAGCACGGACAGGCCGGTGCTTTCGTCGGTCAGGATCGCCTGCTCGATGGCCGCGCGTCCCAGGGCAACGTCCAACAGTCCGATGTCGGCGCGCGGGCAGAGCGAGCGGGTGAGTTGCGGGTTGCGGAGATCGCCGTCGATCAGAAGCGTCCGGATACCCAACGTCGCCAGCGACTGCGCCAGATTGCCGGCAAGCGTGGTCTTGCCTTCGCTGTCGAGGGCAGAGGTGACGAGCACGACCCTGACCGGCTGCATCCGCATCGTCCGTTGCAGCGCCAGGCGAACCGAGCGAATCGCCTCCGCGAAGAATGTGGCGGGCTCGTCGATCGCATAGCGCATCAGGGGCGGTTGCAAGGCGGCAGGCAACAGCTTGACCGTTCTCGGATCATGATTTTCGAGTTCGCCGCGCCCGCGCCGCCGCGCCAATCCTGCAAGTTCCCTTGTGCCGATCAACGGCACGGCGGCCAGCGCCGGCACGCCCGATATTGATTCCGCCTGCTCCAGCGTCTTGATGCGGCCGTCGAGATAGTCGGCGCCGAAGGCGAGCACGCTGCCAAAGCCAAGGCCGAGCATCCCGGCAAGGCCCAGGATCAGCATGGTTTTCGGCGAGGAGGGACGGATCGGAACGCTGGCCTTGGTCACCACCCGCGAGTCCGGCAGCTCGAGGCTTTCCTGCGACGTCGCTTCCTTCGAGCGCGCCAGATAGGATTCATAGAGAGTGCGGTTGGCTTCGGCCTCGCGCTGCAACTCATGCAGCCGCACCTGAGCCTGGCTCGACGTATTGGATACGTTCTGCAACTGCTCCAGGCTCTGGCTCAGCGAATTTTCGCGGGAGAGCGCCACGTCGTAATCGTGCTTGGTGCTCTCGAGGATCCGCTTGATTTCCTCGTTGATCAGCCGCTGGGTGTCCTTGAGCTGCGCGCGCACATTGGTGACGAGCGGATGCCGCGAGCCGTATTTGCTGGAGAGATCGGCCTCGTTCTTGGCGATGTCGGCATATTGCGTGCGCAACTTCGTGATCATATCAGACGAAATCGCCGCATTGATGCCGCCGGGATCACCACCGGATTTGGCGATCTGCTGCACCTGATCATATTTGGCGCGCGCCTCCGCGGTCTGCACCCGCGCGGCGATCAGCTTGTTGTTGAGATCGGTGATCTGCTGGTCGTTGACGGTCACGCCCTGCGAAACCGTCAGATTGTTGGCGGAGCGGAAATCCTCAACCGCCTTCTCGGAGGTGACGACTCTCGATTTGAGATCGTTGATCTGGCCGCCGAGCCAGTTCGCGGCGATGCGGGTCGCGTCATTCTTGGCGCGGACCTGGTCCTCGAAATAGGCGTCCGCGACCGCGTTGGCGATAATAGCGGCCTTCGACGGCGATTCCGAGCTGACATTGATGTCGACCAGGAAGGTCGTGCCTTGCCGCGTCACCTTCATGCGCTTTTGCAGGATTTCGATCGAACGCGCGCGCGCCGCGTCTTGCGGGTCCGCCGCACCTTCGGGCGCAGCCGAGGCGAACAGCCGCTTGATCGGATCGAGGAGGCCCGGTGTCGGGATGAATTCCGGATCTTGCGTCAGCTTCAGCCTGCGGACCACCCGGTCCAGGATCGCGATCGACTGGATCAGCAATGACTGGCTTTCGATGGTTGCATCATCGGTGCCGTAGTTCGAAAGCGCGGTCTGGCTGTTGGTCTCGACGGCCGCGGCTCGGCGTGGATCGACCAGCACGGTCGCGGTCGCCGTATATAGTGTAGTGGCCAGCAGACAGTAGGTCAGCCCGAGTGCGACCAGCACGACAGCGGGCAGGACGGCAAACTTGTAGCGGCGGCGCAGGATGCGCGCCATCTCGCGCAGATCGACGGTCGGAGCCTGCCAGCGACTTGCGGCAGGTTCCCTGGTCTCTTCCGGGGGGCGAGCCAGGTGCTCAGAACTGCGTTGTAACATTCAATCCCACCAGGTGTTTGTCGTAACTGAAAGTCGGGATGTTGCTTTCGCGTGACGTGAAGCGGTAATAGACCGCGATCGCGGCAAAGCGATTCAGCAGATATTTGACGCGGGCGTCGGAGGTGGTGACCTGATCCTTGCGCGGCTGCCCGAAGAAGCGGTCGCTCTCATAGCCGCCGTAGAACGAAACGATGACGTTGCGGCGCAGCTCATAGTCCAGTCCGAGCTGCACGGCATTGGCGAGCACACCGGTTGCGCTGGTGTCGGAAGTCTCCGTGACGATCTGCTCGGCGTTGAAGTGAACGTCGATCATCCGCGTCGGGCTCCAGGTCAGCCTGGCGCGATAGGTCGGGCCTGCGATCGTGCCGACGGTCGGATCGACGAACTGTTGCTGCACATAGCCGAAGCCGATTTCGCCGGTGAGCAGACGCGTCAGTCCGAGGGTGACGCCGGTGAGCGCACGATAGCCCTGGGAACTCAGCGGCTGGAGCGGCTGGCCGCGGAGCTCGCGCACATTGCCCTCGGCGCTGCCGAACCAGCCAAGAGTGTCGGAAAACGCATAGTCGATCCGGCTGTGGAGCGAGTAGATCTGGCCGTCGCGGGCATCCTGGTTGATGGTCCTGCCGTCCTGCGAGACGGTCGAGCCGAAGTCGTAGGAATCGGTACGGAATCCGACCGAGGTGGTCAGCCGGTTGAATTCCTTGCGCAGGGTCACATCGCCTGAGTACAGATTATAAGGTGTCGGCGCGATGGCGTTGGCGGGCGAACTCAGCGAGCCGACGCCCTCATTGAGATGCGCGACCTGGAAGCTGCCCAGCAGCGCCATGTCATGAGCAACGTCGATCCAGCCATTGCCCTTCAGGCTGGCATTGGTCTGGTTGAGGCTGGAGTTCTGCTTGTAGACCGTCTCCTGGGCATCGAGCTTGAGGTCGAGGCCGTGCCGCTCCCATAGGGAATGGGCGCGCAGCGACGGCTCGACCACCGCCGCGACGTCACTGCGGATGTCGGTATTCGACGCGAACACGTTGCTGTCGAAGAACCCGCCGGTGATCAGCGACGGATTGAACATCCAGGAGCCCGAACGAATGCCCACAGGCTCGTAGCCAGGCTGTAGGCGGCCTTTCACGGGCGTGTCCTCCGGCGGTATGTCCTCACGGGTGTCAGGATCGGTCAGCTTGGGCGGCGGGGATGGCTCGAAGATTTGTTGCGCGTTCCATGGCGGCGCCACCTCCTCATTTGGCCAGGGGAGCACTTGCGCATCCGCCGGTGATCCGAGTCCAAGAACAATCGCAGTCACCGGTGCGGGTACGATCTTCAGTCCACGGCGACCGAACGCGACGACCGAACGGGTTTGCGGCCCTCTCGTTCCAATCGCATTCAACCAGCCAAATGCAGTCGTGCGTCCCATAATCCATCCCTTGCGGGAACTCTGGAGGCGGTGAAGTCCTGAGGCTCGGTTGCCCGTGCTCACAAATTCACCGCGGACTGCGCATCGACATGACAGTCCATGCACTTGTTACGCGCGCACTACGGAGCATTGCTGGTTTGATCAGAGAACATCTCCCCGCGCATTAACGTGCGTCGCGGGAAAAAGTTTTCTGCATTGCAAAATAATACTCACCGCAAATCGACGACACTATGGCAGCGCGCATGACATAAATGTTTTACGCGCGTGATTTGCAGCGAGACCGCTCCGTCGAACGAGCCACTCAGAAGTAGCGCTCGGGAACCCGGATGTTGTCACCAGGAAACACCAGGATCGGCGTATCAAGCGGGTAGATCTCTTCCGCTGTGCTGCCCGATCGACGCACATAGACCTTGCCCTCGTTGGCGCGATAGGTGAATCCGCCGGCGCTGGCGACCGCATCCATCACGGTCAGACCAAGGCGGTACGGATACTCGCCGGCCTTCTTGACCTCGCCGAGAATGTAATAAGGTCGGTACGCGACGATCTCGACGTTCACTTTCGGATCACGCACGATGTCCTTCGATAGCGCGGATGTGATCGCGCGTTCCAACTGCTTGGTCGTCATGCCGGACGCCCTCATGCGTCCTGCAAGTGGAATCGAGACCTGACCGCTCGCGTCGATTTCATACTCTCCCGTGATGTCGGGCTCCCCATACACCTTCACACGCACTCTGTCGTTCGGACCGAGCACGTAGGTCCCCGTCGAGAACGCATGCGAGCCGGTTTGCGTTTGAGCCGATGCGAAAGTTGCGAAACCCGCGATACTCGCCAAAGCAAACGCAAATAGAATATTGCGTGGCGCCACGCGGGCGACACGGATTGATTGTTGCTGCATGACTGCATCCCCACGAAAGTCCGTCAGTAACGGCGCGGAGCATAAGTGAGCAAACAAGGCGAAAGAATGTGGGTGGTGGTTCCGCGACAGTTCCGTGCGGTTCCATGATCGCGCAGCGTTAATGGCGCCTGCGTCTGTCACAGCACCAGAATCGCTGTTCCTTCGATGGCGATGCAGGTCAGGGTCCCGCTTCTCCACGCGCCGGTGTCGATATTGATGCGATTGTGCCTGATGTCAGGATGGGGAACCGGGGTGTGGCCGTGCACGACATATTTGCCGTGATCTTCATCCGAATTGAGAAACTCCTGGCGGATCCAAAGCAGATCCTCCGGATGCTGCTGCTCGATCGGAACGCTCGGGCGCACCCCGGCATGGGCAAACAAGAAGTCACCACAGATAAAGCTGTCGCGCAGGCATTGCAGGAACAGGGCATGCGTACGTGGGAAGACGTTGAGAAAACGGCGCTGCAGATTGACTTCGGAGACTGGCATGTCGCGCGGAGACACGCCATAGGAGGCCAGCGTCTGCAGGCCGCCGAGCCGCCGCCACTGTGCGAACACCGCCGGATCGTCAAGAAAGTGCTGCAATAGCTCTTCATGATTACCACGCAGGCAAACTGCGTGATTCCTGACGAGGCGAATTGCCAACAGATCGAGCACGGTCTTGGAATCGGGACCGCGGTCAACGTAGTCGCCGAGATAGATCTCGAGCACGTAGCGGATCGGCCGCCGGCTTATGTCGTCGTCGATACGCGTAATGGTGTCGGCGAGCAGGTCGGCGCGTCCGTGAATGTCGCCGACCGCGTAGATGCGCGTGTCTGCGGGAGCCGAAGGTGCAACGTAGTGCGGATATGCAACTGGCGGCCGCATCATCGGTTGCTTCGATCATGGAACCGTCATGAGGTCAATCGGCGGCGACGCCGCCGGCACCTGTTCCCGACTTCTCTAAGTATATAAGGTCCTAG
>NZ_PSRR01000108.1 GCF_004296405.1 Bradyrhizobium sp. Leo170
GGCCGCGATCGCCGCGCGCTCGGCGGCGCGCGCCTGCACCGTGGGATCATCGGGCCCGGGGCGGGTGCGGAATTTATCCAGAATGTTCTGCCGGGCCTGCTGCGCCGCCTTCTGGCGGTCGGAAAAGTTCGGTTCCTTGAAGCCGCTCATCTAGAGAGCCTTGTTATCTTCACTGCTGTTGGAGGGATGACGAAAATCGGGTTCGCGCAGCACATAAGTGAACCCAGCGCAAAATGCCAGCGTCCAATTGGCATGCCAAACAGGGGAGCCATCCGTAAGCGGCAAGTTGCTGAGATTAAAGCTGACGAGTGGCGCGGCAACCACATTCCTGATCTACGAGATGCGCAGCAGAAGTGAGCCGATGATTGCCATGGGCAATACGGTAATTTGCGTCGAACTGCCCTAAAATTCTAGCCGAGCTAGAAGTTGTCGCGCTGACGGGAGGTTCCCAGCACCCTGGCGACCGTCTGCGCCGTGATGGCCACGCGATCGGACGTCCGCTGCGCTTCGAGCTTGTCGCGGGCCCTCTCGCGGATCAGAAGCTCGATCAATTCGAGCCGCTTGCTCTCGTCGACCGCTTCCACCAGCAGTTTTTTGTATCGATGATAGTCGTAGCCCGTTTCTTGTTTACCCATGGCACGCTCCGCACACACGCGCTTCTTGGACGGCGCTTACTTCTTGAACAGCGCGTGGACGCGCGCAACGGATTTGCGACACTTATGCCCAGACTTTGCAGATTTGATCTGAAGTTGTTGTGATCACATGGGTACTTGCGAAGCAGCTACTGCAACCACGATCTCTTTCACAGTGACGGCCCGGGAACCGACACGATCATGACAGACCCGAGGGAAGGCGGCAGCCGCCGCGGCGCGATTGCCGGTCTCGTGATTGCGGCCGCCATGCTGGCAGCCGGCTTGTGGCTGGCGCGCGAACTGACTGCGGCGAGCAAGATGCAGGACTGTCTGATGTCCGGACGGACCAACTGCAACGTGATCCAGCCGGCGCAATAGGCCGCAGGGGCCAGCGCTAAAACGCCGCGGGCAATTGTGATGCCGATCACAGGGAGAGGGGCGACTCGGTCGTATGCTCCGCGCCAACTGAACAGGAACGATCGCATGATCCACCAACTCTATAGCCGCAAGGGACTAGCGCTGCTGGCCGTCATCGTCGTGATCGGTTTTGGCGTGGCGCTGCTTTCGGCCGGCAGCCTTTCTCAGGAGACGGTGGCGAGCGCGGCGCTCGGGCCGGGGTGGCAATGCAGCCGCATCGCCTTCGTCATGACGACCTGCACCAGGGATGCAAGGCCGGAGCGCGCGCGTGCGCACGCGGAGCAGCCGTCGCCCGGCTAGGCTCCTCGTCCACTGACAGGTCAGCGCGCATCGAGTGTGACCGCGGCAACATAACCGCTGTTACCATCGCTGTACCCTGAGATTCGCGCGGGCCCTCCGCGTTGGCGCGAGGCGGGCTTTCGTGGTCTAATGCCGCGCATTGCACGAAGCGCCCGGCGTTCGACACTATTGGAGTTTTCAGATGAAAAAGTTTTCCAGCTTTGCCGCGGCCACTGCGGCGCTCATGTTGATGTCCTATTCGAGCTACTCACTGGCCCAGACCTCTCCTACGACCGGAACTGACACCGCCGCGCCGGCCGCGAACACGGCACCACCTGCCGCGACCACGGCGCCGGCCGCCACGACAACGCCAGCCGCCACCCAGCCGGATACGAATCCGTCCGCCACCGAGAAGGCTGCGCCCAAGAAGAAAAAGACCGCCGCAAAGAAACGGACGCGGCAGCAGGAGATTGAGCATTCGATCGACACCGGAACCGTACCGGCCCGCTACCGCAGCTCGGTGCCGAAGCAGTACCAGCAATATATTCCGTTCGATAAGCGGTGATCGGCGCCTCACGGGGCGGCGGAGCGCGATGGGTCGTCAGTGGTTGCGGTTACCCATGCAAAGGCCGTGCAAAGGCCGTGATCGTACGGACTTGCCCGTTATCGTTTCCTGACATCCAAATGTATTGTGCGGGGCATTCCAATCCTCGTGATTGATTGCCGCGCGTTCACTCGTCGTTCGGTTTGTCGGTTCCAATGTCGCATCACCTGCTGAAGGCCATCGACGCCATCTATCAATCCGCGGCGGAACCGTCGCATTGGCCGGTGGCCTTACAGAGCATTGCCGATTGCCTCGACGATGTCGGCGCTATCCTGCTCTATGGCAGGGACGACGGAAGTTTTGGCGCGATCCAGTCCGCCTCGCTCGATGTGATCGCGGAAGAATACATGCGCGAGTGGACTTTTCGGGATATCCGCGCGATCCGTGCGCGCGAGCGCGGCTATTTCTTCAATCGTGACGTCCTGACCGACCGCGACGTCGTCTCCGACGAGGACATCGCAACCGACCCCTTCTATTCCGTGCTGCTTCGGAAACACGGCCTGAAATATTTCGCCGCTGCAACGGTCTCGCCGGATGCGAAGATCGAGGTGGCGATGAGCATCCAGCGCGCGAGCGGCAAGCCCGCCTATAGCGACGCCGAGCTTGATCTCGTGGCCCAGCTCGGCCGCCACGTCGAGCGGTCGCTTCGCCTTGGTATCCGCCTGATGGACTCCGAACTGAGCAAGCTTGGCCTCGGCGCAGCGCTGGCGAGGTTGGGAACCGGGGTCTTTGTGCTCGATTCGGTCGGCCGCGTGATCTTCTCCAACCCGAAGGCGGAGTCGCTGCTCGGGGATGGTCTCGAGATCGTGGAGGAGAAGCTTGCCGCGGGATCGTTCGCGCTGAATTCGCCGGCCTCCGCGGCCATGAAACGTCTCGCGGCGTACCGCCCCGAGGATGTTCTGGCTGGCGAAAAGCCGATCATCGTGCACCGGCGGACGTCGGGACGGCCGCTTGCGCTCTATGTCCTGCCGGTCTCGATGGCGGCCAACAGCATCAACCAGTTCCTGACCCAGGCCAGGCTGCTTATCCTCGTCGTCGACCCCGACAACAGCAGCCCACCGGACCCCTCGCTGATCCGCGATGTGCTCGGCCTGACGTTGGGCGAGGCGAGGGTGACGGCGCTGGTCGGCACCGGCCAGTCGCCGCGCGACGCCGCCGACAAGCTCAGCATCACCGAGGAGAGCGCCCGGACCATCCTCAAGCGCGTATTCTCCAAGGTGGGCGTGTCGCGGCAGGGCGAACTGGCGGCACTATTGGCGCGGCTGGTACTCAGATAGTTCGGTTGCCGGCGCAAGACTCGGCAGACCGGCCATATCGCCCTCGAACGCCAGAGAAAATCATCGGACAGTTCCCATTTGGGGAATGTCGGCGCGCCCGCGACCGGTGAAGAGATCAGGTTGACCGACGGTCGGGTGAGGCGGGCGCCAGCAACACCTCACCTCCGACGATCGCAACGAGACCAAGTTTTGGGAATTGGCGCGCCCGGGTTTTGCTCGGGGCGTGGTTGGCGGGGCCAAACCACGCGGCGGCATTGATCTTCGCCGCTCGCGTCAGCTCTGCCCCAATTTCGGCCATTGTTCCAAGGCCGCGAACGGCGGCGAATTTCACCGGCAGGACATTCCGGCTTCCATCTCGCCCCAGAAGCCGCACTGCGTGGCGGGCCTTGCGTGCAGTTCGTTCCTGAGTACGAGCAGGCAGGCCCCCACCAGAAGGGCGGCCGAGAGTGTGACAAGCAGTTTTCGCATCGAGTTCCAGTGAATCGCGGACGGGAATCTGCGAGCCGCCTTAAGGCATGCCGGCGATGGCAGCAAGGCGCTGGGCGCAAACCTGCCCGTCTCTCCCTCTGGCCGCCCCATAACCGGCGGCCCGCCTTTCACCCGGTTGCGGGTGGGGGGCGTGAAACAGGGGGTAGCTACGCCATCGACGTCAGTTGGCCCAAGCGGTCGCTCAGCGCCCGGATGGTCGATTTGAGATTGTCCCGGCGCGTCGAAAGCGTTTTGGCGAGCAGCGGATATCGCGGGTCCGCAGCGTTGCTGACCCTTCCGGTGGCTTCCTCCGTCGCGATATCGCAATCGAGGATCCGGACAGACCTTTGCAGATCCTCGAGCATTGTCTGGATGACGAGGACGTCACGTAACGCGGTGATGCTGGAATTCCCAGTCTGAGACGCGGCACCCATGGGCATTGCTCCCGCTTGATCCAACTCGGTGCAGCCCCGTCGGGGGCTGCAGTGTCGGAGCAGCGATTAGCAAGACCTTTGCCAAATTCGGCAACCAGGGATTAACCATGCCAAGGCGCCTCCCGCGTGCCTCTCCAACGGTCGCGCGAGCCGCAGAGCGTTGCCCCGGAAGATGTCTTTGCCCGAGCGCGCATCTCATCAAACGGCCCCAGGTGCGCTGGGGCCGCCAACCTTGGAGGTTTTCCTCCGGCCGGTGGGGGTAGGGGGCGTTCGACCGGAAGCTGGGATTCGACGCAACTCCCGCGGTTCCGCATCCCGCCGGGTACGCTGCGACAAAACGTGCCTCAACAATGACGAATCCGTGTAAGGGTGCATCATCGTCTGCAAGATGATTTGATGATCAAATTCGCACCTTGCGAACCGCTCTGCAGCCGTCGCGCAATTGCGCAACAAAGCGACCATCGATATCAATCGGTGTAGCGGCGCCCTCTCTCAGCTCATGATTCTTTCGCGATGGCTCATCATCTGTTGTTCCTGTGCACAGGCAATTATTACCGCAGCCGGTTTGCAGAAGAGCTATTCAATCACCGCGCAGGGCTGGCCGACTTGAACTGGCGCGCCTTCTCGAAAGGGGCCGCGGAAAGGGGATCGCCCGACAATGTCGGCCCAATGTCGCCTTTCGCTCTCGATGGTCTCCAGGCCAGGGGCGTCCGGCCGGTCGGAAACTTGCGGTACCCTCAACCCTGTACCCTGCCTGACCTGGAGAGCGCGGATCTCATCATTGCGCTCAAGGAAGCAGAGCACCGGCCGCTCATCGAACGGCGTTTTCCGGAGATGGCGGACAGGGTGAGATACTGGCATGTGGACGACGTGGACGTCGCCAAGCCTGCCATTGCCTTGGCCTTGATCGACCACCTCGTCGAAGATCTATTGGGCTCGCTTTCGGACGCGCGCGTGTCCTGAACGGCGCGGATCGTCTCCATCGTCAGGCGTAGCGCAGCCGTCGTCGAAGGCAGCCAAACGGAGATCGATCTGCCGGCCGTCGTGGGTGTGGAAGACTAGTGCGCGGTCCGCCTGGCCTTGGTCGCCTTCTGCTGCCGGTAAGCCTTGAATTGAGTCAGTATCTGCTGCGGATTCAGCTTTTCCGCTTGCCTGACCTGCTCTCTCAACCATTCCAACTCGGCGAGCTGTTCGAGTAGATCGGGTGAAAATAGCTCTAATAGTGATCGTTGGTTCCTGGAAATCCGGAGCTTCTGCCGCAATTACGCAACTCCCATACGCACGCGTGCATTCTCTGGATACCTTCTACGCTGAGCTGTGATCGCGATATATCCGGGAAACCACTGCCACTACTTAAGGCTGAGATTCCGCGTTGCAGCGACCGGATATCTCCAGGGCGACCGGCCTGATCCCCACACGTGGTCGCCCCGCTGTCGACCTTTTCCCGGGATCCCGCGGCTTCGTTCGCCGGCTAATAGGCCGGGACGATGGTTCTACCTGTCCGCGAACGCGTTGCCCTCGCGGATCGAACAGCCCCGTCCGGTAACGGATTGGGAAAGAACTTCGAACGACCAGCAGGTGCAGGCTCGGGGCGATGCTCCCAACAGGAGGCAAGCAAGCCTTCCCTGGGAGTATCCCATGATGAAAGTCGAGCGGGTGCGCCGCCCTCGCGCTACATTTGAAATGATAGGCTTGGGTGCCTGGTCGCGTAACTCGCCGGCCGTCCTGGACGAGCAGGGCAGTGATTGCCGCGCCGCCTTGCTTGTGCCGACCAACTGTTCAGGGCGCCGCCGAGCAGGATTGGGGACCAATTCTAGGCCGCCCCATCGTTTTGGGGCAAGAGCGGAAGGCCCCGAAGCCCGGGCACTCCATTTTGTAAATTAGCGAGGCAGCCCTTCATCATTGTCAAAATCGCCTCTTTGTTCTCGCGGCCCTTGTCCCAAACGTAACCATGGGCGAGGCTAATCACGATGCCGCTACTAAGGTGCACCAAGAAGCCACCCGGTATGACGGTGATTAGCAAAACGGTAGCGCCGCTCCGCGCCAGACCTTTCAATGCTGGCTCAATCAGGTCTTGGAGATCATCGTGCTCAGATTTCCTAACCAGGAAATAGGCTCGCCCGAGGGCAATTAAACTAACAAGCGGGGCCACTACGTTGGCGTAGACAATGCCGCTGCATTGAGTCGCCGTGGCCGATGCGACTAATTTGGCCGGGTCGTTCCAGTTGCAGTAGATTGACACGCCGCAAATGTCGCCACCTACAAGCTGAGCCACGTTTACACAATCTAAGTGCTTGAAGTATTCGCTGACTTGATCGGCATGATCGAGGATTACGATCGGCATACCGCGAGCCGTGATTAAGTCTTTCCAATATTCGTTCGCCCAGGTGCCAAGTTGGTCCAGCGCGCCAAGGTCGGGCAACGCCGTGCCAACGGCCTTCCAACTACCCGCAAGGGTGTGGCCACCGTCGTAGAGCCTGTGCCAGCCGCCGCCGATGTGTGTGCGAAGATACTCAGCATCCATAGCCTTGCTGGCAACGGTCGCGTACTGGTTGCTCAGGTGATCTGCGAGCCAATTGCTGAATTCGCTGTTGTTCTTCCAATCGAGCGCGGCCGTATACGCCTCGCCGGCAACAGAGGCGGTCGCGCTCAGCCCGGCTGCTATTGAGTTACGGGCGCGTTCGGAGGCCACGCGCGTGGCGTCCCGCCAGCCGGATGTGACTTGCGTGGCGCGTTGACGCCAAGCATCCAGAAAATCCATCTTGCCCCCTAAACGCGAGTGGAATCTTACCGAATGTCAGTCACAGGCCGGCGGCGGCGCGTCTTCGTGGTCGCGCAATTGGCGAGCGCTCCGAAGAAATCGATATTGCGTGCCAGCCGAGCCTTCAAAACCCGGGATCGCGAGAACAACAAGGGTTTCGTTTTCGGCGACGGTTCGTGGCAATGCGGTGAACTCAAATTGTTGGTGCCCCATGGATGGCCCCTAGTTTTCTCAACTATTGGCTGCTTCCTCAGAAGCAGCAACCCTAAAACTAGGTCTGACCCTGATATCAAGGAAAGCGCGATGCGGTCGCATCGAAATGTGCCCCACCGAACAGACGTTCCAAAAGTGGGTCAATCAGAGCTCATTATCCTCAATGATTCCAGAGGCCGCCCTTGCCGCTGGCGATCCCAGCAGGATTCGAACCTGCAACCCGCGGAGTAGAAATCCGCTACTCTATCCAGTTGAGCTATGGGACCGTCTTGGCGCGGCATCGGCCATCTGGCCTTTCTTTAATATAATCATAGGCCTGTCGCCAGCATGGCAGAGCGCAAAGTAACAGGAAAAACATAAGACTGGGGTGCCAACTGAGCCACTGGCAGCCTCTTGAAATCCGACAGGCGAGCCTCCCGAGGCCCCGGATACGACCATCCAGGGCAAATCGACAAGGCCGAATCGCGGCGTCGATGCATTTGCCGGAAATGCCGCCCGGACATCAAGACCGGGAGGCTCCGCTGCCTTAGCCGCCGGTATCATTGTGAAGCCTGAGTGCGTGTCACCCGGCCGGTTGCATCAGTTACCGGCGCGGCGTCCACCGCAAGGCTCGCAAACGCCTCTTCCTCTGCGCCCGGCGCAGGTGAGGCGCGACCGCAATTCGCACCCGGTCGAATTGTTTCCAAAGATTTCTGACAGTACGAAGGAGGGCACAGCCCAGAAAAGCTTGGACGGGAGGCGTCGATGACCTTGATGCAGAGAGTAAAACGCAAGCTGTTCCCGCCCCGCGAAGTCATCGAGGGCTATGAGAGCGAGGAGTTGGTCGAGACGATCTTCCACAAGACCATCGCTTACGATCCTACCGGCGACTGGCCGCTGGTGGCCGGGATCAGGTCAGTGCTCGATTTCGGAGGCGGCGCCGGCCTGCATTACAAGCTCGCCCGCAAGCAGGCGCCGGACATCCGCTGGGCGGTGGTGGAAACGCCGGCCATGGTGCGCCGCGCGCGTCAGTTGGCGACCAATCGGCTGATGTTCTTCAGCGACATCCATGAAGCCGCTGACTGGCTCGGAGAGATCGAGCTGATGCACTCGAACGGCGCCATCCAATACGTTCCGGAAGCAACTGAGACCATCCGGGCCTTGTGCGCCACGCAGCCGGCGGCGATGGCATGGTATCGGGTGCCGATCAGCGACGCCGACCCCAAAGCAGAGGTGCAGACATCGTTCCTCAGCGACAACGGACCGGGAGCGCTGCCGACGTCGAAGGACAAGCTCGTCAGGTACGCGAGGAACTGGATTCCGGCGCAAGCCTTCCTCGCTGCGCACCAGGGCTATCGCATCGCCGAGCGCAGCCCGGATCCGCGCGAGCACGGCACGCAGCAGTTCCGCTTCCTTCGACATTAGATCATGATCCGATTAGACGGAATCGGATCATGATCTAATCTCTTTGTTTGAGCATGATCTTTTCGGAAAACCGGTTTCCACTTTTCCGGATCATGCTCCAAGGCTGGGCGGCCGCCCAGCCTGCCGATGCGAAAGATCCGATTTTTCGGCGACCCGATCCGAACCGTTTTCTGATATCGGGCGACAAAGGCGTGCGGGTGGAGCGCGGGTTGCGGTCCACGGTCACCGCCTGCCGCGCCGGCGCTCCGCCGGCCGGGGATAATGACTGGTTTGGCAATGCCTGTTTGCGACTCCTTCGCTACGTTGTTTCCGCGCCATCAGTCTGTCACCTTTTCGCGCCCTTTTATTCGTCACGCGGCATTCGGCTGCCGCCCCGGGAGATCCGTCATGATTGGTTTGGTTCGTGTCGCAGCTTTTTGCGCAGCGCTGGCGCTTGGCCTCGCGACGGCGCAGGCGGCTGACAAGGCGTTCAAGCGCGACGACCTCGCCGATTCCGCGATCAAGCTGGAGGCGCAGATCAAGAGCGAGGCGGGGCCGGTCGCCAAGAGCACGGCGACACTGAAGACCGATGCGGATGCCGCTTTCAGGCGCGCCGATTTCCGCACGGGCCTGCAGATCCTCGGCCAGATCGCCGCCACCACGCCGGAGGACAGCGGCAACTGGCTGCGGCTTGCCCGCACCATCTTCCAGATCCGCACGTCGACCTCGAGCGAGCAGACCTTCCTGCTCGAGCGCGCCTCGACCGCCGCCTATATCGCCTATCAGCGTGCCGGCAACCAGGCGGAGGAGGCCGATGCGCTGGCCGTGCTCGGCCGGGCGTTCTCGGAGCGCAAATTGTGGCGGCCGGCGCTCGATGCGCTCCGGATGTCGCTCGACATGCGCGAGGTCGCCGAAGTCCGCGGCCAGTATGAGAAGATGCGCGACGAGCATGGCTTCCGGCTGCTCGACTACAGCGTGGATTCCGATGGCGCCACGCCGCGCGCCTGCTTCCAGTTCTCCGAGGAATTGGCCAAGCGCGTCGATTTCGCGCCGTTCGTGGCGCTTGCCGGCACCGACAAGCCGGCGCTCACTACCGAGGGCAAGCAGCTCTGTGTCGATGGGCTGAAGCATGGCGAGCGCTACAACATCAACCTGCGCGCCGGCCTGCCGTCGACCGTGAAGGAAGTGCTGCCGAAGTCGGCGGAGTTCAACATCTATGTCCGCGACCGCAAGCCGTTCGTGCGCTTCACCGGCCGCGCCTATGTGCTGCCGCGCACCGGCCAGCGCGGCATCCCGGTGGTCAGCGTCAACACGCCGGCCGTGACCATCAACGTGTTCCGGATCGGCGACCGCAACCTGATCAACACGGTGATCGATAGCGACTTCCAGCGCACGCTGAGCAGCTACCAGCTCTCTGACCTCGGCGACCAGCGCGGGATGAAGGTCTGGTCCGGCGAACTCGCGACTGCGACCACGCTGAACCAGGACGTCGCCACTGCGTTCCCGGTCGACCAGGCGCTCGGCGACCTGCAGCCCGGCGTCTACGTCATGACCGCCGCCGCCAAGGGGCCGAGCAGCGACGATGACGGCACGCTGGCGACGCAATGGTTCATCGTCTCCGACATGGGACTGACCGCGTTCTCCGGCAATGACGGCATCCATGTCTTCGTCAATTCGCTGGCGTCCACCGAGCCGGTCGCCAACGCCGAAGTGAAGCTGGTCGCCCGCAACAACGAGATCCTGGCCACCCGCAAGACCGACGAGACTGGCCATGTGCTGTTCGAGGCCGGGCTGGCGCGCGGCGAGGGCGGCCTGTCGCCGGCGCTGCTCACCGTGATGAGTGAGAAGGCGGACTATGCGTTCCTGAGCCTCAAGTCCAACGCCTTCGACCTGACCGACCGTGGCGTCGCGGGACGCGCGGTGCCCGCGGGCGCCGATGCCTTCGTCTATGCCGAGCGCGGCGTCTACCGCTCCAACGAGACCGTCTATCTGACCGCGCTGCTGCGGGACGGGCAGGGCAACGCCATGACCGCCGGCCCGCTGACGCTGGTGATCGAGCGTCCCGACGGCGTCGAATTCCGCCGCGCCGTGCTGCCCGACCAGGGCGCCGGCGGCCGGACCATGGCCGTCGCACTCAATTCGGCGGTGCCAACCGGCACCTGGCGGGTGCGCGCCTTCACCGATCCGAAGGGCGCGTCCGTCGGCGAAACCACCGTCATGGTCGAGGACTACATTCCCGAGCGGATCGAATTCGACCTGACCGCCAAGGACAAGGTCATCAAAGCTGAAGTTCCAGTGGAACTTAAGGTCGACGGGCATTTCCTTTACGGCGCACCGGCTTCCGGGCTGCAGCTCGAAGGCGACATGCTGGTGACGACGGCAGCCTCGGGACGTCCCGGCTATCCAGGCTACCAGTTCGGCGTCGCCGACGAGCAGAGCGTCAGCAATGAGCGCACCCCGATCGAGAACCTGCCGGAGTCGGACGCCAAGGGCGCGGCCGTCTTCCCGGTGAAGCTGGAGAAGGCGCCGACCTCGACCCGGCCGCAGGAAGCGCAGATATTCATCCGCTTGGCCGAGACCGGCGGCCGCTCGGTCGAGCGGAAGATCGTGCTCCCCGTGGCGCCGGCAAGCTCGCTGATCGGCGTCAAGCCGCTGTTCGGCGACAAGAGCGTGGCGGAGGGCGACAAGGCCGAGTTCGACGTCGTGTTCGTCGATCCCGACAGCAAGCAGCTCGCGCGCAACGGTCTGCGCTACGAACTCCTGAAGATCGAGTCGCGCTACCAATGGTATCGCCAGGGCTCGTCCTGGGACTATGAACCGGTCAAGTCGACGAGCCGCGTCGCCGATGGCGATGTCAATCTCGCTGCCGACAAGCCGTCGCGGCTGTCGTTCGCGCCGCAGCCGGGCCGATATCGCCTCGACGTCAAGTCGAACGATGCCGACGGCCCGCTGACCTCGGTGCAGTTCGATGTCGGCTGGTATTCCGACGGCAGCGCCGACACACCGGACCTCCTGGAAACCTCGATCGACAAGCCGGAATACCAGTCCGGCGACACCATGCTGGTCACCGTCAACGCCCGCTCGGCGGGGCGGCTGACCGTCAACGTGCTCGGCGATCGCCTGCTGACGACGCAGACCGCTGACGTCAAGGAAGGCACCCAGCAGGTCAGGCTCACCGTCGGCAAGGATTGGGGCACCGGCGCCTATGTGATGACGACCTTGCGCCGTCCGCTGGATACGGCCGCGCAGCGCATGCCGGGCCGCGCGATCGGCCTGAAATGGTTTGGCATCGACAAGAAGGCCCGCACGCTCGCGGTGACGCTCTCGCCGCCTCCGCTGGTCCGGCCGGGCTCGGCGTTGAAGATTCCGGTCAAGCTCGACGGACTCAATCCCGGCGAGGATGCCAAAGTCGTGGTGGCCGCCGTCGATGTGGGCATCCTCAACCTCACCAATTACAAGCCGCCGGCGCCTGACGATTACTATCTCGGCCAGCGCCGCCTCACGGCCGAAATCCGCGACCTCTACGGCCAGCTCATTGACGGCATGCAGGGCACGCGCGGCCAGATCAGGACCGGAGGCGATTCCGGCGGCGCCGAATTGCAGGGCTCGCCGCCCACGCAGAAACCGCTGGCGCTCTATTCCGGCATCGTCACCGTCGGCGCCGATGGCACCGCCGAGATCAGCTTCGACATCCCGGAATTCGCCGGCACCGCGCGGGTGATGGCGGTTGCGTGGAGCGCCACCAAGCTCGGCCGCGCCACCACCGATGTGACCGTGCGCGATCCCGTGGTGCTGACCGCGACTTTGCCGCGCTTCCTGCTCAATGGCGACCGCGGCACCATGAGCATGGATATCGACAATGTCGAGGGCGCAGCCGGCGACTACATCATCAACGTGAAGGCTTCCGGCCCGGTGAAGCTCTCGGGCAATCCCGCCACCACGGTGAGGCTCGCCGCCAAGCAGCGCACTTCGCTGTCGCTGGCACTCGACGCCGGCGGCGCCGGCGCCGGCAATCTCGATGTCGACATCATGGGCCCGAATGGCCTGACGCTGGCGCGCCACTACGCGCTCGATGTCAAGCCGGCGACGCAGGTGCTGGCGCGTCGCTCCGTTCGCACGCTGGCCAAGGGCGACAGCCTGACGCTGACGTCGGACATGTTCACCGACCTCGTGCAGGGCACCGGCGGCGTGTCGGTGTCGGCGAGCCTGTCGACTGCGCTCGACGCCGCCACGATCCTCAAGGCGCTCGACCGCTACCCGTACGGCTGCTCGGAGCAGATCACGAGCCGCGCGATGCCGCTGCTCTATGTCAACGATCTCGCCGCCGGGGCGCATCTGGCGATGGACACCGCGGTCGACCAGCGCATCAAGGACGCGATCGAGCGTCTGCTCGCCCGCCAAGGCTCGAACGGCTCGTTCGGCCTGTGGTCGGCCGGCGGCGACGACGCCTGGCTCGATGCGTATGTCACCGACTTCCTGACCCGCGCCCGCGAGAAGGGCTTTGTGGTGCCGGACGTGCTGTTCAAGAGCGCGCTCGACCGCATCCGCAACGCCGTCGTCAATGCCAACGAGCCGGAGAAGGACGGTGGCCGCGATCTCGCTTACGGCCTCTACGTGCTCGCCCGCAATGGCACGGCCCCGATCGGCGACCTGCGCTACCTCGCGGACACCAAGCTGAACAACCTCGCGACTCCGATCGCGAAATCGCAGCTCGCAGCCGCGCTGGCGCTGGTCGGCGACCGGGCGAGGGCGGAGCGGGTCTATGCCGCCGCGCTCGACTCGCTCAACCCAAAGCCCGTACTCGAGTTCGGCCGCACCGATTACGGTTCGGCGCTGCGCGATGCCGCCGCACTGGTCTCGCTCGCCGGTGAGGGCAATGCGCCGCGTGCGACCATGATCGGCGCCGTCGAGCGCGTCGAGGCGGCGCGGGGGCTGACGCCTTACACCTCGACCCAGGAAAACGCCTGGCTCGTGCTGGCCGCGCGCGCGCTTGCCAAGGAAACGCTGAGCCTCGACGTCGACGGACGGCCGGTCAAGACCGCGGTGTTCCGCAGCTACAAGGCGGAGGCGATGGCCGGCAAGCCGATCAAGATCACCAACACCGGCGAGGCGCCGGTGCAGGTCGTGGTCTCCGTGTCGGGCTCGCCGGTGACGCCGGAGCCGGCCGCTTCCAACGGCTTCAAGATCGAGCGCAATTATTTCACGCTCGACGGCAAGCCGGCCGATGTCAGCAAGGCGAAGCAGAACGACCGTTTCGCCGTGGTGCTGAAGATCACCGAGGCCAAGCCGGAATACGGGCACATCATCGTGTCGGACTATCTGCCGGCCGGCCTTGAGATCGACAACCCGCACCTCGTCTCCTCCGGAGACTCCGGCACGCTCGACTGGATCGAGGACGGCGAGGAGCCCAAGCATACCGAGTTCCGCGACGACCGCTTCACCGCGGCGATCGACCGTGCCAGCGACGCCAAGTCGGTGTTCACGGTCGCCTATGTCGTGCGTGCGGTCTCGCCGGGCAAATACGTGCTGCCGCAGGCCTATGTCGAGGACATGTACAATCCCTCGCGCTACGGCCGCACCGGCACCGGCACGGTCGAGGTGCGGGCAGCGAAATGAGTGGCGGCGTGGACCAGCAACACTCTCCGTCATGCCCGGGCAAAAGCGCGAAGCGCGTCTTCGCGCAGGTGACCCGGGCATCCACGCCTTTGTCTGTAGCGGGCAAGAACGTGGATGGCCGGGACAAGCCCGGCCATGACGCCCGTGGTGGCGGGCGGCGTGTCATGCGCATCGCGGCGTTTACTGCAGCTGTTCTCATTGTAACTGCAACCGCCTTCACCGCCTGGGCCATCTCCCTCGGCCCATTGCCGCTTGCAGACGCGCGAAAAGTCTCCACCACCATCGTCGACCGCAATGGAAAATTGCTGCGCGCCTACGCGATGGCGGACGGCCGCTGGCGGCTGCCGGTTGACGCGAAGACATCAGTCGATCCGACCTATCTGAAGCTGTTGCTCGGCTACGAAGACCAGCGCTTCTATTCCCATCGCGGCGTCGATCCGCTGGCGCTGTCGCGCGCCGCGTTGCAGCTCGTCACCTCCGGCCACATCGTCTCGGGCGGCTCGACCATCACGATGCAGCTCGCGCGGCTGATGGAGCCGCGGCGCGAGCGCTCGCTCTACGCAAAACTGCGCCAGATCGTGCGCGCAGTGGAGATCGAACAGCAGCTCGACAAGGACGAGATCCTCGACCTCTATCTCGCGCTGGCGCCGTTCGGCGGCAATCTCGAAGGCGTGCGCGCGGCATCGATCGCCTATTTTGGCAAGGAGCCGAAGCGGCTGACATTGGCGGAGGCGGCGCTCTTGGTCGCGCTGCCGCAATCGCCGGAGCGGCGACGGCTCGACCGCTATCCGCAAGCCGCGCGCGAGGGGCGCGACCGCGTGCTCGATCGCATGGTGGAGGAGGGCATGCTGTCGGCGGAAGACGCAGCGCAGGCCAAGTCGGAAGCCGTGCCGAAATATCGCAAGCCGATGCCAATCCTGGCGCCGCATTCGGCCGACCAGGCGCTTGCGACGATGAAGGATGCGCGCCTCATCCGATTGACGCTCGATGCCACGCTGCAGAAGAATCTCGAATCTCTCGCCCGCGATCGTGCCATCGCGCAAGGCCCGAACGTCTCGGTCGCGATCATCGCAGTCGACAATGAAAGCGGCGACATCCTCGCCCGCGTCGGTTCGCCCGATTATTTCGACGAGCGCCGGGCAGGGCAGGTCGACATGACGCGCGCGGTGCGCTCGCCCGGCTCGACGCTGAAGCCGTTCATCTATGGCCTCGCTTTCGAGGACGGTTTTGTGCACCCCGAGAGCCTGATCGACGACCGCCCGATCCGCTTCGGCTCCTACGCGCCCGAGAATTTCGACATGACCTTCCAGGGCACCGTGCCGGTGCGCAAGGCGCTGCAATTGTCGCTCAACGTGCCCGCGATCGCGCTGCTCGACCGCGTCGGCGCGAGCCGCTTGTCGTCGCGCCTGAAGCAGGCGGGCACCAGCCTCGTGCTGCCGAAAGACGAAGTGCCAGGACTGGCGATGGGGCTCGGCGGTGTCGGCATCACCTTGCAGGATCTGGCGCAGCTCTATGCCGGCTTCCCCCGGCTCGGCACCACCAAGCCGCTCCGCGAGATCATGCTTGATCAAGACGAGCGCGAGCCGATGCGGCTGATGGACCAGGTTGCCGCCTGGCAGGTCGGCAATGTCCTGATCGGCACGCCGCCGCCGGAAAACGGCGTGCACAACCGGATCGCCTTCAAGACTGGCACCAGCTACGGCTACCGCGATGCCTGGTCGGTCGGCTTCGATGGCCGCATCACCATCGGCGTCTGGGTCGGCCGTCCCGACGGCGCGCCGGTGCCGGGGCTTATCGGGCGCGGCGCGGCGGCGCCGATCCTGTTCGACGCCTTTGCGCGGACCGGCAGGATTCCTGCGGCGCTGCCGAAGGCGCCGAAGGGAACGCTGGTCGCCAGCAACACCAAGCTGCCGCTGCCGCTCCGCCGTTTCCGTCCCATGGGGGAACTCGTGCGCACGGGCAGCGATCAGGCGCCGCACATCCAGTTCCCGATCAACGGCTCGCGCATCGATGTCGATCGCGCTGTAGGCGCCGAGGTCACGCCGATGCCGGTCAAGGTCGCCGGCGGTGTCCTGCCGTTAACCATGCTGGTCAATGGGGTCGCGGTTGGCGATCTCGATAGCCGTCGCCAGCGCCTGATCGAGCCACCGGGCCCCGGCTTTGCCCGATTGACCGTGATCGACGCGACCGGAGCCGCCGATACGGTCGTCATCCGGGTGCAGTGACCCAGAGCCCACACAGGGGACAAAACGGAACCTGCGCGGTTGTTTGGCCTACGGTTTCATCGTATGCGAAGCCCATGGTTGAGACCGTCAATGTCAGGCGTTTCGGAGCAGGGCAACAGCCTGTAAAACCTGCGCATTCCAGCCGCAGGCTGGCGCTCGCATTCGAGTTTGCGACCGCCAATCACCGGCGCTCGGTTCTGTTCCTGGTGCTGTGCTGCCTGGTCCTGTTCCTGCCCGGCTTCTTCGCGACGCCGCCGATCGACCGCGACGAGGCGCGCTTTGCCCAGGCGACCAAGCAAATGGTCGAGAGCGGCGATTTCGTCGACATCCGGTTCCAGGACGACGTCCGCTACAAGAAGCCGGTCGGCATCTACTGGTTGCAGGCCGCAGTCGTTGAAACGGCGTCCGCCCTCGGCATGCCGCGGGCGCAGACACGGATCTGGCTCTACCGGACGCCGTCACTGATCGGCGCGATCGGCGCCGTGCTTCTGACCTACTGGACCGCGCTTGCCTTCGTCACCCGGCGCGGCGCGGCATTGGCGGCGCTGATGATGGCGAGCTGCGTGCTGCTCGGCGCCGAGGCGCGTCTGGCGAAGACCGATGCGATGCTGCTGCTATCAGTCACCGCCGCGATGGGGGCTTTGGCACGGGTGTATCTGTCCTGGCAGCGCGGCGAGGATCCCGCGCATCCGCCGTGGTCGGGGCCTGTGATCTTCTGGACTGCGCTGGCCGGCGGCATCCTGCTCAAGGGGCCGCTGATCCTGATGTTCGTCGGGCTCGCCATCGCGGCTCTGGCGATCCTCGACCGCTCGCTGGAGTGGTTCTCCCGCATGCGCCCGGTCTGGGGCCTGATGTGGTGCCTGGTGCTGGTGCTGCCGTGGTTCGTCCTGATCTTCTTGCGCGCCGGAGAAACATTCTTCGCCGACTCCGTCGGCGGTGACATGCTGAGCAAGCTCGGCGCGCAGGAATCCCACGGCGCGCCGCCCGGGCTCTATCTCGTCCTGTTCTGGATCACGTTCTGGCCGGGTGCGCCGCTGGCAGGTATGGCGGCACCGGCGGTGTGGCGGGCGCGACGCGAGCCCGGCGCGCAGTTTCTGCTGGCCTGGCTGATCCCGTCCTGGATCGTGTTTGAGGCGGTGCTCACCAAGCTGCCGCATTACGTGCTGCCGCTCTATCCCGCGATCGCGATCCTGACCGTCGGTGCGCTGGAACGGCGGGTGCTGTCGCGCTCCGTCTGGCTGATCCGCGGCTCGGCCTGGTGGTTCGCGATCCCCGCGATCGCTGCTGTGATTGCGGTCGCCGGTGCGATCAAGCTGACCCATCAGCCCGCGTTCCCAGCCTGGCCGTTCCTGGCGGGTGCGATGATCTTCGGCCTGGCCGCCTGGTGGATGTTCGAGGACAGCCGCGCCGAGCGCTCGTTCCTGAATGCGGTGATCGCGGCGATGCTGCTTGCCATTGCCATCTATGGCCTGGTGGTGCCGTCGTTGAAGCCGCTGTTTCCGAGCGGCGAGGTCGGATACCTCCTGCGCTACGCCAATTGCCCGGGTCCGAAGCTGGCCTCGGCCGGCTACCACGAGCCGAGCCTGGTGTTCTCGACCGACACCTCGATCGTCCTGACCGACGGTTCGGGTGCCGCGGATTTCCTGGCGCAGGGCGCATGCCGGTTTGCGCTGGTGGAGGCGCGTTCCGAGCGCAATTTCGTGCAGCGGGCGGAAGCGATCGGTTTGCGCTACAACGCGGCGATGCGCATCGATGGCTATAATATCTCGCAGGGCAGGCCGATCTCCATCGGCATCTACCGTTCCGAGGACGTGCAGTAGAGCATGATCCGGAAAAGTGGGAACCGGTTTTCTGAACAGATCATGCTCCAGCGAAGAGATAGCATCATGATCCGATTCAACCTGATGGGATCATGATGTCCGCGCCGGTCGTCCGCCACGAATCCGCAAGCTATCCGGCGCGCTTGGCCACGCTGACGGGGCGGTCGCTTGCCCAGCTTGTGCGTGCGCCGTCGCATTCGCGTCGGGCCGAGGCCGGCCGGCGCGCGGCGCGGCACGGGCTGTCGCTGATCGCGATCATCGGCGCCGCCATCATTGTGATGATGCTTGCGTTCGATGTGCCCGAGATCAAGCTGATGCCGCCGCGCGGCACGGCAAGCCTGTGGTGGGTCCGCATCCTCACCGATTTCGGCAAGGATGCCTATGTGCTGTGGACCGTGGCCGGACTGTTGATCCTGGTTGCGATCATTGCGCCGGCGTTGCACGGCATTCGGCGATCCCTGCTGCTTGGAATGGGAACGCGGTTGCAGTTCCTGTTCTTCGCGGTCTTGTTCCCGGTGCTGGTCGGCGACCTCCTGAAATGGATCGTCGGGCGCGGCCGGCCGTTTGTCGGCGGCGAGCCCAACGCCTTCAACTTCTCGCATTTCGCCGGCAGCGAGGCCTATGCCAGCTTTCCCTCCGGGCATGCGACCACCGCCTTTGCGCTGGCCTTTGCGATCTCGGCACTGTGGCCGCGGGCGCGGTTCGTGATGCTGATTTATGCGCTGGTGATCTGCGCCACCCGCCTGGTATTGCTGGCACATCACCCGAGCGACGTGGTCGGCGGCGCGCTGGTCGGCGTGATCTGCGCCATGGCGGTGCGCTACTGGTTTGCGGCCCGGCGGCTCGGGTTTGCGATCCAGCGCGACGGCACGATCTACCCCCTTGCCGGTCCCTCGCTGGACCGCCTCAAAAGGGTTGCCGGGGGCGCTTCCGCCCCATAAAAGCGGCGCCGTCCCGCCGTATCAGGCGGTTCCGGCCGTAAGGCCGTCCAGAGAGCCAAAAATCCAGCCAAGAGTGCCGAATTGCCTCCTTCCGACCAGACCGCGGTGGCCGTCTCCATCGTTGTGCCCGTGCGCAACGAGGCCGAGAACATCGCGCCGCTGATTGCGGAGATCGCCGCTGCGCTCGGCCGCCGCTGGGTCTACGAGATCATCTATGTCGATGACGGTTCGACCGATGCGACCGCATCGCGGATCGGCGCGGCCATGAAGGAGCGCTCCAACCTGCGCCAGCTCCGGCACACGGTCTCTTCGGGGCAATCGGCGGCGGTGCGCAGCGGCGTCCGTGCCGCGCGCGGCGCGATCGTCGCGACGCTCGATGGCGACGGCCAGAATGATCCTTCTTTCCTGCCGGATCTGATTGCCGCGGTCGAGAGCGGCAGCGGCCGCATCGGGCTTGCCGCCGGCCAGAGGGTAGGGCGCAAGGACACCGGCTTCAAGAAAGTGCAATCACGCATCGCCAATGCCGTGCGCGGTGCGATCCTGCGCGACGGCACGCGCGACACCGGCTGTGGACTGAAGGCATTCCCGCGTGAGGTGTTCCTGATGATGCCCTATTTCGACGGGCTGCATCGCTTCCTGCCGGCGCTGGTCCGCCGCGAGGGTTTTGAGATCGCCTATGTCGACGTGGTCGACCGTCCCCGCCATTCCGGCGTCTCGAACTACGGCTTCTTCGACCGGCTCTGGATAGGGATCATGGATCTCGCCGGCGTCTGGTGGCTGATCCGCCGTAAGAGGCCGACGCCCGTGGTCACGGAAGTGACCGAGGTCACCGAAGTGACCGAAGCGACCAAGGTGACGCCCAATGAATGACTTGCTGAACTACCTGCACGACGTCTTCGTCGTGAAATTCGACGCCTGGGTCGTGCTCGGCTTCATCGCGCAGGGCTTGTTCACGATGCGCTTCGTCGTGCAGTGGATCGCGTCCGAACGTGCGCGCAAGAGCGTGATCCCGGTAGCATTCTGGTTCTTCTCGGTCGGCGGCGGCGCGCTGCTTCTGGTCTACGCGCTCTACCGACGCGACCCCGTCTTCATCGCCGGCCAGGCGCTGGGCTTGCTGGTCTATATCCGCAATCTCTATTTCATCATGCTGAACCGTCCCTCGGTGACGTCGGAGTAATGGTCTCCTCATTCCACGGAGCCATGCCGATCGCTGACGGAGCCTGGCCAGGCCGTGTACTCAAGGACGCGATGAGGCACGCTTGTGTCCACGGCAGTAGCGTCACATTACAGAGATAACGAAGCGCAAGCTTTGAAATCCTTTAGGTCGGTTATGAAATCAAGAGCGCTTCTACGCGCAGCTACCCTATGGCTTATCGTCGGATTTGTCGGAGCGGTCGGATTTTCCGGTATAGCCGCCGCTGGTAATTTGGTGACTTCGCCCGAAGCATCCCGAAAAAACTTGGGCTCGACAGCCACCTCGGCTTGTATGGCGCCGCCTCCTTCCGGTCCAACCTATGAGGCCTGGCACAAAAGCGCGATGATCTACAATAGCGGGGTCGAATCTCATAAGCAGAAGGATAACGATCGAGCCGCCGCCCAGTTCGATACTGCAATCAAGCTCTATCCGAACAATGCCTTGGCTCACGTGGGAAGGGGCGAAATCTACAGAGCCGAGCGAAAGTATGATCGTGCTATCGATGAATTTAGCCGAGCGATCAAAGTCGCACCAAGCTGCTTCGTAGCCTTTAACAGTCGTTGTTACTCTCGCGCAATCAGAGACGATTTACAAACCGCGCTAACCGATTGCAATGAGGCGCTGCGACTGAACCCGGGGAGCGCCGGGATGTTGGACAGTCGTGGATTCGTTTATCTCAAGATGGGCGATCTCGATAAGGCAATTGCGGATTACGACGCCGCGTTGCAGATCGACCCGAATTTAGCGTACGCCCTGTTTGGACGCGGAAAGGCGAGGCTGCTGAAGGGGGACGAACCGCGCGGCTCTTTCGACATAACGGTGGCGAAACGTATCAAGCCGGAAATTGCCGACGAGATGTCGCGTTACGGCATAAAATAACGAGAAATTTCAAGAGCCAGCCCTAATGTGGCGCGCCAATCATCTGCGTGACGTCGGTCGCGAGCGAAAAAACGTATCTGCCGCCAGGAACTCAAAGACCAGCTCTCGATTTGTTTTTCACACTCGATGGAGCCTTGGCATGGCAGACGGCCGCTACAATGTGCTCTTTCTCTCGAATAGGAACTCGGCGCGTAGCATTTTCGCCGAAGCGGTGTTGAACCGCATTGGGCGCGAACGCTTCACTGGCTTTAGCGCCGGGTTGCGTCCGGCCAGCCACCTCGACGAATTGGCAATCGACGTTCTGAGGGTCGCGGAGTATGAGGGACTGCATCCGAAGCATTGGAACGAGTTCGCGAAGGCCGACGCTCCGCCTTTGGATTTTGTGTTCACGCTGTGCGATATCGAGGCCGGAGAGCCGCTGCCGCATTGGCCGGGCCGTCCGGTAACCGGCGACTGGCGTTATCCCGACCCTGCGAGGTACTCCGACCAGCGCGAACGGCGTACGGCCCTCGCCGCCACGCTTGGTGGTCTTGAACGACAGATACTGGCCTTCATGCAACTCCCTTTCCGGTCACTCGATGAAATCAGCCTGCGCGAGCGACTGAAAGAGCTTGGCCAGGGTATCAGCTTCGATGATCATGCGTCGGGCCCAAATATGGCTCGGAAGGCGTAGCTCGGTGCGGGACACCATTCTCGCCGTTCGCAGCGCTTCTTCGTGCCCGGGGATGGCAACCATCTTTCGCTATCGGCGGAAACGCGATTCAAGACCGGCATGAGCCGAAGCGCTCGATGATTCCGCAAAGACGGTCGCAGGATCTCGCCAGATGCTTTGTTGGGACCGTCGCGATGCCCAGAAGAAGCCCGGATCGTCCGGAAGCCGGCCGCGCGTACCAGGTCGACAAAGGCGCTGGTGCCATTCCAAACGCAAGCGTTTCCCTGGCGATGGATGTGTCTGGCGCGCCGTCGGGCAATCGCAGCAGCACAGCCAATCCCGCTGTTGCGATGCTGGCAGCTTCGACGTGCGGCCGCAGGCACTCCAGCAAGGCGTCGCGCTGAGCGGAGTAGGCTCGCTTGGTGCGCCGAAGATGGCGCAGGTAGTGGCCTTCGCGCATGAACTCGGCGGTCGCGAGCTGCACGGACGGCCCGGGCGGCGGCGCAAGGCACGCGGCGACCTCCGCGAAGCGGGACAACAGCGAAACGGGCGCGACGAGAAAGCCGAGCCGCAACGTGGGACTGATGGTCTTGCTGAAGGAGCCGATGTGGATGACGCGCCCAGCGCGATCAAGTGAGGCGAGCGCCGGCGCGGCTCGCCCCCTGAGCTGCAGTTCGCTCAGATAGTCGTCTTCGACCACCCATACGCTTGCCTGAGCGGCCCAATCGAGCAGACGCAATCGGCGTTCCAGCGATAGAGTAACCCCGAGCGGCGCCTGCTGCCCGGGGGTCACGACAACCAGCTTGGCGTCCGGGGCGTGGCGCAGCCCATGGTCGACATCGATGCCGCTGTCGTCGACCGGTATTGGTACAAGCGATAATCTTGCGAGCTCCAGGCCGCGACGGGTGAACGGGAAGCCGGGGTCCTCGGTCCAGGCTTTCTGTCCCTCGAGGCCAAGCACGCGGAGCGCCAATCCCAGGCCGCCGCTATATCCCCCGGTGATGATGACCTGCGAGGGCGAGCATTCGATGCCGCGAGCAATGGCAAGATAGGCGGCGATTTCCCGCCGCAGTTCGAGTTCACCGCGAGGGTCCGGGTAAATAGGTGCTGCACGCGCCTCGGTGCGAATGGCATGCGAGCGGATACGTGCGAGCAGCGTGGCCGGAAATGTCTCCTTTGCAGGGACCCCCATCTGAAAGATGGCCGGTCCCTGGGTCATTTCCAGGTACATCTCCATGAACGAGCCCGGATCAGGGGGCTGTTCGGATCGCGTGACCGCGCGGGGCCGCTCCGCGACATGAGTGCCGGTCGCCCGCGATGGGACGATGAGCTGCGCCGCGGACAGCTTTTCGTAAGCCGCGCGCACGGTGCCACGGGCGACGCCGAGCTGCGCCGCAAGGTCCTGCCAGGATGGCAGGCGCGCGCCGGGTGCGAGCACGCCGCTCTCGATCGCCGCGCCGATACCCTTTCGGATCTGCTCAGCCAGCGACGCCTTCGCAGAGCGGTCGAGCTCCAATTTGAGCGGCCTAGTACCCACTTTTC
>NZ_PSRR01000109.1 GCF_004296405.1 Bradyrhizobium sp. Leo170
CGCACCACCCGCGGCGCCCACGGACTCCGGCGGGCGCATGGCGCGATCATCGGGATAATTATAATTCTGCGCCGGCCCCTGGGGACGATCGGCGTAGATCACCGGCGGCGGGCCTGCCGGACGGCCGTAGCGCGGATCATCGGGCGACATGACCGGGCCGGTCGGCATGTTACGATCCGAATAGGCCGGCGGCGGCGCGCCCATCGGGCGGCCATAGCGGGGATCGTTGGGCGAAAGCACCGGTCCGGGCGGCGACAGCGACGCCGAACTCTGGCCGTTCGGCGCCTCGTCGTCCTCTTCAAAGACATCAAAATCCGACGGGCGGCGGTCGTCGCGCACGTAGCCAGGGGGCGGCGGCGGATAGGAGCCCTGAGGAGCGGAATAGACCGGACCTGGCCCTGCGGGGTAGCCCTGCTGCGCCTGCGCAACCGAAGTTCCTGCCGCGCCGAGCGCTGCGGCAGCACAAATCGTCAGAATGCGGTTGATCATCATCGCTCTTGTATAGTCCCCAAGCCACACCGGACCGTTAACGGCACTTGAAGGAAGATAGCGGCGCATTCAAGACAATTCCGCGAAATCCGGCCCGAATCGGTCATTTTGTGATTGGGCAGTGATCGCTGCGGCAAAGATGCCTCACCGTCGGGAAAAGTTATTCCGTTGGACTACGGGCGTCATTCCCCGACATTGGTTGCGATATCCTCGAATCGGCTTGATTCGCTGCCTATGAGCGGCCTTCCCCTGTGGTCACCGCGTTTCCTCTGGCTCAAAAGAACACTTCGGCAAAGACGGAACCGCACCCATGCTTCCCGGTCTTCGTTTCCTGTTCGCGGCGATCGTGCTGTCGACGTCGGTCCTGATCTTCGGACTTGGCGCCGCGGCGCTTCTGCGGGCTGCCCATGAGGAAGTCGCGAGCATCCCGTCGCGACGCAGCCCACCGGAGCCCGTCTTCGCGCAAGCCCAAACACAAGTTCAAGAGAAGCCGCCGACGCTCGCCATGCTGCGCGTCGACGCGTCCGCAGCAGAGACAACAGAAAAGGCGCCGGACAGCGCCGAGACGTCCCCTGCTCCGGCCGTACCAACCGCCGATGCTCCCGCGCCGGCCGAGCCCGAGCAGGTGGCCGCCGTGAAGCCCGATGAGCCTGCTTCGACCGAGACGCCGCCGCCTGTGGCAGATGCTCCGGAACCACAGGCACCGACGACGGCAGCCCAGACGGAAACTCCTGCTCCCGCCGAAGAGACCAAGCCTGCGGCGGTCGCAGAGGTCCCGCCCGCGAACGACGCCACCCCCTCCGCACCCAAGGCGCCTGCCGCAGCGGAAGAGAGTCCGGCGGCGGCCAAGATCGCCACGCTGGGCGGCCCCGCGGTTACCGTCGAGGAAACGACGTCCGCAAAGAGCGCGGACCCGAAGCCGGATCAAAGCGCCGCCAAGAAGCGTGCGCGGGCGGAGCGTGCCAGGGAGCGTCGGCGCGTGGCGGCGCAGCAGCAACGCCTGATGCGGCAGGCCCCGCCACAGCAGGTGCTCGATCCGTTCGGCCAGCCGATGCTCGTGCGCCCGACGCGCTGATCGTCTGGAATCAGGCGGGTCCCGTCGCGATCGGCGGCCCGTCCGGCAATCCCCATTCGGCCCAGGAACCGTCGTAGAGCGCACTACCGCGCACGCCGAGGCGATAGAGCGCGAGCGTCAACACCAGCGCCGAGACGCCGGAGCCGCAACTGGTGACGATCGGCTTTGCCGTGTCGACGCCGGCGGACGCAAATGCCTTGCGCAATTCATCGAGCGGCTTCATCGCCCCGGTCTTCGGGTCGAACAGATCGGCATAAGGAACGTTGCGGCTGCCTGGGATGTGGCCGGAGCGACGGCCGGGCCAGGGCTCGACCACGGTGCCCTCGAACCGCGGACGCGGCCGTGCATCGATCACCTGTTCCTTCTTGGTCTCGATATTGCCGAGCAATTGCTCCTTGCTGCGGACGAAGCTCGGATCGAACTTGGCCTGGAATTTTCCAGGCTTCGCTGTCACGGGACCGGATTCTGTCGGATGTCCCTCGGCCTTCCACTTCTGCAAACCGCCGTCGAGCACCTTCACGTTCGGATGGCCGAACGAAAGGAACATCCACCACGCCCGCGGCGCTGCGACCCAGCCGCCGGCATCATAGGCGACCACGGTGTCGTCGGAGGAGATGCCGAGCGCGGAGACGTTCTGCGCGAACTGCTCGGCGGTCGGATACATGTGCGGGCGCGGGTCGTTCTCGTCGGCGATCGCATTGACGTCGAAGAACACCGCGCCGGGAATGTGGGCGGCGATGAAATCGTCTGCCGGCAACGGCAACACGCCCGGCATCTTGTAGGAGGCGTCGATCACCTTGACCTTGGGATCGCCGAGATGGGCGGCAAGCCAGTCGGTGGAGACGAGCGGGTCTTCAGTGGTGGTCATGGATGGATCTCCGGCACTTCGCAAATCGTCATTGCCGGGCTTGGCCCGGCAATCCATCCTCTTCGAGAGGATGGCCCTTTTGTCGGGATAGACACGCGGGTCAAGCCCGCGTGTGACGAGCTTATTTCTTCTTCGGCTCCCACTTCTCGATCGGGCCGCCGGCGTCGCGCCAGGCGGCGAAACCGCCGCCCATATGGGCGACCGGCTTCAGCCCCATGTCCTGCGCGGTCTTCGCAGCCAGGGCCGAGCGCATGCCGCCGGCGCAATGGAAGATGAACTTCTTGTCCTCTTGGAAGATCGGCTTGGCGTAGGGGCTCGCCGGATCGATCCAGAATTCGAGCATGCCGCGGGTGCACGAGAAGGCGCCGGGGATCTTGCCATCGCGCTCGATCTCGCGGGGATCGCGGATGTCGACGATCACGACGTCACCGTTCGGGAGCAGCTTGATGGCGTCGGCCGCGCTGACGGTCTCGATCTCGGCATTGGCTTCATCCATCATCTGCTTGATGCCGCGGTGAATGGTCTGGGGCATGGGGCTCTCCCTTGGCTGTTGTGTCGCCGTCATTGCGGGGCGCGCATAGCGCGAACTATGATGTGCAATTGCACATCAGAGAATCCATTCCTCCGCCGGCGCAAGTGGCTAAATGGATTCCGGGTTCGTCCTTCGGACGCCCCGGAATGACGAGAGCTACCGTACCAGTTCCTTCATCGCATTCTCCAGACCTTCGATCGTGATCGGGTACATGCGTTCGGAGAAGATGCGGCGGATGATGGTGGTCGATTCCGAATAGTCCCAGTGCTTCTGCGCCACCGGGTTGAGCCACACCGCGTGCGGATAGGTGCGGATGATGCGATCGAGCCAGATCGAACCGGCCTCCTCGTTGACATGCTCAACCGAGCCGCCAGGGACCATGATCTCGTAAGGCGACATCGAGGCGTCACCGACGAACACCACCTTGTAGTCGTGCGGGTATTTGTGCAGCACGTCCCAGGTCGGCGTGCGGTCGGTGAAGCGCCGCTTGTTCTGCTTCCAGACGCCCTCATAGAGGCAGTTGTGGAAGTAGAAATATTCCATGTGCTTGAATTCGCTCTTCGCGGCCGAGAACAATTCCTCGACCTGCTCGATATGCGAATCCATCGAGCCGCCGATATCGAAGAACACCAGGACCTTGACCGCGTTGCGCCGCTCGGGACGCATGTGCACGTCGAGATAACCGTGATTGGCGGTTTCCTTGATCGTGGTGTCGAGATCGAGCTCGTCGGGGGCGCCGGTGCGGGCGAACTTGCGCAAGCGCCGCAGCGCGACCTTGATGTTGCGGATGCCGAGCTCGACATTGCCGTCGAGATCCTTGAACTCGCGCTTGTCCCACACCTTTACGGCGCGGTTGTTGCGGTTCTTCTCCTGGCCGATGCGGATGCCTTCGGGATTGTAGCCATGGGCGCCGAAGGGCGAGGTGCCGGCGGTGCCGATCCACTTGTTGCCACCCTGGTGCCGGCCCTTCTGTTCCTCCAGGCGCTTACGCAACGTCTCCATGAGCTTATCCCAGCCCATGGCTTCGATCTGCTTCTTCTCTTCCTCGGTGAGGTATTTCTCCGCGAGCTTCTTCAGCCACTCCTCAGGGATTTCGGCCTTGTCCATGGCATCGAGCAGGCTCTCGAGCCCCTTGAACACGGTGCCGAAGACGCGGTCGAACTTGTCGAGGTTGCGCTCGTCCTTTACCAGCGCCGAGCGCGACAAATAGTAGAAATTCTCGACACTCTGCTCCGCCAGGTCGGCGTCGAGCGCCTCCATCAGCGTGAGATATTCGCGCAAGGTCACAGGGACCTGGGCCTCGCGCAGCGATGTGAAGAACTGCAAGAACATGTTCCATAGATCGCGCGCCGGGGTCGCGCCGTCAAGGGCACCCGGGTCTTTAGGGCAGCATCACGGGGTCGGCACCGAGGTGCGCGGATCATTCCGCAAGGCGGAAAGGGCCCGCCTAATTTCAAGGCGGTAGCGGTTAGCTCAGTTGCGTTCAGGCGCTGGAATCCACGCTAGACCTGCTTGGTTTTTCCATTAGTATCAAATTGAAACTCATCATGACGGGGTAGTATGAAATTCACCGGTACCAAGGATTATGTCGCCACCGATGACCTTAAAGTCGCTGTCAACGCCGCCATCGTGCTGGAGCGCCCGCTTCTGGTGAAGGGCGAGCCCGGCACCGGAAAGACGGTGCTGGCCGAGGAAGTCGCTAAGGCGCTCGATGCACCGCTTCTGACCTGGCACATCAAGTCCACCACCAAGGCACAACAGGGCCTCTACGAATATGATGCGGTGTCGCGGTTGCGCGACAGCCAACTCGGCGACGCCCGCGTCTCGGACATCAAGAACTACATCAAGCGCGGCAAGCTGTGGGAAGCCTTCACCAACGAGAAGCGCCCGGTGCTCTTGATCGACGAGATCGATAAGGCCGATATCGAATTCCCCAACGATCTCCTGCTCGAGCTCGATCGCATGGAGTTTTTCGTCTACGAGACCGGCGAGAACATCAAGGCCAAGCTGCGCCCGATCGTGATGATCACCTCCAACAACGAGAAGGAGTTGCCGGATGCCTTCCTGCGGCGCTGCTTCTTCCACTACATCAAGTTCCCCGATGCGGACACGATGGAAAAGATCGTCGACGTGCATTTCCCCGGCATCAAGAGACGACTGGTGGAAGAGGCCTTGCGCATCTTCTTCGAGGTGCGGGAAGTGCCGGGCCTGAAGAAGAAGCCTTCGACCTCCGAATTGCTCGACTGGCTGAAGCTGCTCCTGAACGAGGACATCACGCCGGAGATGCTGCGGGAGCGCGATCCGCGCAAGCTGATCCCGCCGCTGCACGGCGCACTGCTCAAGAACGAACAGGACGTGCACCTGTTCGAGCGGCTGGCCTTCCTGAGCCGCCGCGAAGTCTGACTTGACGATCTACGAAGCGCCGGGAGCACCCCGGCGCTTCGCGCGTACTGCCAATAAAACAACAAAAGAGCGGGGAAGATGAACGTCCAAACACAGATCCGTGCTGCCGAACCCATCACCTCTGAGCATTTCGACGTCCTGATCGTGGGCGCCGGCATTTCAGGTATTGGCGCCGCCTACCACCTCACCACGCAGTGCCCCGGGACCAGCTTCGTCGTGCTGGAGACGCAGAAGACGTTCGGCGGCACCTGGAGCACGCACCGCTATCCCGGCATCCGCTCCGACAGCGACCTCCACACCTTCGGCTATCGCTTCAAGCCGTGGACCAGCGCGCCGATCGCAACCGCCGCCGAGATCCTGAAATATATGGGCGACGTGATCGAGGAGAACGACCTCGCGCGACACATCCGCTATCGCCACACCATCACGTCGGCGAAATGGTCGAGCGAGACCAATCTCTGGACCATCGACGCCACGCGCACCGACACCGGCGAACACTTCCGCTTCACCACCAACTTCTTCTGGATGTGCCAGGGCTACTATCGCCATGCCGAGGGCTATACGCCGGAGTGGAAGGACATGGCCAAGTTCAAGGGCCCGATCGTGCATCCGCAGAAATGGCCCGAGGACCTCGACTACAAGGGCAAGCGCGTCGTCGTGATCGGCTCCGGCGCCACCGCCGCGACGCTGATCCCGGCAATGGCCAAGGACGCCGGCCATGTGACGATGCTGCAGCGCTCGCCGACCTATTTCCGCACCGGCCGCAACGCGATCGAGATCGCGGAGCAACTGCGGCAGTTGCAGGTCGACGAGAAGTGGATCCACGAGATCACCCGCCGCAAGATCCTGTTCGACCAGGACGCCTTCACCCGCAAGACCTTCGAGAAGCCTGAGGAGGCCAAGAAGGACTTGCTGTCGGCGGTCGAAGCCTATCTCGGCAAGGACTATGACATCGCGACCCACTTCACGCCGCGCTATCGCCCGTGGCGGCAGCGCATCGCCTTCATTCCCGACGGCGACCTGTTCCAGGGCATCAAGGCCGGCAAGGCTTCCGTCGTCACCGACGAGATCGAACGCTTCACCGAGAAGGGCATCCTGCTGAAATCCGGCAAGGAGCTCGAAGCCGACATCATCGTCACCGCGACCGGCTTCAATCTGTGCGCCACTGGCGATATCGAATTCGAGCTCGACGGCAAGCCGCTCGATTTCGCCGATACCGTGACCTATCGCGGCATGATGTTCACGGGTGTGCCCAACCTCGTCTGGGTGTTCGGCTATTTCCGCGCGAGCTGGACCTTGCGCGTCGACCTCGTCGCCGATTTCGTCTGCCGCCTGCTCAAGCACATGAAGGAAACGGGCGCCAAGAAGGTCACGCCGGCACTCAGGTCCGAAGACCACAACATGCCGATCCTGCAGTGGATCGACGAGGAAAACTTCAACCCCGGCTACATGCTGCGCGGCATGCACCTGTTGCCGAAGCGCGGCGCCAAGCCGGAATGGCAGCACAACCAGGACTACTGGGCCGAGAAGGACGAGTTTCCGACGATCGACCTCGCGGACAAGGCGTTCGTGTACAGCTAGACCCTCGTCCCAGCGGACGCTCTCAACGTCATTGCGAGGAGCGACAGCGACGAAGCAATCCATCTCTCCACACGTGGCGCGATGGATTGCTTCGCGGAGCCCGTCATCGGGCGCGCGTTCGCGCGACCCGTTGGCTCGCAATGACAGCTCAGACCATTTCGGGAAACCTTACCGCCTCCGGCGCGGTCCGCCCGCGGATCATGTCGGAGGCCTTGTCGGCGATCATCATCGTCGAGGCGTTGAGATTGGCGGAGATCATGCGCGGCATGACGGACGCGTCGACCACGCGCAGGCCCTGCAATCCGTGGACGCGGAGCTGGTCGTCGACCACGGCCCATCTGGCATCTGCCGGACCCATCCGGCAGGTGCAACCGGGATGGAATGTGGTGGTGCCGCGCTCGGTCGCCGCCGCCAGGAGTTCGTCGTCGCTCTGCACGTTCGGTCCGGGGAAATCCTCGTAGTCATAGTAGGGCGCAAGCGGCGCTGACTTCAGAAGCCGGCGCGCCAGCTTCATGCCGGCGACGACGACGCGGCGGTCGAGTTCTTCGACGAGATAGTTGGTCTGGATGATCGGCGGTGCGAACGGGTCCGACGAGCGGATGCGGACATAGCCGCGGCTCTCCGGCCGCTGCTGCCAGGAGGCGACCGTCATGCCGGGCTCGTCCTCGAGCTGGCCCTGCACGCCTTCCTTGTAGCTCGCCGGCGTGAAGGTGAGCTGGAGGTCCGAGCTCTCCGTGGTCTCGCCGGAATGCCAGAAGCAATAGACCATGGTCGGCGACAGCGACAGCAGGCCGCGCCGCGTCGTCGCCCATTTCAAGGCCTCGACCCACAGGCTCAGTCCGCGCCGGAGCTCGTTGATGGTCTTGATGTTCTTGACGCGCGCGACCGAGCGCGGCGCGTAATGGTCCTGCAATCCCTCGCCGACACCGGGCAATGCATGGCGCACCTCGATGCCGTGCGACTGCAACAGTTCGGGCGAGCCGACGCCGGATAATTGCAGGACCTGCGGCGAGTTGTAGGCGCCGCCGGAGAGGATGACTTCCTTGTTGGCGCGCACCTCGACCGGCTCGCCGCCCCGCCCTCCCCGAAGATAGCGCACGCCGACCGCGCGCTTGCCTTCGAAGATGATGTTGGTGACATGCGCATGCGTGCGCACGTTGACGTTCGGCCGCTTGCGCGCCGGATGCAGGAACGCTTTCGCCGCGCTCATGCGCAGGCCGTTCTGGATCGTGCGCTGGCAGTAGGACACGCCCTCCTGGATCGCGCCGTTATAGTCCGGGTTGCGGGGAATGCCGAGACTGACGGCCCCCGCCATGAAGGCTTCGCAGAGCGGGTCCTGCCAGTCCATGGTGGTGACGGTGAGGCTGCCGTCGCGGCCGCGATAGGTCTCGTCGCACTCGCCGACGCGGCGTTCCATCCGCTTGAAATAGGGCAGCACGTCCGGATAGCCCCAGCCGCGGTTGCCGAGCTGCGCCCAGGTGTCGAAGTCCTGGCGCTGGCCGCGGTTGTAGATATGGCCGTTGATCGAGGACGAGCCGCCGAGCGTCTTGCCGCGCGGCGCATAGATGCTGCGGCCGCCGGTCCAGGGGCCCGGCTCCTGCTGGTAGGCCCAGTTGACGCTCTTCATGTGGAACGTCTTGATGAAGCCCGCCGGCAGATGGATATAGGGGTGCCAATCTTTCGGGCCGGCTTCGAGCACGCAAACCGTGGTGCCGGCATCCTCGCTCAAGCGGTTGGTCAGAACGCTACCGGCGGAGCCCGCGCCGATAATCACATAATCGAACGTTTCCATCGTCTCGTTTCTGGCGCGGCAGAGCGGCTACCGCGGCTTTTCGTTGAGTTGATAGTTGAGATGCGCCTTCACCGTCGGCCATTCACTGGCGATAATGCTGTAGACGATGGTGTCGCGCAACGTGCCATTCGCTGCGATCTGGTGGCTGCGCAGGACGCCGTCCAGCTTGGCGCCGAGCCGCTCGATGCCGCGGCGGCTCTGGTGGTTGAAGAAATGCGTGCGGAACTCTACCGCAATGCAATCGAGTGCCTCAAAGGCGTGCGTCAGTAACAGCAATTTGCACTGCGTATTGACCGCGCTGCGCTGCACACGCTTCGCGTACCAGGTCGAACCAATCTCGACGCGCCGGTTGGGCGCATCGACATTCATATAGGTCGTCATGCCCGAGATGGTGCCGCCGGCATCGAACACCGTGAACGGCAGCATCGATCCGGCCGCCTGCAGACCAAGCCTGCGGTCGATCTCTTTGCGCATGTCTTCCGGGCGCGGAATGGACGTGTACCAGAGCTTCCAGAGCTCGCCATCCTTCACGGCCTCGACGAGTCCGTCGATGTGATCCTGCGACAGCGGCTCCAGCCGCGCCTGCGCGCCGCGAAGGGTGATCGGTTCAAGCCAGGGCATGCAACATCCTCTCCGTCATTGCGAGCGAAGCGAAGCAATCCATAGCGCCACTTGCGGGGACAGTGGATTGCTTCGTCGCTTCGCTCCTCGCAATGACGTATTACATCACCTATTCAAAAAATTCAGCGGCAACCCAGGCCGCGACCAGTCCATCGCGATCAGCTCGCCCTTGCCTGACAGCGTGATGTAGGCGGTCTTCAGCTCAGGCCCGCCGAAGGCGATGTTGGTGGTGACGCGGTCGCCGGTCGGCACCTGCTCGACAAGGGTACCATCAGGCGCGATCACGGAGATGCAGCCCGAAACCAGCGTCGCCACGCAGACATTGCTGCTCGCCTCCACCGCAAGCGAATCGAACATCTGGTAGCCGCCGAGCCCGGCAATCGGCTTGCCGCGTTCGCCGCGATAAATCACGTCGCGCGGCTTGACGGTTCCAGGCGCAGAAAGATCATAGGCCCAGAGCCGCGCGGTCGGCGTCTCCGCGATGTAAACCGTGTTCTCGTCCGGCGACAGGCCGATGCCGTTGGCGGGCAGCAGGCCGTGCACGCCTTCGACAATCTCCTTCATGCCGGGCTTGATGTAATAGAATGCGCCGACATCCATCTCGCGGGCGCGACGCTTGCCGAGATCGGAGAACCACAGCCCGCCATGCTTGTCGAAGACAAGGTCGTTCGGTCCCCTCAGGGCATGCTCGCCGCATTTGTCGACGACGGTCTCGACCTTGCCGGACTGCAGGTCGACGCGCTGGATCGAGCCGCCGATATAATCGTCCGGCTGCGGCCCCGGCATGATCATGTTGCGCGTCGGGATCCAGCTAAAGCCGCCATTGTTGCAGATGTACATCTTGCCGTCGGGACCGAGCGCCGCGCCATTGGGGCCGCCGGGAATCTGCGCCACCACGTCCTTGCGCCCGTCCGGATAGACCCGCGTTAGCCGCTTCCCGCGGATTTCGACCAGCACCACCGATCCATCCGGCATCACCACCGGCCCTTCCGGAAATTCGAGATCGGTGGCAAGAACGCGGATATTGGCCATGAAATCCTCCCGGCTGCTTGTGGCTGCAAGGGGATTTTTCAACCGGCCCCACGCAACGTGTTGTTGGCGTGAAGTTATGACAAAGACGCCGTTGCTTGCCAAGCAAGCGCGAAGCAGGGCAGCTTTGCGAGCTGCCGTAGGATGGATAGAGCGCCAGCGAAACCCATCGTCTCGCCCCATCACAGCCGGCGCATTGATGGGTTTCGCTGCGCTCTACCCATCCTACACGTCCATCACTCCTTGACCGGCACCCAGATCTCGAGGCCGCCATTGCCGGTCATAGGATCGAACGTCTCGTCATAGCGCTCGAAGTTCGGCGCATCGGCCGCCTTCATGCCGGATTGCGGCAGCCAGTGATTCCAGATCGTGTTCACAGTCCGCCGGATCGTGGAGATGTGCTCGCTGTGGGTGAAGACCGCATATTTCTGCTCGGGGATTCGCACCCGGCTGAACTCGCGCGGCAGATCGGAGAAGTCGGCGACCTCGACGCCGGCGATGTAATCGAAATTGCCGGCGTCATCTCCGTTGCAGCAGACGCCATAGGCGACGTTGCCGATGCGGCCGGGAATATTGCCGACCGTCTGGTGAAAGCGTTGCCACTGGTTCGGAATGCCGGCGCCATCGCAATTGGCGTGATTGTAGCGTTCGCCGACGCCGGCGACGAGGAACGCCTTTCCGGTCGCAATACGCGGCGGGCTGAGATGATCGAGCGCGGTTGAATCCATCATGATCGGCTCCTGTAGTTTAAGCTTGCCGAGGCACGTCGTGGCGCGAACCGTTTCGGGCGTGACGCCGAAATGGTCGCGGAACGCGCGGGTGAACGCTTCGTGAGAGCCGTAGTCCGCATCCAGCGCCAGGCTGAGAATATCCGGCGCGCCGCTCGCGAGCGCGCGAGCCGCCTCGCTGAGACGGCGGGCGCGCACGTATCGCATCACCGAAAACCCTGTCGCCGCCGCAAACGCGCGCACCAGGTGGAAGCGCGAGACACCGGCGATGCCGGCGATCTCGTCGAGCGTCAGCGGCTGACCAAGATGGCTCTCGATGTACCAGAGCGCCTTCTGGGCTGGATTCATGGCTGTCGGCCTTCCCTCAAAGCGCGTCCATCATGCGCGATCGCGCCGAGCACCGTTTGACAGTCCTTGCTGTCCGGCGGCGACCAGAGCGTCGTTCCGTCCCACGGAAATTGCAACCCACCCGTCGCTGGCAAGGTGAGGCCAATCGTGCATACTCGCTGGCGCATCGATCCGACGGCTCACCCAAAGCTGCCCATAATCAAGACTGTAAGAGCCGCGGCGAACTGTCAGGGAGGACAATGATGCATTACCGGCTCTTGAACTATGCCCAATCCACGCTGCTTGCGACACTTCTGGCTGTCGCGCTCGCGGGAACCGCCAGCGCACAAAAGAAATACGACCCCGGTGCCACCGACACCGAAATCAAGATCGGCAACATCATGCCCTACTCCGGCCCGGCTTCGGCTTATGCCACCATCGGCAAGACCGAAGCGGCCTATTTCAACAAGCTCAACGCGGAAGGCGGCATCAACGGCCGCAAGATCAACTTCATCAGCTATGACGACGCCTATAGCCCGCCGAAGACGGTCGAACAGGCACGCAAGCTCGTCGAGAACGACGAGGTGCTGCTGATCTTCAACCCGCTGGGCACGCCGGGCAATACCGCGATCCAGAAATACATGAACTTGAAGAAGGTGCCGCAGCTCTTCGTCTCTACGGGAGCCGCCAAGTGGAACGACCCGAAGAACTTTCCGTGGACCATGGGCTGGCAGCCCAGCTATCAGGTCGAAGCGCGGATCTACGGCAAGTACATCCTGCAGAACTATCCGGGCAAGACGATCGGCGTGCTCTACCAGAACGACGATTTCGGAAAGGACTATGTGATCGGCCTGCGCGAGGGCCTCGGCGATCAGGCTGGCAAGCTGATCATCGTGGAGGCCTCCTACGAGACCAGTTCGCCCACGGTGGATTCCCAGGTGGTGCAGATCAAGGGCGCCAATCCCGACATCTTCGTCAACATCGCGACGCCGAAATTCGCGGCGCAGGCGATCAAGAAGATCGCCGAGCTGGATTGGCACCCGGTGCAGTTCCTGACCAACGTGTCCGTCTCGATCGGCGGCGTCATGAAGCCGGCCGGCTATGAGGCCAGCCAAGGCGTGCTTTCCACCAACTATCTGAAGGATCCCAAGGACGCCGAATGGAAGAACGATCCCGCCATGAACGAGTGGCGGGCATTCATGGGCAAATGGTATCCTGAAGGCGATCTCGACGATGCCGCGACCGTGTTCGGCTATGGCGTCGCCAAGGGGCTCGAGCAGGTGCTGCGCCAATGCGGCGACAACCTCACCCGCGAGAATGTCATGAAGCAGGCGGCCAATCTCGATTTCCAGATCGGCATCTACCTGCCGGGCACGCGCATCAAGACCGGCCCGAACGACTTTGCGCCGATCGAGCAGCTCCAGATGACGCGCTTCAAAGGCGAGAGCTGGGAACGGTTCGGCCCCGTCATGAGCGGCGAGAAGAACTCTTAAAAGTAGCCGTCGCTTCAAATCGACGTATCCCGCTCGTGCGGGATACGCCATTCCGCCTTGGAGAAACACCATGAAAATCACTGATGTCCGCGCACACCACATCCGCATTCCCTATGACGCCGGCCCCGCGAGCTTCCGGCAGGGCGCGTCGGCAATCGCGGCGCTCGACATGGTGCTGGTCGAAGTCTCGACCGATAGCGGCCTCACCGGTTGGGGCGATGCCTTCGCCTATGTCTGTCCGCGCACGACCTGCACCGCGATCGAGGAAATGATCGTGCCGCAGGCGCGTGGCCTCGACGTGCCTGATGCCGCCGGCATTCCTGCCGTGATGGAGCAGATCCAGCGCAACCTGCATCTGTTCGGCCGCTACGGCATCACGATGTTCGCGATCTCGGGGCTCGACATCGCGCTGTGGGACCTTGCCGGCAAGATCAAGGGCGTGCCGCTGCATCGGCTGATCGGCGAGGCCAGACGCGCAAAGATCCCGGCCTATGCGAGCCTGATGCGGATCGGCACGCCGGAACATATTGCGAGCGAATGCGAGGCCGCGCTCCGTCGCGGCTATGGCGCGATCAAGCTGCACGAGACCACGACGCCGGCGGTGTTCGCGGCACGCAACGCGATCGGCAGCGACGTCCCGCTGATGGTCGACATGAACTGCCCGCTGGATGGCCCGAGCGCGATTGCTTTCGCTCAGGCCTGCCAAGCGGCAAGTCCGATGTTCCTCGAGGAGCCAGTCTGGCCCCCGGAGGATTTTGCCACGCTCGCCGACGTACGCGCCAAGGGCGGCCTCGACATCGCGGCGGGCGAGAATGCCTGCACCGTGCACCAATTTCGCCAGATGATGACGGCGGACGCCGTCAGCCATGCGCAACCCTCGGTGACCAAGGTCGGCGGCATCACCGAGTTCCTGAGAGTTGCGGCGCTCGCCGACGAACTCGGCGTCAAGATCGTTCCGCACTCGCCCTATTTCGGACCGGGCTTCCTGGCGACGCTGCACCTGATGTCGATACGGGACGACGGCTTCATCGAAGTCTTCTACATGAAACGGCCCGCCTGCCTCTGGCGCGGCCGCGCCGATGTCGATGCAAGCGGGAGTGTCGAAGTGCCGCAAGGGCCCGGACTCGGCTATGAGCCCGACAGAGACGTGATGGAGCAGTACCGCGTGTCGTGAGGAGGCTTGGCAACTCAGGCGTCATTGCGAGGAGCGATAGCGACGAAGCAATCCACGTCTCAGCAAGCCGTGAGATGGATTGCTTCGCTGGCGCTCGCAATGACGGACACTCACTATTTGCCGCCTTCCTTCGCCACTGGTGCAGCGTCCTTTGCCGGCGGCATATCGGCTTTCTTCTTCAAGTCCTCATCCATCTTCTTCTGCGCAGCCAGCAGATCATCCACGCGCTTCTGCAAGGTCGCGGATGCACTCTTGAGGCTTTCAATCTGGCGATTGGCGGCATCGAGCTTCTGCTGATGATCGGTCACAAGCTTCGTGATCGTCTTCTGCAGGAAGTCGACGTTGCTCTGCAGGCAGCTCGTGCGCCGCTCCCAGGTCTTCTCGACGGTACAGATCTCGATGCCCGGAACATCCTGAGCTTTAACTTTGGTGAATGCCAGTGTGCTGGATACAAGCATCACGAACACGGCGATCATCATCTTAACGTTCATTAAATCCTCCACGCGCTCACGGCAATGTGCGCAAAGCGCGGCGACATCGTCAGAGATACCACACTGTAACCGCATTCCGGCGTTGTCCTCCACTCATTGCGGGGTGCGGGGGGCTTTTGGGAACTCAAACGTTTCCACGCATCGAAAGTGGAGAATAATCAGATGGCAACGCGCGAAAAGCGACTGGCGCAGTTCGATGGCAACGGCGAACCTCCGCCGAACGAGATCGTCGAAGTGCTTTGCGAAGACCAGAGCGGCACATATCAGTTGCCGTTCGCCTGTCGCTTTATCGACGGTCATTGGCTCAATGACCAATCCGGCGGAACGGTCGAGGCGACCGTGATTGCCTGGCGCTTTCCTCGCGTAAAGCAAACAGGCGCAGCTTAGGAGACCACAGAAGAGTTGTTATCGGCTTCTGCTCCGCGAGAGACGCGGCGCTCACACCGAAGCAAAGCTTGCGAGAGGGACGAAGGCTCATCCCTCTCGCACCCGCTCTGTCCCAAAATGCAACGGGAGAGTTCACCGCCTTAAGGTTCGGAACGCCGGTGGAACGAAGCGCGTCCGAATCAGTGATGAAGCGCCGTACGCTGTTGTTCACGGCTAGATGTCGGTGCCAGTCCGAGCCGGCGCACCACATGCAGGAGAACAATCAGCGGCCGCAGCCAACGGCCAACCACAAAAGTTAATTCCTCCGGAGACGACATGATCGGTCACTTCCAAGGCGTCACCGACGGCACCTTCTCGGTGGCCGGCGGCATGTCGACGGTCTTGAAGTCCGCCGGGCTCACGATCTCCAGATATTCCATGTCCGGTGAGTAGTCGAAGAGGTAGTGCACGATACCGGGCCGCTGATGCACGACGTCGCCGGCCTGCACCAGCGTCGGCTTGTCCTCGTACATGAAGCGCGCCCAGCCCTTCATCATGATCACGATCTGGAAATCGCAATCATGGCGATGCCAGCCGGTGCCATCCTCGGGCGGGCAATCGGGATTGGCCTTGACGAGATGACAGATCACCTGGCCGCCGGTGGCGTCGGCAATGCCGAGATCGCGGTAGAGGAAGAAATCGCGCAGGCCCCCGCCCTTGAATTCGGTATCGCCTGGCTTGATGTGAGAGAACTTGCTGACAACCGCATGCTGGTTCATTTGAAGCCTCCAACGTTCTCGATCGCGAGAGCGCGGCTACGCAAGGCGTCCAAATTTTCGGCAGCGTCGCATCGTCGCGTTCACAGCTTGAATTGTGCTATGCGAAATCCGCGCCAGTCGCGCTGCGGTGCGGCGATTTCTGCAGATATCGCTGGCTAGGCGGACGAAGCGTTTGGAACCAAGCCTGAATTTGAGTCGAGTGATTTTTTGCGGCGCAACCACCGCTCCCCTGCCGCTACGCGCGCGCGGCTTCCGTGGCACGAGCTTTAGGCAGTACCTGCACCCTACCTGAGCCCGCTGAACGCGCAGCCGGCAGGCAGTACTGCCTAATATTCGACCTCCAGCTCCTCGACATCGGCGGGCTCGGCCTTGGCCGCCTCGACCCACTCCCGCACCTCCGGCATCGACATGATGGTCTCGGCATAGGCCGCAAGCGTCGGCTCGAGCTTGACGTCGTAGGTGATGAAGCGGGTGACGACCGGCGCATACATCGCGTCCGCCATGGTGCGGCGCTCACCGAACAGGAATGGCCCACCGGACGCTGCGAGGCAGTCGCGCCAGATGGTGCAGACCCGGTCGATATCGGCCTGCGCGCGCGACCAAATCTTGAAGCCGGGAAAATGGCCTTTCAGATTGACCGGTAGCGAGGCCCGCAGCGTCGTGAATCCGGAGTGGACTTCACCGCAGATCGAGCGGCAATGTGCTCGCTTTATGCGGTCTTCCGGCAACAGACCCGCATGCGGCATGATCTCGTTGAGATACTCGCCGATCGCCAGCGTGTCCCAGACGGTAGCGCCCTCGTGGCGCAGGCAGGGCACCAGGATCGACGACGATAGCAGCAGGAGTTCCGCGCGCGCCGACGCGTCATCTGGAGCGGTGATCACCTCCTCGAATTCCAGCCCCGCGAACTTCGCCAGCAACCAGCCGCGCAGCGACCATGACGAATAGTTCTTGCTGCTGATGGTCAGTGTCGTTGCCATAGAGCCTTCCCTCACGCCTCAACGTCGACCGCACGGACTCAAAGCCTCCAGCCTATCCTTGCGGATATCGCCCCTGCTCATTGCCTGAGCGCCGAGTATCCCAAGCAGCAAGCTACGTGCCAATTTCGAGGGCGGTTCGACTCCGCTTTGGCTTCGATATTGCATAGCAACACCGGGCAAGGGCGGTCGCGTATGATGTCAATGTCAATGATGTACCAAGCCTACCAGAATCACATGGACCTGACGGCACCATGGCGCACGGGGGCGGCGGCGGCACTTAGATATATTAATCTGGTACCGCAGGGGGTCTCGGACCGGTTGTTTGGCCGGCTTGCGGCCGCACTCGAACTGATCTCGCGCTCGACCCTGACCTACACCCGCCCCGACTACGGCATCGGCAGCGTGAAGGTGGGCAATCGGGAATTGGAGGTGCGGGAGGAAGTCAGCTACGCCACGCCGTTCGGATCGCTCCTGCACTTCAAGAAGGTCGATGGGCCCGAGCACCCGCGCCTGTTGCTGGTGGCGCCGATGTCCGGTCACTTCGCGACGCTATTGCGCAGCACGGTCACGACGCTGCTGCAGGATCACGACGTCTACATCACCGACTGGCACAATCCGCGCGACATTCCGCTCGACCAAGGCCGTTTCGGGCTCGAGGATTACACCGACCATCTCATCACCTTCCTCGACAAGCTCGGCCCGCGCGCGCACATGGTCGCGATCTGCCAGCCCTCGGTATCGGCACTGGCGGCAGCGGCGATCATGTCGGAGGACAATCACCCCGCGCGTCCCGCATCGCTGACCTTGATGGCCGGGCCGATCGACACGCGCATCCAACCGACCAAGGTCAACGAATTTGCGAAGAGCAAGCCGATAAAGTGGTTCGAGGACAACCTCATCAACTATGTCCCGATCCAGTGCCGGGGCGCGTTCCGAAAGGTCTATCCGGGCTTCGTGCAGCTCACCGCCTTCGTGTCCATGAACCTCGAGCGCCACATCAAGCAGCACATGGACCTCGCCAATCATCTCGCCAAGGGCGAGAAGGAGAAGGCAAACGTCATCAAGACTTTCTACGATGAATATTTCGCGGTGATGGATCTGCCGGCCGAATTCTACATCGAGACCGTGCGCGACGTGTTCCAGGAGCATCTGCTGCCCCAGGGCAAACTGATGCACCGGGGGCGGCCGGTGAATCCCGCTGCGATCAGGCGCATGGGCCTGATGACGGTCGAAGGCGAGCGCGACGACATCTGCTCGATCGGGCAGACGCTGGCGGCACAAGACCTCTGCACCGGCGTGCGCGGCTATCGCAAGGTGCATCACATGCAGGCCGGCGTCGGCCATTACGGCGTGTTCAGCGGCAAGCGCTGGAACAACGAGATCTATCCGCTGTTGCGCGACTTCGTGCACGTGAATTCGTGAGCTGTTCGTCATTGCGAGCCAACGGGTCGCGCGAACGCGCGCCCGATGACAGGCTCCGCGAAGCAATCCATTTCTCCACGCGCGGAGGCATGGATTGCTTCGTCGCTATGCTCCTCGCAATGACGGCTGGAGACCCTAGCCACTCAACTCCGCACGCAATAGTCTACCGGGCACGACGACCCCCCAGAGAATCGTCCCGGGAGAAACAACCATGCGGCCCTCCGCGACTTTCCGCAGCTTCGCCCTTGCCTTCATCGGCGTACTCTTCCTCACCGCCTCTGCCTCCGCCGCCGAAATCCGCGTGATGATCTCGGGCGGGCTGACCGCCGCCTACAAGGCCCTGGTGCCCGAATTCGAGCGCAGGACCGGCCACAAGGTGTCGACCGCCTATGGACCGTCGATGGGAACCACCGTCAACGCAATTCCGGTGCGGCTCGCGCGCGGCGAGCCGCTGACGTACTCATCATGGTCGGCTACGCCCTCAATGACCTCGCCGCGCAAGGCAAGGTGATAGCCGACAGCCGCGTCGAACTCGTCAAATCGCCGATCGGGATCGCGGTGAAATCAGGCGCGCCAAAGCCGGACATCAGCTCGGCGGATGCCGTGAAGCGCGCGCTGCTCGCGGCAAAGTCGATCGCCTATTCCGACAGCGCAAGCGGCGTCTATGTGTCGACCGAAATGTTCCAGAAGCTGGGCATTGCCGAGGCGATGAAGGATAAAGCAAGGAAGATTCCGGCCACGCCGGTCGGCGAGATCGTGGCCAAGGGCGAAGCCGAGATCGGCCTCCAGCAGATCAGCGAGCTGAAACCGGTCGCCGGCATCGATATCGTCGGGCCGCTGCCGGATGAGCTGCAGAAGATCACGGTGTTTTCCGCCGGGATCGCCAGCACCTCCAAGGAACCCGACGCCGGACGGGCGCTGATCCAATTCCTCGCATCGCCCGACGCCCGCGCTGAACTGATCAAGAGCGGACTGGACCCGATCCCCTCCAGCAGCACCACGCACTAGGCGTGGACTCATCTGTGGACGCCCCGCGAGATGCAAGCGATTTCTGAAGAAAGTTGGCACGTAGTCGGATGCTGCCATCTGTCCGGCCTCTGATGCAGCGATGGAGCTGCGGGCCTGTATGGGAGTTCGCGGATCGGAACCAAATCATTAACGCGTGCTCTAGGCACGATGAGTCCGTCTGGTTCTTCCGACCCCGTCTCGCCGACCGTTGCGCCATACCTTCCTTCGACCGACTACACCTCTGACGACCTCAGGTCCGGCCAGGACTACGCCTTGGCCGTGACCGGAGCCATGTAATCCTCCTGTTTCACAAGTAGCGCCCAAACGATGCGCGCTATTTTGTTAGCAAGCGCGACGGTTACCACCATGCGGGGCTTGCGAGCCAACATCTGTTCGAGCCACGAACCCCTTGGCGCGCCGCGTTTGCTCGCCTGCTGTACGACTGCACTGCTGCCGATGATGAGGAGGCGCCGTAGAGTGCGTTCGCCCATCTTGGATGTTCCGCCGAGCTTCTGTTTACCGCCCGTCGATCTTTGAAGAGGTGTTAAGCCAAGCCAGGCGGCGAAGTCACGGCCTTTGGCAAATGTCTCGGCCGGCGGAGCCAAGGCCGCAATCGCGGTAGCGGAGATCGGGCCAATGCCAGGAATAGTCATCAGCCTACGTGTGACTTCGTTCTCTCGAGCACGCCGCGCGATTTCTTTGTCAAGATCCCCAATCCTGTCATTGAGGCCGGTGAGCAGATCAAGCATTAAACGGAACATAGCGCGGGCGGCATCGGGAAGCGAACTGATCATCTCTTCTTTCTCGATCAGATCGGCAAGCCTCGCCATGTGAGAGGGCCCCTTGGGAGCGATCCAGCCATATTCCGTGAGGTGTCCTCGGACTGCGTTGATGAGCTGAGTTCGCTGCCGCACCAGCAGATCGCGGGTTCGAAATACCAGACCTGCCGCCTGTTGTTCTTCACTCTTCACGGCAACGAACCGCATGCTTGGCCGCTGAGCGGCTTCGCAAATTGCCTCCGCATCGATCGCGTCGTTCTTCTGTCGCTTCACGAACGGTTTGACATAGGCCGGTGGGATCAACCGAACCTGATGGCCAAGCTGAGCAAGCTGGCGAGCCCAGTGGTGCGCTCCGCCACATGCCTCCAGCGCGACAGTGCAGCTAGGCTGAGCCGCGAAAAAATCGAGCACCTTTCCGCGGCTGAGACGCTTACTGAACAACGCGAGACCGCGTCCGTCCACACCGTGAGCGTGAAAAACATGCTTGGCAATATCCAGACCGATCGTGGTAACCTTTGACACGGACGCCTCCCTTAAGTGGTGCTCAACACCTCCACTTTGGCACATTGATGCCGTCGGCGGGGCGTCCACCCCATCATTAACGCGCTGCTAGACGCGACCGCGACCTCGATCATCACGAGACCGCGATCTGCCGGAAGTGCATAGGCACGCATGCCATTTTCCTTTTGGAAGGCGGATGCGCGCGCTGCGTTCGCGGTCGCAGAGGGTGGAGCATTGAATTTGCTAAACCAAGGGAGAACGACCATGAAACTTGCGACGATAGCACTAGCTTCTGCGTTCGCGCTCTCAAGTACGTTCGCACTTGCATACACGAAGCATCATAAGTCAGGCACCAGGACGTATCACGCTTACGCCCGGACGCAGCCCGGTATGAACTACAGTGGGAACAACTTCGGCTGGAACAACCCCGGTTGGAACAACTACGGTGGGAACAGCTACGGTTGGAGCCGCGGTGCAGGCGGCCCGAACAACCGGGGCGGACTGGTGGGCGGCGACGACTCCGGTACCTACAGACCCTAAAAGTAAGCGCCACGATTCTAGTTGACGAAACTAACTTGTGTGCCGCTGCGCCAGTGGCTGGCGCAGCCAGTCAAGTTGCGGGCGGCGAGTCGGCTTCAACGGATGGCTCGCCGCCTGCTTTAATGCGGGCGTTTCGATGTTCACTTTGACCATCGCGCCATTTCGCTGCACGCACGCAGCTTATTTGGCCTGCGTCCGGATCGGCGCGTCCTTCAGCCCGTTGTTGTCATAGGCCTCGCGCAGCGAGCCGTCGGCAGTCGCTTCGGTCATGAACTTGGTCGCGAAGGCCGCGGACAGCGGATGATTTAGCGGGACCGCAACCGCAGTCACCGTCTGCTTGAAGGTCTCGTCCAGCACCCGCGTGCCCGGAATTTTCTTCGCCATCGCATTGAGCTGGTCGCGTGAGAGTGCGAACGCGTCGACCTCGCCGCTCTTCAGGAGACTGAAGATCTCGTCATAGGTCTGATAGCCCGTCACCTTGGCGTTCTTCAGGTCCGCAATTGCGCCGCGCATGGTTGTGGTGTTGTTGACGGCAGCGACCTTGACGCCCGGCTGGTCGAGGCTTGCGAAATTCGTGACCGTCGAGCCCGGCCTGACGATGTAGGTTGCATCCGCGACTTCATAGATCGGGCCGAACGTCATCCTGGTTTCGCGCTCGGGATCCTTGGGCAGGAAGGTGACGTCCCAGGTGCCCTTCGATGCCGCATCGGTGATCTGTCCGGAATTCTGGTGCACGACATATTCGATGGGCACGCCGAGCTGCGCGGCCATTGCCTTACCGAGATCGACCGGCACCCCGGCATAGCCGGTTTCGGTCTTGGTGCACCAGAACGCACCGCCCGCCGGGCTGATCGCAATCGCGACGCGGAGCTTGCCGGTCGGCGCGATCTCGTCTTTCAGCGCGTCGGCACTGGCCGGGGCGGCCATCATGGCGACCGCGACAACAAGGCCTGTGATAAGCGGCAACTGGCTGGGCATTGGCTTCCTCCACGCCAGATCTGTGCGCCGAGTCTGTCGCTACAAATTCATCTGACGCGGATCGTGATCTTCTCGGAGACGACCGGCGGCTTGAAGGGATAGTGCTTGGCGTCGCCGAGTACGAGCTGCAAAGTATGTTTGCCGGGCGGCAGCTCGATACGAGCCTCGGTCTGACCGGCGCCGAAATGCAGGTGGGACTTGTCCGATGGGATCGGCTCGTTCGGATTGAGCGGCTCGTTCACGTCGATCAGCAGATGGTGATGACCGGCGTTCGCATAGTCATCGCCGGCATGGGTCACGCCCATGTTGCGCAGGCCGAAGCGGGCCCAGAATGCGCCCTTGATCGTAGCGCCATTCTGCGGCCAGACAAAATACAGGACCGCATCCTTCGGTGCAGGCTTGTCCTGCGCGTGCACAACGTTCGCAAGCGACGACAGGACAGCCGAAATCAGAAGTGTACGTGCAATTCTCATTGCCCCCTCACCGATCCAAATACTTTAAGGCGACAGCGCGACCCGGAACCCATGGGTCGGATATCGAACATTGGTGTCGTAATTATCGCGGTTGGCCGGTCGTACATAACGCGTGTCATTCTTCCAGGAGCCGGAGCGGAGCACATGGGACGTGCAGTCTCCGCCAAGCCAGGGTGAACCGTCGGCCGGGGCCCCTGATAGTTCTTGTGCCAGCAATCCTCCACCCACTGGTCGACCCCGCCACCCATGTCGTGCAGCCCGAACGGGTTGGGCTTGAAGTTACCGACCTTGGTCGGTTGCTCGGCGGCTGCGCTGTCGCCGCAATCCTTGCAACTGGCCACACCCGGCTGCATCTGCTCGCCCCACCAATATCTGGTCTGCGTTCCGCCGCGGGCAGCAAACTCCCATTCGGCTTCGCTCGGAAGCCGATAGGCCTTCTTCGTGACGTCCGCGAGCCAGGCAACGTATTGCTTGGCATCGCTCCAGCTCACATTGGTGACCGGCGCCTCATCCTTTCCGGTCGCCGTGAAGCCGCACACCTTGGCGGCAGCGCACGCGTTCCATTCGCGGACCGTGACCGGATATTTGGCGATGGCGAATGGCTTAATCGTCACCCTTCGGATCGGCCGCTCCGACGCATCGTCATTGCTGCCCATCGAGAAGCTGCCGCCCTGAAGCGCGACCATCTCGGGCTCCCGCACGGAAGGCGTGGGAGGCGTCGGGGGCGTGACCGCGGTGACGGCCGGGCTCGCGGAAGGCTGCGGTTGCGGCGGCTGCGGTTGCGCCGTGG
>NZ_PSRR01000110.1 GCF_004296405.1 Bradyrhizobium sp. Leo170
AGCTGCATGCCAGCCCTGAGGCGCGCTTGCTTGACGCCGCCCCGCTTCATCCGCCCTATGCCGCTCAATTCAAACCTCTCTCTGGTCCGCCGTGGCGCTTCCTCCGCTCGATTCCCCGCAATGGCACAGCTCATTCCGCGCCTTCTTCTGGGGCGTGCGGTCGGTCGGATCGACCATCCTGGCGCTGGTGCTGTTCGCGACCTATCTCGGCATCGGGGCGCTGGCGCATGACACGCATTTCTCGCTGGCCTGGACGTTGGCGAGCACGGTGTTCGTCTGGGCTGGACCGGCCCAGATCATCCTGGTGTCGACGCTGGGCTCCGGCGCGACCATCCTGCAATCGGCGATCGCGGTGAGCGTCAGCGCCATCCGCCTGTTTCCGATGGTGGTGTCCGTCCTGCCGATGATGCGGACGCCAAAGACAAAACGGCGGCACCTGATCCTGGTGGCGCATCTCACCGCCGTCACGCTGTGGGTCGAATGCCATCGCTTTCTGCCACAGGTGCCGCGGGAGCGCCGCATCGCCTTCATTCATGGGCTCGGTTGCGGGTTGGTCTTTCTCTCTGTGGTGGCCAACACGATCGGCTACCTGCTGGCCGCCAATCTCTCGCAGCTCTTCGCCGCGGCGATCCTGATGCTGACGCCGCTGGCGTTCCTGTTCTCGACCGCGCGCAATTGCCGCGAGCTTGCCGACGGTGTCGCACTCGCGCTGGGACTGGCGCTGTATCCATTGGCGACGCTGCTCAACAGCGGCCTCGACATTCTGGTCAGCGGCGTCGTCGCCGGCACCATCGCCTATGGTGTGCACCGGGCAAGGGCAAAGGCGATCGCATGAGCACCTTCATCGGCGACTGGCACGCGCTCGTGGTCCTGTTCGTGGCCGGCGTGATCCCCAACCAGATCTGGCGCATGCTGGGCCTGTGGTTTGGCGGCGGGCTCGATGAGGGCTCCGAGCTTCTTGTGTGGGTGAGGGCAGTCGCGACCGCGATCCTGGCCGGGGTCATCGCGCAGATCGTGGTGCAGCCGCCCGGCGCGCTCGCAAGCGTTCCGGCCCTGTTGCGCTATGGGGCCGTGGCCGCAGGCTTTGCCGCGTTCACGCTGTCGCGGAAATCGATCTTCGCAGGCGTGGCCATCGGCGAAGTGATCCTGGTCGGCGGCCAATGGTGGCTCGGCTGATTGCAGCCGCCGCGCAATGCGTTACTGTCGATAGGCAAGCAGCTATCTGTGGATTGAGACATGGTTCGAGAAGGTGAGATACGCCCGGGCGAAGTCGCCATCGAGATGCCGCCGGCACAGGACGCCGGCCTGATCTTCATCGGCCGCATCCGCACGCCCTGGACCTCGCGGCTGATAACGCCGCGGCAGGGCCGCCATGACGGCCCCGTCTGTCGTCTGGAGATTTTCGAGCCATGGGTGCCCGCCATGAAGGGCGTCGATTTCTACGAGAATCTCGAGGTGCTCTACTGGCTGCACCAGTCGCGCCGCGACCTCGTGCTGCAGAGCCCGAAGAGCAACGGAAAAACCCGCGGCGCCTTCTCGCTGCGCTCACCGGTGCGGCCGAACCCGATCGCGACTTCGATCGTAAAGCTGGTCGGCGTCCAGGGCAACGTCATCCTGGTGCGCGGATTGGACTGTCTCGACGAGACGCCGCTGCTCGACATCAAGCCCGATCGCTGCGAGTTCACGCCGCTTGCGCCGCCACAGCCCGGTGATTTCGAGACGGAGTGATTTTCTCGTCCGGTCATTCCGGGGCGCGCGCAGCGCGAGCCCGGAATCCATTTCTCCGCAGCGCATGCGGTCCGATGGATTCCGGGCCTGCGCCTGGCGGATCCCGGAATGACAAGGGGAGAGAGCCGTTACCCCAGCGCGGCGATCAGCTTGGTCGCATTGTCCTCCAGCACCTTCACATCCTCCTTGCGGCTTGCGGGCGGCAACAGCGCGACGCCGTCCTGGCGCGGCATCACATGCATGTGGAGGTGGAAGACGACCTGGCCGCCGGCCGGCTCGTTGAACTGCTGCACGGTGATGCCGTCGGCCTGGAAGGCCTTCATCGCCGCAGCAGCGATCTTCTGCGCGCCGCGCGCGACATGGGCGTAGTCCTCGGGCGAGATGTCGAAGATGTTGCGGGCCGGGGCCTTCGGGATCACCAGCGTGTGGCCGGGCGAACGCGGCATGATGTCGAGGAAGGCGAAGACATGCTCGTCCTCATAGACCTTGTAGCAGGGCAGTTCACCGCGCAGGATCTTGGCGAAGATGTTGTTGGGATCATAGGCGGTGGGCATGGCGTCGGCTCCTCAAATCACGTGTCTTGCAGAAGACACAGCTCCTAGCAGAAAGCTTAACTCTCGTCGCCGCCCTTGCGGAACGGGCCAGCCTCGGAGAGCTCGCGGCCGACCTCGGCGACATAGGCGCGCTCGCGCTTGAGGTAATCGGCGATCGCCCGGCGCAGGCCCGGGTCGGCGATGTAATGGGCGGAATAGGTGGTCTGCGGCAGATATCCGCGCGCGAGCTTGTGCTCTCCTTGCGCGCCGGCCTCGACCACCTGCAATCCGCTCTGGATGGCGAAATCGATCGCCTGATAATAGCAGACCTCGAAATGCAGGAAGGGATGGTGCTCGGTCGCGCCCCAGTTGCGGCCGAACAGCGTGTCCGAGCCGATGAAGTTGATGGCTCCTGCGATCCAGCGTCCATTGCGCTTCGCCATGACCAGCAGCACGTCCTTGGCCATGCTCTCGCCGATCAGCGAGAAGAATTTCCGGTTTAGGTACGGCCGGCCCCATTTGCGCGAGCCGGTCTCCATGTAGAAGTCGAAAAATGCGTCCCACGCATCCTCGGTGATCTCCTCGCCCGTCAGCCAGTGGATCGTGACACCGGCCGCAAGCGCCTCGCGCCGCTCGCGCTTGATCGCCTTGCGGTGGCGTGAATTCAGCGTGGCGAGGAAATCGTCGAAGGTCTTGAAGCCGTCATTGTGCCAGTGGAACTGCTGGTCGGTCCGCTGCAGAAAACCATGTCCGCCGAGGAACTTCGCTTCGTCCTCGCTTGCAAAGGTCACATGCGCCGAGGAGGCCTCGGTGGCCTCGCATAGCGCCATCAGGCCATGGGCAAGCGCCGACCTGATCTGCTCACGGTGGATGCCGTTGCGAAGCAGGAGACGCGGCCCGGTGGCGGGCGTGAAGGGCACCGACACCTGGAGCTTCGGATAATACCGGCCGCCGGCGCGCTCATAGGCGTCGGCCCAGCCGCGATCGAAGACATATTCGCCCTGGGAGTGGGACTTGAGATAGCAGGGGACGATCCCGACGATCTCGCCGTCCAGCCTGGCCAGGAGATGCCGTGGCCCCCAGCCGGTCCGCGCGACGGCCGAGCCGGAAGCCTCCAAGGCCGCAAAAAAGGCGTGCGAAACGAAGGGGTTATAAGAGGGTTTTGCGTGGATGCATGCGAGGCCTCCAGCACTGGGTAAAGCCAGCGTGTCGAGAGCATCAAGCGAGCCGGGATCGACCGTCGGATTGGCGCAGGCGTCCCAATCCGCAGCCTTGATATCGCTGACGGACGGAACCGCTTCGAGGGTGATTTCGGATGAGGCCATTGAGAGTTTGAACCGGTCCCCCGTGCGAGCGGCCATCGCCCATGGTGACCTGCGCCCTACAAAGATCGTGCATCGCAATGCCGACTTCAAGGCCGCCAGCCACATGTCAGGTTCCCGGCATGAAACCTTCGAAGATCATCTGGTCGGCATAGCGCGCCGCTCTCGCGCGTTGCTCCGGCGTGCGCACGGTCCAGGCCAGTAGCGGGCAGCCGAACAGGTTGCGCGCGATCCAGGGCGCGGGCGCCGGCAACTGGTCGATCCAGTAGGCGACGAAATGCGGCTCGGTGCGGAAGCCATGGCGCAGGTAGAGCATGCTGTCGCGCTGTGCCGGTGTCAGCTTGGCCCAATACCCGTCGTCATAGTTGCGCTGGGCGGTGATGCCGCGGTGCAGCCTTGGCATGATCTCACGCAGCGCCAGCACCTGGTCCGGGTCGAACGACATGCCGACCACGGGCCCGGAATAGCTGCTCAGCACCTCCGCCATCCGCTTCACCAATTTGCGGTCGCCGTCAAAATGGCTTTTCACCTCGACCAGGAGCGGCACGCGGCCGGCAACCAGCGCGCAGAGGTCGCCAAGCGACATCATGCGTTCGTCGGTGTCCTTGAATCTGACAGCCTTCAGTTCGGCCGCCGTCTTGGTGAGCAGGAGGCCCGAGCCCTCGGTGAGCCGGCCGAGCGCATCGTCGTGATGCACCATGGCCTCGCCGTCGGCCGTGAGCTGGATATCGCACTCGATGGTGAAATTGCCCGCGATGGCGGCTTCCGCCGCCGCCGGCATGTTCTCGATGATGCCGCGCGCAACATCATGCAGGCCGCGATGGGCGACCGGCCGCGCCGTCAGCCAGTCAGGAGCCCGCATCGCTCAGATGACCTCGAACAATCCTTCGACTTCCACAGCGGCGTCCGCCGGCAGCGAAGCGACGCCAACGGTGGTTCGGGCGTGCCGGCCCTTGTCGCCGAAGGCGGCTACCATCAGATCCGAGGCGCCGTTCAGCACCTTCGGCGCGTCCAGGAAGTCGGGTGTCGAATTGATGAAGCCGCCGAGCCGCACCACGCGCGCGACCTTGTCGAGGTCGCCGAGCGCGGCCTTGATCTGGGCAAACAGGTTGATCGCGCAGCCGCGGGCGGCAGCAGCACCCTGCTCGAGGGTGACGCCTGCACCCAGCTTGCCCTTGGCGATCAGCTTGCCCTGGGCATCGAAGCAAAGCTGGCCGGAGACGAACAGCAGATTGCCGGTACGAACGAAGCCGACATAGTTCGCCACGGGAGCGGCGGGCTCGGGCAGGGTGATCCCCTGTGCCGCCAGTTTCTGTTCGACCGTACCTGCCATGTTTTCCGTCCCCGGGTTCAGTGACAATCAGGGCGCATTGTTTCGCGCATCGTGCCGCCGCTTTCAAGTCGGCCGCGGATCGGTCAAGAACGGCGCTTTGCTGCGTAAACCCCGATGAAATATGCCAAAAAACGCGTCGCTCGCGTTCTCGGCGTTACCTTTTTGTGAAACTGCCCCAGTTGCGGCGCAATAGAGCCGTCACTATTGTGACGAATCGTCCGTTTCCTAAAGGGATATACATGGCCCGCCTGTTCCGGATTCCGCCTCGCGTTTTGGCGATGACCATTGCCGTAGCCGCAGGATCGGGATTCACCAACGGAGCGGCTACGGCCGGAACGGTGCCGTTTTTGTCGCATCAGGCGCTCTACGATCTCAATCTCGTGAAGTCGCGCGGCTCCAACGCGATCAGCAGCGTGCGCGGGCGCATCCTCTATAATTTCTCCGGCAGCACCTGCGAGGGCTACACATCCGAATTCCGCCAGGTATCGGAGCTCGACAGCGGCGAGGGCAAGGTCACGCTCTCCGACCTGCGCTCTTCGTCCTGGGAGGATGCCGCCGGCAAGAGCTACCGGTTCAAGATCGATACGCGGATGAACGACGGCGATTCCGCGCCGGTGGATGGCGTGGCGGAGCGGGTGGGCGACCACATCACAGTCAAGCTGAAGCAGCCGGTGGCGAAGACCTTTCAGCTCGACGGCAAAGTCGTATTCCCGACCGAGCAGATCCAGCACATCATCGCCGCCGCGCGCGAGGGCAAGAGCGTGCTCGAGCTCACGGTCTATGACGGTTCCGACAACGGCGAAAAGGTCTACAACACGCTTTCTGTGATCGGACAGCCGATCCCCGGCGAGCGCGCGCCGGCGTCGCCCGATGCTTCGACCACGAACGATGCGATGAAATCGATGACCCGGTGGCCGGTGACGGTGAGCTATTACGACCGCGATGCCAAGGCCGTTGATGGTGAGCAGACGCCGGTCTATGCGATGTCGTTCGAGCTCTACGAGAACGGCGTCTCCCGTGCGCTGGTGCTGGATTACAATGACTTCGTGATCTCAGGCGCGATGGGCAAGTTCGACGTCAAGGACACGAAGCCGTGTAAGTGATAGGGGGCCGTTGGGCTCACCTCGTCATGCGCGGGCTTGACCCGCGCATCCATCACCCTTCAGAAGATTCCTTTCGGAGTGGATGGATTGCCGGGTCAAGCCCGGCAATGACAACGGAAAGACGGACGACGTCACTCCGTCTTCGCTGGCCCCTTGTAAGAAATTCCCCTAATCACCGCGGCGTTTCCGAATTTCTTCCGCAGGTCATCCATCGCGCGCTCGGCGTGGGCGGAGCGTCGGTCGAGCATGTCGGTGTCGTCGGCCGCCGATCCCGGCCGCAGCGCGCTGACGCCGACACCCATCAGGCGGAAGGCGGTGCCGTCGATCTCCTTCGCCAGCATCTCGCGCGACACCGCAAAGATCTTTCCGGCGAGCTGGGTCGGCGCCGCGATCGATTGCGAGCGGGTGCGCGGGCGGAAATCGGCGGTCTTCAGCTTCAACGTGATGGTGGAGCCTGCAAGCTCGCTGTTCTTCAGCCGCGCCGAGACCTTCTCGGACAATCTCCACAGCAGCCTTTCCAGCGTGACGAAATCGCGGATGTCGTTCTCGAACGTGGTCTCGCTCGAGATCGTCTTGGCGCCGCGATCGGCTACCACGCGACGGTCGTCGATGCCGCGCGCGAGCCGCCACAATCTACGGCCCTCGCTCGCGAACTGCTTCATCAGCTCGTTCTCGTCCGCGCGCTGCAGGTCGGCGATGGTGCGAAAGCCCCGCTGGATCAGCCTTTCCTGGGTCGCAGGCCCGACGCCGAAGATGAATCCAACCGGCTTGTCCGCGAGCATCTCGCGCGCTTCGTCCTGGTCGAGCGTGGCGAAGCCGCGCGGCTTGTCGAGGTCGGAGGCGATCTTGGCCAGAAACTTGTTGCAGGACAGCCCGACAGACACCGTGATGCCGATATTGCGCTCGACGTCGCGGGCAAAGCCCGCCAGCACCTTCGCCGGGATCATGCCGTGGACGCGCTCGGTGCCTGAGAGATCGAGGAAGGCCTCGTCGATCGACAACGGCTCGACCAGGGGCGTCAGCGCCTGCATCGCGTGGCGCACCTCGCGGCCGACGCGGACGTACTTCGCCATATCCGGCGGGATCACGGTCGCGGACGGGCAAAGCTCGATCGCCTTGAACATCGGCATGGCCGAGCGCACGCCAAAGGTCCGCGCGACGTAGCAGGCGGCCGAAACCACGCCGCGCTTGCCGCCGCCGATGATGACGGGCTTGTCGGCGAGATCAGCGTTGTCGCGTTTCTCGACCGTGGCGTAGAAGGCGTCGCAATCGATATGCGCCAGGGCAAGCCGCGGCAGGGCGTGATGGCGAACCAGGCGCGGCGAGCCGCAATGGCTGCAGCGCCTTGCCTTGAAGTCGAGGTCGCCGAGGCAATCCCGGCAGAAGCAGCGGGGGCCGTTGCTCGTGAGCGCCGCGCTCACGGCACGTCGCGTTCCCATTTGGGATCGTTCAGGACCTGGTGGGCCGCGGCAATATTGGTCGGGTGCAGCTCGGAAGCCTTCGCAAACGCTTGCACGGTCGCATCGTCCCGCATCACGAAATCGAGCACCGAGCTAAGGAACTTTGGGTCGGAGGCGGCGGAGCGGAGCGTCTCGGGGCCGATTCCCGTCTCGGCCAGGAACAGGCCCAGCCGTTCGGGGTCGCCGGCGATGAAACCAAGCGCCTGAACCGCAACGATTTCAGCTACTTCACGGGGGTTTTGAACAGGCTTTTTCAACGGTCGGTTTGCCTTTCCGTTAACTTATGTTCTCTAATGACACGCATCATGCCCGAGTCTTTCGGACCTGTTCAAGCAAGTGGAAACCACGCCACACAAGATAGCGGTCGGGCTTAACGGGTTTGAGCGAATCTGGCGCTAGTTTGAATTTACATTTCGACGCGCTCGACCGCGGTACCGGACGTACCGTATCAGGGACTGTTTCCTACGGCTTTGGAGGGACGGGATGGCCAAGACCGTCCTGATCGTGGAGGACAACGAGCTCAACATGAAGCTCTTTCGCGACCTGCTGGAGGCGCACGGTTATCAGACCTCCGGCACAAGCAATGGCTTCGAGGCGCTCGATCTCGTCCGCAAGCTGCATCCCGACCTGATCCTGATGGACATCCAACTTCCGCAGGTCTCCGGGCTCGAAGTCACGCGCTGGATCAAGGACGATCCCGATCTGCGCAAGATCCCGGTGGTCGCGGTCACGGCGTTCGCGATGAAGGGCGATGAGGAACGCATCCGTGAGGGCGGATGCGAGGCCTATTTGTCCAAACCAATTTCGGTCGGCAAATTTATTGAGACTGTCCGACGCTTTATCGGGTAGGGGAGTAGAGTTTCGATGTCTGCGCGTATCCTCGTGGTCGATGACGTTCCCGCGAACGTCAAGTTGTTGGAAGCACGATTGTCGGCCGAATATTTCGACGTGCTGACCGCTTCCAACGGCGCTGAGGCTCTGCAGATCTGCGCCCGTGCCGAATGCGACATCATCCTGCTCGACGTCATGATGCCTGACATGGACGGCTTCGAGGTATGCCGTCGCCTCAAGTCCAACCCGGCCACGCACTTCATTCCGGTGGTCATCGTCACCGCGCTCGACAGCCCCGCCGACCGCGTGCGCGGGCTGGAAGCCGGCGCCGACGACTTCCTGACCAAACCTGTGTCCGACGTCGTGCTGATCGCACGCGTGCGCTCGCTGACACGACTGAAGATGATGACCGATGAATTGCGCATGCGTGCGATCACCTCGCTCGAGATCGGCATGCAGGCGCCCGAACGCAGCGCGATTGCCGACAAGGGGCTTGGCGGCCGCATCCTTCTGGTCGATGACCGGCCGTCGTCCTACGAACGGCTCGCGCCGATGCTGTCCGCTGAGCATACGGTCGATGTCGAGACCAACCCGGCCGAAGCGCTGTTCAATGCCGCCGAGGGCAATTACGACCTGCTCATCGTCTCGCTCAGCCTCGACAATTATGACGGCCTGCGGCTCTGCAGCCAGGCACGTTCGCTGGAGCGCACCCGCCAATTGCCGATCCTCGCCATCTCGGATGCCGACAACAATGCGCGGCTGCTGCGCGGGCTTGAGATCGGCGTCAACGATTACCTGCTGCGGCCGATCGACAAGAACGAACTGCTGGCGCGGGCGCGCACGCAGATTCGGCGCCGGCGCTATACCGATCATCTGCGCGACAATGTGCAGAACTCGATCGAGATGGCGATCACGGACGCGCTGACCGGGCTGCATAACCGCCGCTACATGGAGAGCCATCTGGCGACGCTTGGTGAACAGGCCTCCGCCCGCGGCAAGCCGTTGGCGCTGATGATCCTCGACATCGATTACTTCAAGGCGATCAACGACACCTATGGTCATGACGCCGGCGACGACGTCCTGCGCGACTTCGCGACACGGATCCGCAAATCGATCCGCGGCATTGATCTCGCGTGCCGCTATGGCGGCGAGGAATTCGTGATCGTGATGCCGGAAACCGACCTTCACGTCGCCAGCATGGTCGCCGAACGCCTGCGCCGCTCGATCGCCGGTGAATCCTTCGCCATCAACAAGGGCGCCAACCGCATCGAGGTCACGATCTCGATCGGCCTCACCACGCTGGAGCGCAAGGGCGAGTCGGTCTCCGACGTGCTCAAGCGTGCCGACAACGCGCTCTACCGCTCCAAGCACGATGGCCGGAACAGGGTGGTTTCAGCGGCAGCGTAGCCGCTACGGATGAAGTTGCGTAGCCCGGATGGAGCGAAGCGCAATCCGGGTTTCGTCTTACCCCTCGCGTGCGCTCCCCGGATTTCGCTCCGCTCCATCCGGGCTACTGACCTTCACCCCAGCATTCTCCAACAGCGCCCGCGCCGCGTCTTTCGCGGCGCGCGCCATCGCGGGGTCGTCGCGGACGAGATCCTGTGCGATCGAACCGTCGACCAGCAATTGCAGTTGGGTCGCAAGTCCCTCCGGATCGGCAACGCCTAGCTCGACCAATCGATCGCGAAACCACAGCCGGCGGCTTTCCTTGAAAGCGATGGCGATTTCCTTCACCGACTTGTCTTCGCCACCGAGTTCGGCGACCGCATTGACGAAGGGACAGCCGCGAAAATCCTTGGCGCCGAAACGACGCTCCAGCGCATCGAAGGTGCCGAGGATCTGCTCGACCGGTGACTTGTCCGACGGCTTTGGCTGCACGAAGCGATGCTCCAGATAGGCCGCGATCAGCGCGTCCTTGGACGGAAAGTGGTTGTAGAGCGTGCGCTTGCTGATGCCGATCTCGGCGGAAATCGTGTCGACGCCGATGGCACGAATGCCCTTCAGGTAGAACAACCGGTCAGCCGTCTGAAGGATCCGGTCCTTCATCGTCTGTTTCTGGTGCGGAGAAGCCATGCAACGGCTCCGTATCTCACTCGCTTGACAGCACCTCCCTCTTATAGCCAAGTTACACAGGTCTGTGTAACTAAAAATTGCGTGAATCGCAGGTCGGCTTTGCTGCGCCGCCATCGATAGGGAGAACAAAAACAATGCCCTTGCTGCAAATCCTGCGTCCCACGCTGCCGATCCTGATCGGCGCCTCGATCATGCTCACGCTGAGCATGGGCCTGCGGCAGAGCCTCGGCATCTTCATGCAGCCGCTGACGCATGACATCAGGATTTCGGTGTCCGACTTCACGCTGGCGCTGGCAGTGCAGAACCTCGCCTGGGGCTTCCTGCAACCGCTCGCCGGCGCCATGACGGTGCGGTACGGCTTTCGCCCGATCATGGTGGTTGGTTCGCTGCTCTATATCGCCGGCCTTGGGTTCATGGCGGGCGCGCACGGCGTCATCAGCATCATGATCGGCGGTGGGGTCCTGATCGGTACCTCGCTTGCGTGCACGGCAGCCGCGATCGCGATGTCGGTCGCAGCCCGCGCGGTGCCGGAGACGGTGCGCTCAACCGTGCTTGGCATTGTCTCCGGTGCCGGATCGCTCGGCGCCCTGCTGTCGGCTCCGATCGGACAGCTCCTCAATGAGGGTTTCGGCTGGCGTGTCGGTTTGATCGGCTTCGTGGTGCTGGCGCTCGCGATGATCCCTGCCGCCTGGTACGCGGGTCGGATCGACCAGGTTCCGCTGCCCAAGCCGACGTCATCCGAAGACATCGGCGAGGCCACCGCAGCCATCGCCGCGCGAGCGGCGTTCGGTAATGCTTCCTTTGTGGTGATGACTTGCGCCTATCTCGTTTGCGGCATGCAGCTCGTCTTCCTCACCACGCATCTGCCGTCCTATCTCGCGATCTGCGGCCTCGATCCAATGCTGAGCGCGCAGACGCTCGGCATGATTGGCGGTTTTAACGTACTCGGCTCTCTCTTCTTCGGCTGGGCCGGCCAGCGCTGGAACAAGCTTGCGCTGCTGGGCATGATCTACATCCTGCGCTCGCTGGCGCTCGCCTGGTATTTCATGCTGCCGGCGACGCCCGCCTCCACGCTGCTGTTCGGCGCCATCATGGGCTTCCTGTGGATGGGCGTCGGTCCGCTGGTCGCGGGCGCAGTGGCGGAGATGTTCGGGCTGCGCTGGCAGGCGATGATCCAGGGACTTGCCTTCATGAGCCACCAGATCGGCAGCTTCCTCGGCGCCTATGGAGGAGGGCTGCTGTACGACGCGCTCGGCTCCTACACCATGGCCTGGCGCATCGGCGTCGCGCTCGGGCTCGCCGGCGGCATCATCCAGGTGGCGTTCGCGCTGATGCGGCCCTCACAGCCGCCGCTATTGAAGGCGGCGTAAGGTCCGCGCCGGCGGCTAATTTTCCGCAGAGGACTGCTGCCCCACGCGGACGGCAATCGCGGCTGATTAAATTATAGTCAGTGAGGTGCTTTCAAAATCGGCAGTAGCCAAGCCAGTTCACGCGTTGGTGAACTAGAGACGATGTTGATTCAACAGGTTTTCTCTGCATGGTTGGTGGCACGAAACTTGATTGATTCTGGCTAAGAATTGGGAGTCGGAGACCGGCACGGGCGTCTTCCGACTTTGGCGTCCCTGATAGAGGCTGGCAGGCCATGAGCCTAGTCGCCGCCAATCTCCAGCCATCGAAGCTCGACGGCCTTGCCGCGGCGCCGAGCTCCCTAAGCTTTGTGCCCAAGGTCGGGCGTACATTGCCAATTCTGGGCAAGCACTGCGGGCCAATTGCGGCGCTCCAAAACACTGCGAGAACTGGACGAGCGGGCGACGCCAGGCATTTGGTGACGTCCGTCGAGCAGCAAGCCGCGAGCATTGCCGGCGCGGCAAGCCTCTCCTCAAGCCTTTCGCTGACTTCTCTTGCCACGGGAGGAAGATGATGCACGCAAGAACATCTGCGAGCCAAAGGCTCGTGAAATTCGCGGCTGCTTTCCTGGCGACTTTCTTGGGAATTGCGCTCCTCAGTCTCGCACTGGGCGACATTGCGTTTGCCCAGGACGCGGCGCCGCCGGCCTGCGGCGGCAAGGTCCTTGAAAAGTGCACGCCGAACTCCGGCGATACGGCGTGGATGCTCACTTCCGTCGCGCTCGTCTTGATGATGACGATCCCGGGCCTCGGCCTGTTCTATGGCGGCATGGTGCGCAAGAAGAATGTCGGCGACACCGTGATGACTAGTTTCGCGGTCACCTGCCTCGTCACCATTCTGTTCGCCATCCTGACTTACAGTATGGCTTTTCGTACTGGCACGCCCTTTGTCGGCGGGCTCGATCGCATGTTTCTCAAGGACATCCTGAGCGACATCGGCAAGGGCGGAATTGGCAATCCCAATCCGCTTGCTCCGACCATCCCCGAGGCCGTGTACATCTGCTTTCAGATGACATTTGCGATCATTACGCCCGCGCTGATTGCCGGCGCATTTGCCGAGCGCATGAAATTCTCGGCCATGCTCTGGTTCATCGGGCTGTGGGCGATCCTGGTCTATGCGCCGGTTGCGCACTGGGTCTGGGGGCCCGACGGAGTCTTCGCCGCTGCCAACGAGAACGCATGGGTGAAGGTGCTCGATTTCGCCGGCGGTACCGTCGTGCATATCAATGCGGGCGTAGCAGGTCTGATGTGCGCCATCATGCTCGGCAAGCGCAAGGAGACGGGGCCTGCCCATAACATGGTGCTGACCTTTGTCGGGGCCTCTCTGCTCTGGGTTGGCTGGTTCGGCTTCAACGCCGGCTCCGCCGTCACGGCAGGGATGCAGGCTGGCATGGCCATGCTGGTGACGCAGATCGCCACGGCGGTTGCTGCGTTCACCTGGATGCTGGTGGAATGGACGCTTAAGGGCAAGCCGACCGTCGTCGGGATCTGCTCGGGCGCGGTCGCCGGCCTCGTTGCCATCACGCCGGCTTCCGGTTTCGTGGCGCCGATCGGCGCCTTTGCCATCGGAATCGGCGCCGGTGTCTTCTGCTATTGGGGATGCACTGGCTTGAAGCGCGCGTTCCACTATGACGACGCACTGGATTGCTTTGGCGTGCATGCGATTGGCGGCATCGTCGGCGCACTGCTCACCGGCGTGTTTGCGGTCGAGCAATACGGGGGGACGCCGGGCGTTCTGGAGGGCAACGCTGGTCAGTTCTTCAACCAGTGCGTCGGTGTTGCCACTGTGATCGTTTACGATGCCATCGTGAGCCTGATCATCCTCGCTGCGGTCAAGGTGTTCGTCGGCCTCCGCGTGCACGAGGACGCCGAGCGCGATGGCCTCGACCTCGCGCTGCATGGTGAAGTGGTGCACTAGCTCCGATAGTAGCGCCACATCCTGAGGAACGTCCGATGAATCTCGTCGGGCGTCCGGTCGAATGGCTCCAGGTTGATGCACACCACGCCACGGTGGTCCATGCGCCATGGCAGCCGCATCAAGCGGCGATAAGCCGGCTGCTTGCGCCAGTCGGCCACGAGCGCGCCGCTGAGGGGCATGCTGAGCGCAATCTGCAATTCATGAACGGTCATCGCGCGCTCGGCGATCTGAACGAGGTCGATGCGTTCGATGGCGCGCCAGCGGATCAAGCCGAAAGCCTGGATGAAGATGCCGTACTGATTGGCGCCGATGGTCGGGCGCCCGGTCTCCAGCAACGGGATGTTGTAGTAGGTAAAGCCGGCCGCCGTTACCGCGAGCGCCAGCCAGTAAACCGCGCCGGTGATCCAGGCGGCTGTGAAGAAGATCGCGGCGAGGGCGGCAGTGATGTAGACGGGAAAGTAGATGTCCTCGCGGCCGTATGCGACCGAGTAGCCGCCAGCATTTCCTTCGTTCAAGGTCGCGATCATGTGAGCCCTAAGTCCTCGGGCCACAAAATAAAAACGGGGCCGCGAGGCCCCGTTCGAGTGGGTAGTGTCCCGCGATCTTACTTGATCTTGGCTTCGCGGAATTCGACGTGCTTGCGCGCGACCGGATCGTACTTCTTCTTGACCAGCTTGTCGGTCATGGTGCGCGAATTCTTCTTGGCGACGTAGTAGTAGCCGGTGTCGGCGGACGACACGAGCTTGAGCTTGATGGTGACCGCCTTGGCCATGTCAAAACCTCAGGAAAATAATGGGGTATCTGGAGCCGGCCAAGCGGCCCGCGTTTGGCCGGCAAACTAGTCAGAATCGGCCCAAAGTCAAGGTTTTCCAGATCCAAACCGGCCCAATTCGGCCGGATCAGTGCGCGAAAAACCGGTTTTTCGGCCGCGGCAGGCCCAGATTCTCCCGCAGCGTCTTGCCTTCGTACTCCTTGCGGAAAATCCCGCGCTTCTGCAGTTCCGGGACCACCTTGTCGACGAAATCGTAGAGCCCGCCCGGTAGGTACGGGAACATGATGTTGAAGCCGTCGGAAGCATAGCTCGTCAGCCATTCCTCCATCTGGTCAGCGATCAGTTTTGGTGTGCCGACGAAGGCCAGCCCGCCATAGCCGCCGACGCGCTGCGCAAGCTGGCGCACGGTGAGTTTGTCGCGCGCGGCGACGTCGACCAGGCGCTGGCGCCCGCTCTTGCTGGCATTGGTTTCCGGGATCGGCGGCAACGGCCCGTCCGGATCGAAGCCGGACGCATCGGTGCCCAGAATCACCGAGAGCGATGCGATCGCGCTGTCGTAATGCACCCGGCTGTCGAGCAACGCGCGCTTCTCCTTGGCCTCCTCGACGCTGTCGCCGACCACGACGAAGGCGCCGGGCAGGATCTTCAAATGCTCGCGGTCGCGGCCGAGCTTGTCCATGCGGCCCTTGATGTCGGCGTAGAGCTTCTGCCCGTCGCTGAGGCTGCCGCCACCGGTGAACACCGCTTCCGCCGTCTCCGCGGCGAGCTGCCTGCCGTCCTCCGAGGCGCCGGCCTGCACGATCACCGGCCAGCCCTGCACCGGGCGTGCGATGTTCAGGGGACCGCGCACCTTCAGGTATTTTCCCTCATGATTTAGCACATGCATCTTCTCGGGATCGACGAAGAGCCCGGATTCGACGTCGCGCACGAAGGCATCATCCGCAAAGGAATCCCAGAGGCCGGTGACGACGTCGTAGAACTCCCGCGCGCGGCGATAGCGTTCGGCGTGCTCCATATGGTCGTCGAGCCCGAAATTGAGCGCCGCATCCGGATTGGAGGTGGTGACGATATTCCAGCCCGCACGGCCGCCGCTGATATGGTCGAGCGAGGCAAAGCGGCGGGCGACGTGATAGGGCTCGTCGAACGTGGTCGAGCCGGTCGCGACCAGGCCGATATTCTCTGTGACCGTCGCGAGCGCCGACAGCAGCGTGAACGGCTCGAACGAGGTCACGGTGTGGCTGCGCTTCAGCGCATTGATCGGCATGTTCAGCACGGCCAAATGGTCCGCCATGAAGAAGGCGTCGAACTTGCCGGCTTCCAGCTTCTGGGCGAGCTGCTTGATATGGGAAAAGTTGAAATTGGCGTCCGGCCAGGCGCCAGGATAGCGCCATGCGCCGGTGTGGATGCTGATCGGCCGCATGAACGCGCCGAGCTTGAGTTGACGCTGTGCCATTTGCCCCGTTTCCGTGTGGGTCGCTCAAAACCAGATAGGCACGAAGCTGGGCGACGCCACCGGGAAGATTATTTTGTTTTTGCACACTTTCGCGACATGCCTGTCACGCGCCCAAAATGTCCTTCTGCATCCTGCCACCGTAGAAATGGAAGAACGGCACCGGCGCGTCGTGGCTGAGCGGACCGGTGGCGAGCCGGCGGTCGAGCTCGGCCAGCACGTTCTTGGTCATGGCATGCGCATCCGCCAATGGCTCGGAGCCGATCTCGACCCAGACCAGCTCGACCAATTCCGCATCGGCATGCACCACGCCCTCGACGCGGTGGGCGATGGCGGAGGCATCCGCCGTGAAGAAGCGCGTGTCGAAGCGGCGGACGCGGCCGGGTGGGGTGATCGCGCGCGCGATCAGGAACAGGCCGGAGGGATCGGGCAATAGGCCGGCATCGGCAAACGGCGCCCAGGGACCATCGAGCTTGCCAGGCTTCTCGACCTTGCGGCCGAGGCACAGACCTGTCTCTTCGCAGGCCTCGCGGATCGCCGCATTGGCCAGCGCGCGAGCTCGGCCGGGCGTGATCTTCGGGCTGCCCTTGAGCAGGTTGGCTTCAAGTTCATTGCTGATTGGAGCGGCGACCGGCACGCGGTTGTCGGCCTTGTCGACCCGGCCGCCGGGGAAGACATATTTGCCGGGCATGAACACGACCTTGTCGTGGCGCTTGCCGACCAGCACCTTCGGCCTCGCGCTGGAGCGATCGATTAGGATCAGCGTCGCGGCATCCTTAGGCCGGAAATACGGATGATGATCGGCCTCTTTCCCTTCCTCGACTTGCTTGATCGCGGTCGCTGTTTCAATCATTCCATCCCCGTTTTGTTATTCTTGAATCTGGTTTCGTCAGACCGGCGGAATATCGTCCGGCGCGTTCTCATCGAAGCCGTGCATCCGCATCGCCCACTGGAAACCCACGACTGCGCCCTTGATCGGCTGCAACAGCAGCAGCGACAAGATCAGGGTCAGCGGCAGATAGATCGAGAGCTGCAGCCAAATCGGCGGTGAATAGTTGGTCTCGATCCACAGCGCGAGCGGCACCACGAAGTGGCCGACGATGACGATGACGAGATAGGCCGGCAGGTCGTCGGCGCGATGATGCGAAAAATCCAGATCGCAGACCGGGCAGTGACCGTCGACCTTGAGGAAGGCGCGAAACAATTTGCCTTCGCCGCAGCGCGGACAGCGGCAACGAAAGCCGCGCTTCAACGCCGTCCACAGGTCCCGCCGCTCGATCGACGCGGCGTCGCGGGTCCACACCGTCGTTGCGGGCTTCAGCGTTTCCATGACTTGCCTCGCTTCGATTTGCCGGACTTCTGCTTGCCCGGCTTGCGATCCTTCTTGCTCGGCGCGCGACCCGCTTTCGCGCCACGCACTTCTTTCTTCCGTTCGCGCCGGCCCTCGCTTTTTCTGCCGCGCGGAATGGCTTGTCCGCCCGACAGCAATTCAAAGCGCAAGGCGCCTGCGATCGGAGCAGCTTCTACCAGACGCACGTCGACCACGTCACCCAATCGATGCATGGCACCGCTGCGGGAGCCGATCAAGGCATGCCGTGTCTCATCATAGTCGTAATATTCGGTGCCGAGCGTCCGGATCGGGATGAGACCGTCGGCGCCGGTGTCGTCGAGCTTGACGAACAGTCCGGAGCGGGTGACGCCGGAAATGCGACCCTGAAAGCTCGCGCCGACGCGGTCGGCAAGATAATGCGCGATCAGCCGGTCGGCGGTCTCGCGCTCGGCCTTCATCGCGCGCCGCTCCGTCATCGAAATCTCGGCGGCGATCTCGGCAAGCGTCTCCGGCGTTTCGCTGTCGGGCAGGGCGCCATCGCCGAGCCCAAGGGCGCGGATCAGCGCACGGTGCACGATCAGGTCCGCGTAGCGGCGGATCGGCGAGGTGAAATGCGCGTATCGCCTGAGGTTCAGGCCGAAATGGCCGTAATTCTCGGCGGAATATTCGGCTTGCGCCTGCGAGCGCAGCACCACCTCGTTGACCAGCGTCTCGTAATCCTCGCCTTCGACCTGCGCCAGCACGCTGTTGAACACGGACGGCCGCAGCGCGCCGGCCTTTGTGAAGGGCAGATCGAGCGTCTTGAGGAATTCCTGGAGGTTGTAAACCTTTTCCTGCGTCGGCTCATCATGCACGCGATAGATCAGCGGCAGGCCCTTCTTCTCGAGTGTCTCGGCCGCGGCGACATTGGCGAGGATCATGAACTCCTCGATCAATTTGTGCGCGTCGAGACGTTCGGGGACGATGACGCGGTCGACCGTACCGTCCGCCTTCAAGAGGATCTTGCGCTCGGGCAGATCGAGGTCGAGCGGATCGCGCTCGTCGCGCGCCAGCTTCACGAGCCTGTAGGCGGTCCAGAGCGGCCCCAGGATCGGATCGAGCAGGGGGCCGGTGACGTCGTCCGGCCTGCCGTCGATCGCCGCCTGCGCCTGCGCGTAATGCAGCTTGGCGGCCGAGCGCATCAGCACGCGGTGGAACGTGTGCGAGCGCTTGCGGCCGTCGGCGCCGATCACCAGACGCACCGCGAGTGCGCCGCGCGGCTCGCCCGGCACCAGCGAGCAGAGATTGTTGGAGATGCGCTCGGGCAGCATCGGCACCACTCGGTCCGGGAAGTAGACCGAATTGCCGCGGATCAGCGCATCATGATCGAGCGCCGAACCCGGGCGCACATAATAGGCGACGTCGGCGATGGCGACGTGGATGACGTAGCCGCCCTTGTTGTGCGGATCGGGGTCGGCTTCCGCATGCACCGCGTCGTCGTGATCCTTTGCGTCCGGCGGATCGATGGTGACGAGGGGGACGTCGCGCCAGTCCTCGCGCCCCTGCAGCGTCGCAGGCTTTGCTTCTTCCGCTTCGCGCAAGGCGCCACGCGAAAATTCCTGCGGGATCTCATGGGCGTGGATCGCGATCAGGCTGATCGCCTTTTCGCTCGCGATCGAGCCGAGCCGCTCCTTCACCTTGCCCGACGCGAGGCCGAAGCCACGGCTGCGGACGAGATCGACGCTGACGAGATCGCCATCTTTCGCGCCGGCGGCGTCGGCCTGGGCGATGTTGAGTTCGCGCCCGGCCTGCTTCTTGTCCACCGGCACCAGCCGGCCGCCGCCCTCGGGCAGCGCGCGGAAGATACCAAGCACGCGGGTCCTGGCGTGGTCGACGACCTTGATGATGCGGCCGCGATAGGGCGTGCCGTCGGCTTCATCCGTCATCTCGATGCGGAGCAGCGCGCGGTCGCCGACGCCGGCGGTGGTGCCGCGTTTCTGATGGCGCGGTGTGACGATGCGGATTTTCGGCGCGGTGCCGTTCTCTTCCGTATCCCACTCGGTGGGCGTCGCAATCAGCTCGCCGTCGGCATCGCGGCCGGTGACGTCGGCCATGACCGTCGGCGGCAGCGCGGCCGGCTCGTGAATCTTGCGGCCGCGCTTGGCAATCGTGCCGTCGTCGGCGAGCTCGCGCAGCATGCGCTTCAGCTCGACGCGATCGGCGTTCTTCAACCCGAATTCGCGCGCGATCTCCCGCGTGCCGACTTTTCCGGGATTGGATCGGATAAAGGCGACAATGGCGTCCCGCGCCGGAAAGCCATGGTCATGCTTTTGTTTCACTTACCCTCGAGCCTTGCCCGCGCTTTTCTTCGCGGGCGCTTTCGATGTTGCGGCAGGTTTTGCCGCTGATGTCTTCGCTGCCTTCACCGGCTCGCGCGCCTTGCTGGCGGCATCCGATTTCGGCTTGCTTGCGGCCTTCTTAACCGCTGCCTTCTTGGCGGGCTTTGCCCCGGCTTCGCCGTCGGCCTTCGCCGACTTTGCCGCCTTGGCTTTCTTGGCCTTCGCCTTGCCGCCGCCCTTGGCCGCGCGCTCGTCGATCAGCGCGATCGCGTCCGCAAGCGTCACCTCGTCCGGCGTCTTGTCGCTCGGGATCGTCGCATTGACGCCGCCTGCGGTGACGTAGGCGCCATAGCGGCCATTCTTCAGCGCGACCGCGCCGAGCGCCGGATGATCGCCGAGCGGCTTACCGGGATCGGCGCCGAAGCGCCGGCCGCTCGGACCTTTCGCGATCTTCTCGGCGATCAGCGTCACCGCGCGGTTGAGGCCGATGTCGAAGACTTCGTCGCCGGCTTCCAGCGAGGCGTAGGTCTTCTCGTGCTTCACGAACGGACCGAAGCGGCCGATGCCCGCGGTGATCGGCTCACCCGTCTCCGGATGCTTTCCGACCTCGCGCGGCAGCGACAACAGTTTCAGCGCGAGCTCGAGATCGACGTCGTTGGGTGAGGTGCCCTTCGGAATCCCGGCGCGCTTCGGCTTCTCGCCTTCGGCATAATCCTTCTGCTCGCCGAGCTGGATATAGGGGCCGAACCGTCCCGCCTTCACGGTGACGTCGAAGCCGGTGTCCGGATCCTGGCCGAGAACGCGGTCGGCGGCAGCCTCGGAATCGGCGGCGAGCGGCCTTGTGTAGCGGCATTCCGGATAGTTCGAGCAGCCGATGAAGGCGCCGAACTTGCCGGCCTTGAGGTTCAGCCGGCCGGTGCCGCAGGTCGGACACTGCCGGGGATCGCCGCCATCCGCGCGTGGCGGATAGATGTGCGGACCCAGCATCTCATCGAGCACGTCGAGCACCTCGGCGACGCGCAAATCCTTGATGTCGTTGACCGCGCCGATGAAGTCACGCCAGAAATCCTTCAGCACCTGCTGCCAGGAAATCTCGTTGTTCGAGATGCGGTCGAGCTGTTCCTCGAGATCGGCGGTGAAGTCGTATTCGACATAGCGGCGGAAGAAGTTCTCCAGGAACGCGATCACGACGCGCCCCTTGTCCTCGCCGTACAGGCGCCGCTTCTCGAGCTTCACATAACCGCGGTCCTTCAGCACCTGCAGGATCGAGGCATAGGTTGAGGGCCGGCCGATGCCGAGTTCTTCCATGCGCTTGACCAGCGACGCTTCCGAGAAGCGCGGCGGCGGCTCGGTGAAATGCTGGGTGACGGCAAGATCCTGCCGCTTCAGCGGCTCGCCCGCGCTCATCGAGGGCAGGCGACGCGAGTCTTCGTCCTCCTCGTCGTCGCGGCCTTCCTGGTAGAGTGCGAGGAAGCCGTCGAACTTGATCACCTGGCCAGTGGCGCGCAATTCCAGCACGCGCGATCCGGCTTTCGCTTCGATGTCGACGGTGGTGCGCTCCAGTTCCGCCGATTCCATCTGGCTCGCGATGGTGCGGATCCAGATCAATTCGTAGAGTCGCGCCTGATCGTTATCCAGGCGTCGGCGAAGGTCGTTGGGCCGGCGCGAGAGGTCGGTCGGGCGGATCGCTTCGTGCGCTTCCTGCGCGTTCTTGGCCTTGGCCTGGTACTGGCGCGGCGCGTCCGGCACGTAGGCGTTGCCGAAGTCCTCGCCGATCACCTTGCGCGCCTGAGTGATCGCGGACGGATCGATCTGCACACCGTCGGTACGCATATAAGTGATGAGGCCGGTGGTCTCGCCGCCGATGTCAATGCCTTCATAGAGCCGCTGCGCGATCCGCATGGTGTGGGCCGGCGCGAAGCCGAGCTTGCGGCTGGCCTCCTGCTGCAGCGTCGAGGTGGTGAAGGGCGCCTGCGGATTGCGCCGCGCGGGCTTTGCCTCGACAGTCGCGACCTTGAACAGCGCGGCTTCGATGGCTTTACGAAAATCTTCGGCTTCCGCGCCCGAGCCGATGTCGAGCCGCGCGATCTTCTTGCCATCGGCGCCGACGAGTCGTGCCTCGAAGGCTTCGCCGCGCGGGGTCAGAAGCGTCGCGACCAGCGACCAATATTCCCTCGGCACGAATTTCTCGATCTCGAGCTCGCGGTCGCAGACCAGCCGCAGCGCCACCGACTGCACCCGGCCGGCGGAACGCGCGCCCGGCAATTTACGCCAGAGCACAGGGGAGAGGGTGAAGCCGACGAGATAGTCGAGAGCGCGGCGCGCCATGTAGGCGTCGACCAGCGCGCCATCGATCTGGCGCGGCGCCTTCATCGCTTCCGAGACCGCCTGCTTGGTGATGGCGTTGAACACCACGCGCTCGATCTTCTGATCCTTCAGCGCGCGCTTCTCCTTCAACACCTCCAGCACGTGCCAGGAGATCGCCTCGCCCTCGCGATCAGGGTCGGTCGCGAGAATCAGGCGGTCGGCACCTTTCAGCGCCTTGGCGATGTCGTTGAGTCGGCCGGCAGCCTTGGGATCGACCTCCCAGATCATCTGGAAATTGGCGTCCGGATCGACCGATCCGTTCTTGGCGGGGAGGTCGCGGACATGGCCGAACGAGGCCAGGACCTCGTAGGAGGAGCCCAGATATTTGTTGATAGTCTTGGCTTTGGCCGGCGACTCCACAATGACGATATTCATGTCATTCCAATAGCTTAGGGGAGGAACTGAAAGCGAGCTCCGCGAGACTCGCGATCCGCTCTGTCGGGGCGAACATGGGTGTTGAGGGGGCCCCTGTCAAATCGAAGGATATTGAGAGGGTGGAGCCGGTCTACGACTTAATATCTAGGAAGTTGCAGAATGCGTCCTAGAGTTGCGGCCGAAAAGGGCCTATCCTTGATCCAAAATGGTGCCTTTGGAAAAAATTTTTGGCTAGGGCGGGAGGCCGCCGGAAGCGCTCGGCTTCCGGTCGGGAAAAGCGATCGCAACTGGATGAGACCGGCGAGGAGGGCGGCCCTGACGAGGCTGCGGCCTTCATTGCGGAGACTGTTACCGAGTTGGTGAAACTCGCGGAGCGCCACCGCCTGGAGGTCTTGAGCCATCTCTTGGGCATGGCGAAGCTCGAGGCCGAAGAGCGGCTGCGGCTGCGCAGCAAACGCAAGCTGTCGTGAGAGGGTTGGTGGGTGCTGCTAGACCCTCATCCTGAGGAGCGGCCTCTTCGCCGCGTCTCGAAGGATGAGGCCCCGCCTGTGGCCTCGCCCTTCGAGACGCTTGCTGCGCAAGCTCCTCAGGGTGAGGGGATGAGATTCGGATTCGAATTTCAAACAGCTCTCCGCTGGATCGTCCGGCTTGACCGGACGATCCAGTATTCCAGAGGCGGCAGTGCTTGAGCCGAAAGGCCGCCGGATACTGGATGCCCGCCTTCGCGGGCATGACGGTGGCGTTGGTGAGAGAATGTGAGTGTGCATTCTCGCGGCGCGTTGCGTCCGAGCTTTGCGTTACTTTCCACCCTCTCATTGAGCAGAGGGCGCAGGGAAAGCCGGGTGCCGGTTGCA
>NZ_PSRR01000111.1 GCF_004296405.1 Bradyrhizobium sp. Leo170
GCAGCGAAACCCATCCTACGGGGTCGCGAGGCGTGAGAGAATCCATCGCGCCGACAGAGCTTGAATCAACTGGCCCGCACCTGATGGAGATGCGGGCCAGCTCGTCTTCCAGACTGTCTTCAGTGCCGATCGGAATCGCCGGCCTTGAGCGCCACTGAGAGGCTGCGCACCGGCCGGGTCACGACCGGATCGAGATCAAAGCGCTTCTCGAGCAGTTTGAGGATCGAGGTCGTATCGTAATCCTCGTGGGCGACGCCCGACTTCTCGAAGCGCTTGGAGATCAGGAGCGCCGGGATACGGGTGCCGGGTCCCCACTGGTCCGCAGCCTTCGCGTCGTCGCCGCGACGATTGTGGGGCGGCGGCGGGACGTGATCCCACTGACCACCGAACTCGTCATAGGTGATGACGATGAGGGTGTCCTTGCCATCCGGTCCCTCGGTGATCGCCTTGACCAGATCAACCAGATGCTGGCTGCCCTCGGCCTCGCTGGCGTAACCAGGATGCTCGTTCTCTTCGCCGATCGGCTTGATGAAGCTGACATCCTTCAGCCTGCCGTTCTTTGCCGCCTGGATGAACTCCGCCTCATCCTTCAGATGATCCTTGCGGGCCTTCGTGCCGGGCGCGTAGTTGGCGAAGTAGTTGAACGCCTGGTGGTGGAACTGGAAGTCCACGTCGGCGCAGTTGGGGAAGACCGCCGTGGGCAGATGGTTCGGATCGGTGCAGGTGGTGCCGTTTCCGTTGGTCCAGCCCGAAGCGCCGACGTCACCATTGGCGTTCGACCAGCCGCCCGAATACCAGGCCCAGTCGACGCGCTTGGCCGACAGCCGATCGCCGATGTTGGGCGTGTTGAGCGGCGGCAGGCGCCGGGCATCCGCCGTGCCGGGCGAATAAGGCTGATAGAACGGCTGGGTGGTGTTGACGGTATAGTCGCCGCAGGCGAGCCCGGTCGGCAGACCGGCTTGGCTGCACTTGGCGGTCAGTTGCGCATCCTTCACCGTGGAGAGCGGGGTGTAAAGCGGCGTGCTGGTCGGCATGCCGTTGGCGTCGACGATGGAGTGCAGGTCGGTGGCGCTGCCGTCGTTGGATGCGCCGACGAATTGCGGAGCGGCGGCCGCGACCAGGAACTGGTGATTGAGGAACGAACCGCCGAAGGCGCCCTGGAAGAAGCTGTCGGCAATCACGTAATTCGGCGCGCCGCGATCGTGCAGATAGCGGTAGATCGGCAGCTTCTTGGTGTCGTAATAGCCCATCACAAGACCCGAAGCATCGCTGCCGGTCATGTAGCGGTTCTGCCGGCCGCCATTGATCTGATACTGTTCGCTGTAGAAGCGATGCACGATGTCTTCCGTGCAGCCGCCGGGCAAGCCGGTGCCGTTGAGGAAGCCGTGAGCCGCGAACGCGCCGATCGGCTTCGGGCAGGTGGTTGCCGAAGTCGGAATGAAGTCGTTGATTTCGAACGGCTTGTTCTTGAAGGCGCTGAGGATGGCGACCGAGCTTCCGTTGTCGGTGCAGCTCGTCGGCAACGGCGAGGGCGAGGTCAGGTTGACGTCATTCTGCAACAGGCAGGTGTAGACCGTCTTGCTGTCCTGGCGGACCTGCAGCGTGTGCGGCTGATCGGCGTCGGAAACGCCGTTGATGTTGTCACGGCCGACGTCGCCCCAGTGGCCGTAGAGATTATCGAAGCTGTGATTTTCCTGATAGATAATTACGACATGCTTGTAGGCCTTCAGCAGATCGTCCCGATCATGGTGACCATGATCATGGTCATGATCATGATGTCTGAAGTCGTCGCCGTTGTTGTGCTTGAACTGGTCGACGATCTTGTCGACGAGATTCTCTGCCTTGGCCACCGGCGCGACAGCGATCGCACCAACAGCCAATGTGAGCGCGGGAATGGCTCCCCAAAGCCGCATGGTTTTCTCCCCTGAGAGCAAAGATGGAATGAAACGCAAGTGAGGCTAACTGCCGCACATTTCGATCCGATGACTGTTTTCCGACAATGTGAGAGTCGCGCACACGCTGAGACCTCAGCGCCATTCTTAGACGGATATCGAGGTGTGCTCTGCCATCTGAGTGTCATCAAACCGACGACAAGTTTTGTCTATCCAATCCTGCTGCGGTCTCGCGAGCAGGGACACTGTCATCTGTGCGACATCTGCTGTTCACAGACCGCCCAACTAAATTGCTGCAGGGGCTTTGTCGTGATGACCAAGGACATTCTTGCGTGCCGCTCGCACCGAAATCGTGCGACTGCCACGCATCGCATCACTTCGTGCGCTTTGATTGTGCTGATCGCGCTAGTTGCGGTGCTCGTCCCCTTGCAGATAGAGGCGTTTCCGCTGGGCGGTGATCAGACGGTCTTGCCGAGCGGGACGGAGTTTTCCGAGGAAGCGCTGGCGAAGCCGCGCGAACTGTTCCACTCGGAGGCCATGGGCGGGCACAAGTCCTATTTGGTCAACCTTGGCGATCTCGCATTCAACTCGCCTTCCATCCTGGGCGGCAAGGCGCGACAGGCGGAAATGAGCTGCGGCACCTGTCACGTCAACGGGACATCGAATCCGAAGCTGTTCGTTCCCGGTGCCTCCTCGCGCCCCGGCACCTTCGACACCACCAGCCTGATGTTCAATCCAAAGGCATTCAACAGCATTCTCGATCCGGTCCGGATCCCCAGCCTGCGCGGCGCGCGCTTCCTGGCGCCTTACGGGCATGACGGCCGCATAACCTCGCTGCGTGACTTCATATATAATGTGATCGTCAATGAGTTTCAGGGGCCGCGACCGAGCGATGCCGTCCTGGACGGCCTTGTCGCCTACATCAACGACATCGATTTTCTACCCAATCCCAGGCTCGCGCCCGGCGGCATGCTTACCGCACAGGCGAGTGCTGCCGAGCGCCACGGCGAGCAACTGTTCTTCAAGCCGTTTCCGCACCAACCCCAACTCAACTGCGCCACCTGCCATGTTCCAACGGGTGTCTTCACCGACCAGGCCCGCCACGACGTGGGCTCAGGCGGTCTGGTGAAGACACCGACCTTGCTCAACGCCAACTTCAACGCGCCCTACTTCCACGACGGCCGGTACGATACCTATGAAGAAGTGGTCGGACATTTCGACCGCATATTCGATCTCGGTCTCTCATCGCAGGACACGCAGAACCTCGTCGCCTATCTGACCGCGATCGGCGACGGCGACCGCCCCTTCGACAAGGACGGCGTGGCGATCCGGATGAAGGAAGTGCGTGAACTGGCGAGCGTCCTCGAGTTGGCCATTCCCGCCGCGGATACAACCGTGGTCTCGCTGGCGGTCACTGGCGTAGGCGCCGAGCTGCGTGAATTGACCGAGCATATTCCGGACATCAGGTATGCTTCGGTCGGGGGTCAGGAAGAACGGCTCGCGGCACGCACCGCCGTCAAGGACCTGGTGCTCAATCTGCGCCGGATTGATCTTGCGGTCGCTGCCGGCCATCTCGACGAGGCCATGGCCGAATACGAGACTTTCTCGATGCTCGCGACCTTTGACGTCCCGGTCGCGTTGAAAAAGGCCGAACCCTGGTCGCTGTTCAATGCCAATATTCACCAGTCGCACTATGCGGCGCTTGGACGGATGCTGCAATCGACAGCCAAGCAATCGCAGTAGCCGCTCACTCCGCGCCAGGCGGAGCGACCCATACGTCGCTCTGCCGGATGCGATCGATCAACGCCCGCGGATCGAATTTGCGCGCGCCGGGGGGAATTTCGAACGATTGTGCCGGCTGCGGCTCGTCGCGGATGTTCTCGACGGCGATCATCGTCCCGTCCACGGTCTCGATCTGCACCGGAAACTTGCGCTCCCGGTCGACCCATCCGACAAAGCCGCCGCCGGAAGCCGCGACGATCCGATAGATGTCCGCCTTGCGATCTCCTACTGTTCCTTCCCCGTCGCGCCCGCAATGCCATCTATCGGGATCCACCGGCGCCGCCAGCGATGCCATCGCCCGCCATTGCCGGCAGGGCTCGTCGGGATCGACCGGGACAAACATCTGCGTAAGCGGACTTGATTGCATCGCGTCCATGAACACCTTCGCACGCGGCCGCACGAAAGTGGCCGCAGGCTTTGCCCCATCGACCAGAAAGAAGCCATCGGCGAAATCGGTCGTCTCTATCCTCACTTTGCTTTCAGACACGCGCAGGCTTCCCACCCGCACGACCTTCTCACCCTGCCTGGTGACAAGGTCGGCGGAAAACTGCTGCGCCGATGCTGAAACGCCGGCGAGCGCCGAACCGACCAAGGCAAGCAGGCATGCTTGCAGCCTCTTGTTCCCCAACGTAGTCATCCGGTCTCGATCCATCGGAAAACCTCGGCGCGGCGCAAAAAAATGCGGTGGTGCCGACCGAACTATCGGTTCGATCGGCACCATCTTCAGATCTGTCGTTCTTGGAACGCTGTTCAGTTATTCGGTATAGGACAGCGTGACCGGTTTGCTGAAGTCGAACGCATCGAACATGTCAGCAAGCGCGGGGCTGTTGGTCGGCACATATTCGTTGTTCCGCGAATATGTCGGGTTCGGCAGATTGTCCCGGCTGCGGTTCGTCAGCGGCTGCAGGCTCCAGTTACGTTCGATGAACTTCAGCAGCGAAACGTGGTCGCCGTAGTTGTGGTAGATCTTGCCGCCGGTCGAATAGGGCGACAGGATGAGGATCGGCATACGCGCTCCATCGCCGAAGAAATCGATCGACTGGATATAGCCCGAGTCCCAGTAGCCGCCGGCTTCGTCCCAGGTGATGAACACCGCGGTCTCCGCCTTGAGCTCCGGATTGTTGTCCAGCGCGTTCAGGACATTCAGCGCATAGGCCTCGAACAGATCGACCTTCGAACTTTGCGGGTGGCCGTCGAGCAGACCATCCGGCTTGCCGAACGACACCGAAGGCAGGGTGTTGTTCTGGATCGCCGTGATCAGATCGGCAGTGTCCTTGATGTGAGCCTGACGCACGGTCGGGTTGGCCATGATCGAGGTCGCATACTGGAACGGATTGCAGATCTGGCAGTAGGCCGCACCGAGCGCGTGGGCCGGATCGGCGAGCGCAGCCGCGGTGAGATCCGGATTGGTCGGGTTGGCGGCAACCGCGGCGTTCGAAAGCGCCACGGCGTCGTTATACGCACCACCATAGAAGGCCCAGGAGATCTTCTTCTCCATCAGGGCATCGCCGATGGTCCGCACCGACGACGGCGGCATGCTGCTTCCGCCCGCCAGCGCACCGTTCGGCAGATAGCCCGGATCGGTGTTGTTGAGCATATAGTAGTGGTTGGGCTTGCAGTTCGGCTCGGCCGCATACGGCAGATTGTTCAGATAGGTCACGATCGGCTTGACGCCGGGCTGGAACACGTCCGAGCAATCGCTGAAGTTGCCGTCCACCGTGTAGCGATTCACCGTTCCGGACGCCGGATTCGGGTTTGCGATCTGGTTTGCAGGCGGCGTGGTCGGGTTGCCCTTGCCGTCGCTCCAGAAGCCCGCGTCACCGGTGCCGAGCATGAAGTGGTTGGCGCCGGTGCCGCCATGGAACGACTGGTGGAAGTTGTCGCCCAGGGTGAAGCGATCAGCCAGCATCTTCAGGATCGGGGCCTGCCCCTGCTGGGCATTGTAGAAGCCCATCGAGTTGGCCATGCTCTTGTTGGACGTCGAGTAGGTCGCCATCACGAACGGAAACAGGTCGCTGAGGCAGCCGGAGTTGTTGGCCTTCGTGGCGCTGGCCGCACTGCAGTCTTCCTGCTGCCAGTCCTGATAGAACCGATGCGTGGTGTCGCCGGTGTAGTCGTCGTCGCTGATCTGCTCACCCTGCAGCGCGAACGGTCCGGTCAAGTGACCAGCGCCGGGAACGCGGGTATCAAGCGCGCCAGTCGGCAGGCCGCTGAAACCGGTCGTGAGGATATCGAGATCGCTCGAATCCATGTCCTTCTCGACGCTGGCTTCGGCGATCGTCTTGAACGGAGGTGACGTATCGCTCTGCCCGGTCGGCGTGCCCGCCGTGTTCGGCTGCGGCATCGCATTGGTCGCACTGTAGGGCGACTTCGCGATCGTCGGCGCACCAATATAGAAAGAGGACTGCGCGGCGACCGAGTATTGCTGGGCTTGCGCGAAATTCGGACCGGGCGATCCATCCTCGTTGACGATGCCCTTCGACAGCAGGTTGGAGATCGTCTGTCCCCTGCCCTTCGGCTTGTACACCCCGAACGTGTGGTCGAGCCCGCGGTTTTCGCCGATCAGGATGATGACGTGCTTGATCGGCGACGCGGTCTTCACTTTGTCTGCCGGATCATTGTCTTTGTCACCGTGGTCGCCATGGTGGCCATTGTTATCGTGACCGTTGTCACCGTGGTGACCGTTCCCGTCGTGATCGTCGCCCTGATCGTCATGGGCGAAACGATTGTGATGCGAGCGCTTGTCCCAATCACTTCGTCCGCCGGGATAATGCGCTGCATAGGCGGCCGTTGCGACAGCGACTGTTGAGATGACGCAAAGTGCCGTGGTGGTTCGCCAGTTCTTCTTATGATTGAAAGTCATTATCGACTCCAAAGGTTGTGGTTGGCGACACATCGTCTAATGCGGCAACATGACGCACACTTATCGTTGCTGTGAAAGCGCGCGAGAAATTTTGACTCGTTCAAAAACTTCTCTGCGCTGCATCTGCGGCGACGATGCATGCATCGCGACCGATGCCATTCGCATCGCACGACAGCGCACAAGAATTGTTGGAAGTGATGCGCGCGATGCGATCGCGCGAGGATTTCTGCGGAGGCGAATTCGTGCCTCGCAGCAGTGGCCTAAAGCGAGATGACTTTTCTTCGAATCGTCATCTCGCTTTAGCTCTTTGTTTGAGCATGATCTTTTTCGGAAAACCGGTGCCCACTTTTCCGGATCATGCTCTACTGAGACAGATGTTTCGACTGCATCACCTGGCGCAGCGCCGCGTAGTGCTGATCATGTACATCTTGGTTGAACAGCGACCATCGTTCGGCACCCGCGAGCAGCGCGGGGACAGCCGCGGCCATGAGATAGCGATAGTTCCTGAACTCAGTCGCGGCGTCAGCACTGCGGCCTTCGCTTACGGCGATATCGATTCGCCGCAGCATAAGGACGAGTTCCTTGAGACTGTTGCGCGCCATGACGCGCTGCTGCGCGCCGCCCGACACGCTGGTGTTCTTTCGATCAGGATATCGCTCAGTGAGCTCGCGCAACTCCGGGCCTATGGTGTCGACGGCAAGCGCGACAATCGCCTTATCGCCCGAGGGAATCGCGGTCGCGAGCACCATGTTGAAGTCATTGATTTCCTTCAGCGTCGCGCCAGCGCCGTCGCGCTCATAGGGCTGCACGCCATCTCCAACCGCTGTGAGATAGGCCACGAGATCGCGCTTGTCTTGCGACGACAGGCCAAGATCGAATGCCCGGTCGAAATGATCGACGACCTGATCAAAGCTGTCGAAGCGGCCGTCGTGAAAATAGGGTGCGTTGAAATCCGCGTTGCGCAGGGTCGGCGTCTTGAACAGACCGCCGGAACCAACGTCGTGCTGTTGGTGGTCGACAAAGGCAGCCGACGGAACATGACAGCCAGCGCAGCTCAAGCCGGGATCATGCGGAAATGGTTTGGAGAACAAGGCTTCGCCGCGACGTTCGGACTCGCTGACATTGCCGACCAGCCGGCCGCCGGGACCGAGGCTCGGATTGGGCAGGAAGTCGACGTCCTGAACATAGGCGACGATGGCATCGATGATCGTCGGCGACGGCTCGGGCCCGGCGAACTCATTCACGATGACATTGCGGATGAAGTCGCGCAGCGAAGCCGATCGCCCGTCGCTGCCGTAGGGGGCGAGATAGCGCGCACCGCGCAGGCTCGGAATCCTCACGGGATCGAGCACGAGATTGTTCGCCTTCGGATTGAACAATGGGCCGGTGACATCGAAGTTTCCGGGCCGCGTCGACATCTTCGGCATGAAGAATTTGGCGTTGCCGACGCCGTTGACGTGGCAGGTGCCGCAGCTCACACCGGCTTGCCGTGCCACCTCGCCCAGGATTGCCGGCGAATTGAACGCGAGGTCGCCGAGATTCACCATGTACGATTTCGCACCGGTGCGTTCGGATTGAAACACCTCGCGCGGCTTGTCGAGCGCATCCTCGTTCAGCTCGGTTTTTGTCGGCAGAACAGTCTGATTGCCGTCGACGGGAAAAGCCAGCGCGCGTCCAAGCGACGCGACGACAAGCAGACCGGACGCAAGCGCCGTCAGCCGCAGCCAAGGCGAATTCATCGCACCTGGGCCTCCAGCGTCGGCCGTTGCAGTCCAAGCTTTGCCGAAGCAGTCTGCAGCGCCACCACCAGTTCCTCGCTGGCGCGTCGCAACCGCGGGATATCGACATGCGGCAAGTCGGGCGCCGCGACAATCGCTTCAAGCAGCTCGATTCGATTCGTCACCATTTCATCGAGCTTGCCGTCCGCCGTGTTGAGGGCCGCGGAGAAAATCGTGTGATAGGCGAAATCGATGCCGGCGATGTTGTTACGCATGTCATCGAGCGAGGTGCCGCTAATGCGAGACTCGCCACCATCGGCCTTGCTTTCCCCGACTTCGTAAGCGAGCCGCGCCGTCCCATCCAGCAGGCCCTGGGGCGTGAGCTGCATGTCCTTAAGCTTGACGTGCAGATCGTTCAGATGTTCGACCAACGCGGCAGCATCTTTGTCGACGTCGGTCTGGCCTGCGCCGAACAGTTTCGCTTCGATGGCATGGAACCCACTGTCGGCGTTCGGCCAGGCGTCGATCTTCGCGTCAAGCTCAGGCACAAAGCCGGTCGTAAAGACTTCGGAGCGCTCCCAGCCGGCGCGAGCCGAAATCCAGGCTTTCTTCGCGCCCGCGAGATCCCCTACTGCAGCCCTTTCACGCAGTGCTCGCGCACCCGCCAACGCGCTATCAATGCCTTCGATCATGTAAGGCCGATAGCGCTCGGCGCCTTCATCAAGGACGCTAGCGTCTGCGGAACGCAGACCGCTCAACATCACCAGCAAAGCAAGGCATGTCGCCACTCGCATTTTATTCACCGTCATTCACGCATCAGCTATCGCTCGCAGCGACGGGAAATATTGTCAGCTTCCTATGCGGTTTTGTGACAGGCTGATTGCACGTTGCGGTTTTCTGCTGTGAAGAGTTTTTCCGACGATCACATTCTCGAAAGACCGCTCCTGCTTGTGCCGGTTGCTTGAAAATTGAGCTGCTGAGCACGAACGAAATTCTGTGGTAAGCACTCACACACTTCGTTATTCATCGTAGCGCTCATGCCAATCGCCAGTGAAGCTGTGCAGTTCCTCGGATTCTACGTTGCCCTTGGCGCGATGTGCTGCGCGCTGGCACTGATCGACCTTCGTCACGGCATCATTCCGGATGGGTTGAATCTTGCGATTGCCGTCCTTGGCGTTGCCCAAGCCATTGTCTTCGGGAACCCGACAGACGGCTTCGAGGCGCTCGGCGAAGCTGCCGCGATTGCTGTCGTCTTCCTGTTGTTGCGGCGCCTCTATTTTCTGTTGCGACAAGCCGAGGGGCTCGGGCTTGGCGATGTCAAATTTCTCGCAGCCGCGGCGACCTGGGTCGGCATGACAGGCATTCCAACGTTGCTGTTGATTGCCACCTTGAGTGCGCTTGCGGCGGCCGGCAGCCTGCAACTCGCCGGGCGCCAGATGAAGCGCCAGACATCGATGCCATTCGGCCCGTTCCTGGCGCTCGGCCTGCTGCTGACGCCGGCCTTCCAGCGATGGCTCAGCATGAACTAGTGAGAGCGTTTTGGAGCGAAGCATGCCCTCGGACTTGATCCGAGGGTGGATACCGGTTCGCCTGAAGAAACGCGTCGAAACAAGAATCCAGAGCTTCGGTTCTGACTCAATCAAAATCGAAACTCTAGCGCCGCGTCACCAAAGGCGTTCTGATCGTGCTCACCGGGACGAGATGGACCTCACCACCCCCCTCGCCACCTGGCGGCGGCAGTGTAAGCACGGCGCCCTGTTCGTCCTTTTCCATCGTGACCTCCCGGCCGCGAATCGCACTCAGCTTCCAGCCCTGAAAATCTTCGCCGACTTTCAGCCGCAACGCAGCATTGGTTGATTGATCCAGGAAAATGCCGAAGCCTTCGTCGTCCCCGGCAATGGTGCCAACGAGCGACAATTGCGGAGGTTCGGCCTCTTTCTTCCGCGGCGGCGGAGGTTGTCTGGTGACGACAGGCTCGGCGACGGCCACGGGCGGCGGTCGCCGTGAGGGCGAGAACACCGGACGCTCGCGTGTGTTGGACAGTTGCGTCAGCGGAATGCCCCACAACGGATTGGCACTGAGTGGCCGGACCGGCGCCGCCGGTGGTGGAACCGTGCGCACCGTCGTGACCGGTTCGGAAGGTGGCGGCGATGTCAGGACGGGTCCGCCCAGCCGCGTGTCATCCAATAGCCCAGCATCAAGTGCATCGCCGGATGCATCAGGCGCGGCCGCCGCCATGGATTGGACCGACAACGCGAAGCTCATGACGATGACTGCCAAACGCATTACTTGGCCCCCCGCCACTGTCCGGAGACGCCCAGCAGCACGCGCAGCTTGCCCGGGCCTTCGCCCGAGTTCGTTTTCGCCCCATCGAGGATGGTCTGCACGACGAGCTGGTCAATAAACAAGAACGGCATGCCGGCCTCAAGGTCGTAAAGCACCTGTTGCAGTTGCTGTTGCTCGATTTCGAAACTCGCGACCATGCTGATGAAGCCGGCCTTCGCAGGCGTGTTGGGAACATCGAGCTGGGTCGACAATACGTTGCCGCCGAATTTCGTCACCGAACCCGCCACGCGCTGCAACAGCGTCGCGCCGGCAACCGTGACCGTGGCGCCTTCGAGATAGGCCGAGCCCGCCGGCATCGTCTCACCGGGCCCCCCGCCTGCTCTGGGCGTGCGCCCCTCCAACTGCGCCAGCATCGCCGACGACGCGGCGAGTTCGTTACGCTGACCGATAAGATCGGATAGCGACGATACGGCCACGAACAGCAGCAGGATCAGTAGTCCGACATAGGTTGCGGCTGCCACGAACGGCGAGGTGCTGATTGCCTTCAATGACCTGGCCGACGCGTTCATGAGCCGGATCCAAAATACGCTGATATATTGGCCTCGACGTGAAAGCGCTCGCCGGACTCGTTCGCCGCGCGGGTCGTCGGTGCGAAAAATGTGGCGCGGGTGAATTGCGGCGACTGTTCCATCAGGCGAATGAGCGACGGTGCGTCCTGGGTCATGCCGACGACCTGCACCTTGTCGCCTTCGATGCGCAGCTCCGTCACATAGGTCGTGTCGGGCAGCACGCGCGAGAGCGCTTCCAGCACCATCACGCTCGATGGCGTGGTCTGCTTGCGCTTTGCCAACAAACCAATTCCGGATGCCATGCCATTGGCGTCAACCCGCAATGCCGCGCGGCGCTGCGAAATCTGCCGCTGGATATCCTCCTGTTCAGATTGCAGCGAACCGCCGAGATAGATGCTGAGGAACAGCGACGCAGCGGCTGCAATGCCGGTCGAGATCAGGACGACGCGCAACAGGCGCGGCACATTCGGCCCCGCCATGCTGCGAAGCCGCTTGTCGAGCAGCTTCACCCGGATCGGCGCGCCGCTGCCGCCTGCGGCCGGCGCATGGATAGAGACGGAAGCAGCGCCCAGCCTGTCGGCCAACTGCACCAACGGATCGACTTTCGACGCCGAGGTCGCACTGAAGGCAACTTCGATCCGATCGTCAGCAACTGGAACCGGCGAACTCCAGCCGAAGATGGCCTCGCTTGCGGCCCATGGCGTCAGGCGGTCGACCTGGGAGCGAATCATGCCATCGAGAAAGTCGGCCGCCCGCCCTGGGAAGTCGAGCAGACGAGTCGTGACATAGTCGGGCGGCAATTGTACCTCGACACGGCTGCCCTTAAAGGCTGCGCTCCACTGCGCCGGCAATGGCGGCTCTGGCGTGCCGTGCTGAATACGGAAGGCGAGAATTGTCGGAGCGTGGCTGTCTTTCGATGCAGCCATGCTCGCGGTGAATGTGCCGTCTGCATTCTCGTCAAGCTGGATGCGGCGCTGACGCACCAGCCTGTCCGCGACGCCGTCGACCGCACCGGCAACCGCCGCGATCCATTGCTCGAACCACTCCCTGCTCTGCGCGATCATCGCCATCACGTGCTCCCGCGGCGGGAAACGACGTTTCGCGGTGCAATGTCTTCCTGCCAGGACAGCACGCGATAGGGCTCGGCCTTGTCGCCCATGGCGATCACGACCTCCGAGGTGGTGCGGCGACCATTGCGAAAACGGATCGTGGTCTCGACGCGATAACAAGGACTCGTTGCGGTCGAAGCGTCTTTCTTCGCCGCATCGGGCGGCTGTGAGGCCGGTCGGGCCGCGTTCGGCGGGGCTGAACTGCCCCCGAGCGGATCTTGCTTGTTCGCTGATTTTTCGGGCATGGCCTCGATGACCTCCGGCGCCGCGATCGTCGGATCGACATCGGGAGATCCGTTGAACACCGTCACGAATGGCAGCGCACGCTCCGCCAGCGCGGCCGGCAGGCCTACGACCAGCGCCAATTCATTGACATGGACAAACGGAGCCTGCCGCGGCGAGTAGCCGGCCGAATTGTAACGCGCTTCCTCCTCGTTGGCGCTGCCGGGAACGGGCCGGGTTCGCCAGCCGACGACCCGATCCGCATATTCGAGGGCCGCATCCTTGCCGGCGCCGAGCGCGGTAAACAGGCCGGCCAACATCTCCTTCGGAGCGAGATTCAGATCGATGCGGGCGGCCTCCGAAGTGAAGGCGACCTGGACGTTCGCATCATCCATCCGGAAGTGAAAGGCTCCGTTCGGCGGCTTGGTGCGTTCGTCCGCCAACGCCAGTTGGTAGGCGGTCAGCTCGAGACTGGCGGATACCAGCGCCTCGGTCTGCAGCGCGGTCTCGTTGACGGCGATCGCCCGCGTGGACGCCGATAAATAGGCGGCAAAGATCATTGCGAGCGACGACAGCGCCGCCAGAATCCAAAGCACGGCGACGATGACGAAGCCGCGTTCGCCTGAGCGGTTACGTGCGCCGATCGCTGTCATCACGTCCTCCCGGCTCGGCAGCGCCTTGCGCGTTGCCCTTGTTGTCGTCGCATTTGCCGTCCGGCTTCGTGCAATCGCTCGGCAATTGGACATGAACCGGCGCGATCGTCGAGACCGACAGCACGCGCTGGCTCGCGGCATCACGCACCGTCAGCTTGATCATCGCCGGCAGCCGGTCCGCGTTTCGCCACGTGCTTTTCCAGACGTGATCGGGACCGGCATAGGCGAATGACAGACGAAAGGGCGCGCGCAGCAGCACCACCGGGTCGCCGAGATGCGTTTGTTCCGACAGCGACAGCCCAACGGGCAACGGCGTGAAGCGCGCCCGCGAGCGGACCGTGACGAACTCGCCGCGATCTTTGGTTTCGCCGAGACGCACCACATCGAGCCCTGGCCCGGCGTTCGGGCCTACCGCCGTTCGCACGAACATGACAGACAATTCCGATCCGTCGAACAGCGGCCGGCGCGAGTCGCGGTTGGCGGGAACGAATTCGGCAGCGGCTAGGTCCGCGGCAATCCGCTCGAGCGCAATGCCTGTCAGTTCGCTGCGCTGGATCCGGCCAAATCCCTTGTTCCAGTTCGGCAGCCACTGCGCGGTGATGGTCGCGAGCGCCGACAGCAGCAGCCCCATCAGCGCCAGCGCGACGATGGTCTCTATCAACGTAAATCCGCGCTCATGTGCGCGCCGCGTTGCCGATGCCGGGCTCATTCTGATGGCCTCGGCATCAAGCGCACGGTCCGAACATCGGACAGCGCGCCAGTGGGCGACCTGACGCGAATCCTCACCAGTTCGGCCGTCCATGGCACATTGGCGCCTGGGACATTCCAATCGTCGCCAAGCGGACTGACGTCGATGGTCCAGCGATAGCCCTCGGCCTGACCCGTCGAGGTGCCCTGCTGCAATTCCGAGCGAGGCGGAACGCCCACCGTCATCAAGGTGCGCGCCGCCTGCATCAGCGCCACGTGCTGCTCCAGCGCCCGCACGCCGCGCATGTTGCCGGCCATGACGGTGCCGATCGCGATAATGGACACGGCCACCACCGCCAGCGCCACCAGCACTTCGATGATCGTGAAGCCCGCGTCGGGGCGATCAGTTGGTGGCGGTGTCACGGGAAACAACCTCGACCCTTCCGGTAAGCCAATTGACGCGAATCTCATAGCCGGCGTCGAACCGCGTCAGCGCGATGGATCCGCCACATGAACTGCCGTTGGCGAAGAAGCGAATGGTCGACAGCGCAGCCTGCCGTTGGCAGGTTTGCGGCAACAGCGCATCGAAGCGTACGTCCTCGGGAATGCGGACCGTCGATCGCGACGAACCGGAATGGATCACGCGGCTCGGCGCGTCGACCAGCGTCGCAATGCTGGTATTGCGATTGATGGCGGCGTTGCGGTCGGCTTTCAGGAGCGTCGCGGTCTGCAACGCATAGGCCTGCAAACGCGACCGCGACGTCTGGCGTGGGATGAACGGCAGCAGCACGGCAGCCAGCAATGCGATGATGGCGAGCACACACACCATCTCCAGCAAGGTGAAACCGCGCTGCGTGACGTCATTCATCTCGGGAGGCTGTCGTCTTTTCGAGGGAAATGTCGGCGGAATTGCCGCTGCCACCCTCCTGGCCATCGGCGCCATAGGAGACGATGTCATAGGGACCATGCTCGCCGGGTGACCGATAGACGTAAGCGTGATTCCAGGGGTCCTTCGGGACATTGCCGCCCTTCAGATACGGCCCATTCCAGGCGGCAAGCCCCGGCGTCCGCTGCACGAGCGCGGCAAGACCTTCAGCAGACGAAGGAAACCGGCCGGCGTCGAGATAGAACAGGTCGAGCGCGCTCGAGAAACTCTGCAGTTGGATGCGCGCGGCCTTGACCTTGGACTCGCTGAGATAATTGAGCACACGCGGACCTATCAAGCCCATGATCAGACCGATGATGGCAATCACGACCAACATCTCGACCAGCGTGAAACCCTCTTGACCGCGATAGGCGTGCTCGCGTCTCTCGCGGGCGGCGCCTTGATCCAAGCGAGTGACGAGCAATTCAGAAATACTCTTGAGCGCAATCATGATGTAACCCTTGCTCTTAACCGACAAGTTGCGTGACCGACAGCAGCGCCGTCATGACCGACACGATCAATCCGCCGACGACCGTGCTGATCGTGATGATCGCAAGCGGTCCGACGATGCCGACGATACGGTCAAGGCTGCGCTGCAATTTTGCTTCGTAGAATTCGGCAACCCGTCCCGCCAGGACCGGCAATTGCCCCGTCTCTTCACCAAGCCGAAGCATGCGGACCGCCATCGGCGGCAGGCTGTTGGCAACGGCAAGCGCCTCCGACAACTTCCCGCCATGCCGGACGCGATCGGCAGCGGCCGTCCAGCTCGCTTCGCTTCCTGTCACCGCCATGATGTCGACCAGGATACGCAAGGTGGCCGTGAGATTGACGCCGCTGCCGAGCAGGACACCAAGATTGCGGCAGAACAGGCTGGCGCGATAGAACTGAAAGATATTGCCGATAAGGGGGAGCTGCGACAACCCGTTCACCATTGCCGCGCGCACGCTTGCCTGGCGAAACAGCCACCAGACGACCCCGATGACCACAGCCGCGATCAACATGGCTGCCGTCGCATTGGCGCGCAGGAAATCGGACAACTGGATGAAGGAGGCGAGCGCCGTGTCGGACTTCGCGCCGAAATCGCCGAGCACGGTCGAGAATTGCGGCAGCACGAACAGAAGAAAGAACAGCATCACGCCCGACGCCGCAACCAGTACGAAGGCGGGATATTGCATGGCGTCAGTGAGCTTCCGCCGCATCTGTTCGGAACGCGCGCGCTCCGCGCCCAGCATTTCCAGCACGGAATCGAGCGTGCCGGAGACTTCGCCGACGCGCACCAACGCACCATACATCGGTGGAAACAAGTTCGGATGATCGGCTACCGCATCGGCGAAACTCTCGCCGGCAAGCAGAGCCGCCCGGATCTTCGCCACCACGGGGCGCATCCGTCCCACATCGGCATCGCCGGACAGCAGTTCGAGGGCATCGTCGAGGCGCGCGCCGGCCTTGAGCAGCAGCGCAAGGTCGCGTGTGAACGTGGTGATCTCGGCAGCACTCGGCCGGCCGAACAGGCCGTGACCTCCCGAACTGTGGGACGCCCGCTTGTCTTCGATGGTTTCGATCGGCAGCAGCCGCAGATATTCGATCCGGCGCGCGACCTCGGCGGCCGTCGGTGCGCTGATCGTGCCGTTCACGATCTCGCCGTTCTGGGTCAGGGCGCGGTAGCGGAAATTCGGCACGTGGTCACCGCATGGTCGTGACGCGGAGAATTTCGGCAGGCGACGTCAGCCCGGCGCGGCACTTGGCGATGCCGTCGTCGAGCATTGTCGTCATCCCCGCGCGGATCGCCATCGCATCGATCTTCAGTCCGTCGGTCTTCTCCCCGATTAGTTCGCGCAATTCGTTGGAGACTTCGAGCAGCTCGAAAACACCAAGCCGGCCGCGATAGCCGGTGCCGCCGCAACGTTCGCACCCGCAAGGCTCCTGGATCGTTTCACCGGCGCGGAACTCGAATGCGACAAGCCGCGGATCCTCGGCAAAATCGGCGGGCCCAAGCGTCCGTCCTGATTTGCAGCGTTCACATAGCTGCCGGACAAGACGCTGTCCGATCACGCCGCGCAGCACCGAGCGGAGCAGATAGCCCTCGACGCCGAGGTCGAGCAGGCGCGGCACCGCCGCGGCCGCCGTCTCGGTATGCAGCGTCGTCAGCACCAGATGGCCGGTGAGAGCGGCATGGATCGCGACATGTGCGGTCTCGGAATCTCTGATTTCGCCGACCATGATCACGTCCGGGTCCTGGCGCACGAACGAGCGCAGTGCGGTAGCAAAGGTCAGGCCGATCGCGGGCTTGATCTGGGATTGATTGACGCCGGGAATTTCGTATTCCACCGGATCTTCAATCGTCAGGATCTTGCGCGTCGGCTCATTGAGGATCGAGAGGATCGTGGCAAGTGTCGTCGTCTTGCCGCTACCGGTCGGACCGGTGATGACGATCATGCCGTGCGGCAATGCGAGAAGCCGCCGCAGCTTGCTTTCGTCTGGCGCGGAGAATCCCAATTTTTCCACGACCAGCAATCCGCGATCCTTCGGCAGGATGCGAATGACGGCCGATTCGCCGTGCTGCGTCGGCATGATCGCGACGCGGATGTCGATGTCGGTACGCCCTGCCCGCAACCGCGCCGCACCATCCTGAGGCAGCCTACGCTCGGCGATGTTGAGATTGGCGATGATCTTGATGCGGGAGATGACGGCTTGCGGCAGCACGCCGGATAGCGCCGCCACCGGCCGAAGCAGGCCGTCGATGCGCAGGCGGACCACGAGGCTGGAAGCGAACGGCTCGATGTGGATATCACTGGCGCGAAATTCAACGGCCTTTTCAAGCAGATCATTGACCGCGCGAACCACCGGCGCGCCGCTCGCAAGATCGCGCAGGCTCTCGATGTCGTCATCGCGCGGTAGCGTTGCCGCCGGTCCGGCCGCGTCCGTGTCATCGACGTTCAGCCGTTGATCGAGGACGACGGCAACGTCCTCCGAGGTTGCGATCTTGATCGCGACGGCAGTGCCTAGCACGATCTGCGCCGCGCGTTGCGTCGCCTGATCGGTCGGATCGACGACCGCGAGCATCATTGTTCCATCGGAGGTGGTGCACGGATAAACCATGGTCTCGCGCAGGAAGCGCTGCGAGAACGACGCCACCAGCGGCGGGGCCGACATCATTTCCTGCAGGGTCATGCGTCCGAGCTCGAAAAAGCGGGCAGCCTCGTCGGCAAACTCGGCGGGCGAGAGATTGGTGATCTCCCAAATCTTGTGGTGACGGCGATCGGAGCCGCTCTGTCCCGCCGGATCTGTCTCACCATCAACCGGCGTCAAATGCTTGTTCTGACGGAGGTAGTCGACGAACTGCGAGGACCGATCGCTGGCCATTTCGTCTTATCCGTCACATTGGTTTGGAGCAGCGCAGACGTCAGGCGTGTTGTTATCGATCCGAAGTATGACAGGCATACGAATGCGGCGTTTGCTCATCGCTAAAGAAAATTTTGAGACTGCCCTCCCCGATTTGAATTGCTGCCTCATTCTCATGCTTCGGCGTCCATCGCAGAATGGTAGCCAGGGCAACAATCACGCAACCAATTTATTTCTGTCATGTTCGCTCGCTAATAATTCGAGGGGACAGGGGCGGATTGTCGAACATCCTCCAGTCGGAACTGGCAAGAAGTTATGGTGCGCGTAGGCAAGCTGGGCCGCTACCAACGGATTCGCGGCGGCATTGCCGCCGCTTTTGCATTGCTGTCGCTGGGGCTGTTGGCGTCCTGCAATTCCGCAACGGTTGGCGGAGGCGTGGATGCGGCTCAAGTCGACATCTCCGACAAGGTACGCTCGCTTGATCTGTTGCCGCGGCAATCGCAACCCGTGAACGCCTTGGGCGCCGCTGGCGCTCAGAATGGCAGTGTTCGCGCGGCGATGTATGAGGGAGCCGAAGTCACGGCGGTGTCGGACGAGCGGCTGCAGCCGACAGCGAACGGCAACGGCTTCGATCTGAACTTCGAGAACACGCCGGTTGCGACCGTCGCCAAGGTCGTGCTCGGCGACATACTGCATGTCGGCTACACCATCGACCCGCGGGTGCAGGGCACGGTGAGCCTGGTGTCGGTCCGTCCAGTGCCGAAGTCGGACATCGTGTTCGTGCTGGAAAATGCCTTGAGATTGAGCGGCGTCGTGCTGCTTCGCGATACGACCGGCTACCGGCTTACGCCACTCGGCGACGCGGTCGGCGGCGGCCGGGTCGATACGGCAAGCGGCAATCCCGAACCCGGGTTCGGCGTCTCGGTCGTGCCCTTACAATATGTGTCGGCGCAAACCCTGCTCAAGCTGATGGACAGCTTCGCCACCAAAGCCGGCGCCGTGCGCGCGGATACGACACGAAATCTCATCCTGATTCAAGGAACCGGCGCCGAGCGCCGCACCGCGGTCGATACGGTGCTGAGCTTCGACGTTGACTGGATGCGCGGCCAATCCGTCGGCATATTCCCGATCTCGAGCGGCTCGCCAGCGCCGATCATCGCCGAGATGGAGAAGATCGTCGATTCCGGCGAGAACGGCCTCAGTCAGAACATCATCAAGTTCCTGCCGATTGCCCGCCTCAACGCGGTGCTGGTGGTGACCAAGAAGCCGGACATGCTTCGCACGGCGGCGACCTGGATCAAGCGGCTTGATCGAAACGATACCGCGCGGACCACTGTCCACGTTTATCGCGTCAAGTTCGGCGATGCCCGCCAGATCGCGCGGGTGTTGACGGATATGTTCCTCGGCGGATCGTCGTCGAGCGTGGCCGAGAGCGCCGACAGCCAGATCGCGCCGGGTTCCGGAATCGCGGCAACTTCAAGCGCCGGGGATCGCCTCTCGCTCAACGGCAACTTGGGATCAAACACAAATGGCGGCTTTGCCTCGCGCGGCAATCTGAGCATGAATGGCACGCCCGGCCTCGGTGGCAACGGGGGCCTCGGCGCGCAGCCTGCCAGTCCCAATCAAAACGGCGGTGGCGCTCCGCTCGACAGCGGCCGCGGTTCCGGAAACGGCCAGCCCATGATGCAGGACGTGCGGATCACGCCTGACACCGTCAACAACACGCTGCTGATCTACGCCGACCAGGCGAACTACCGGATCATCGAATCCACGCTGGTACAGATCGACCAACCGCAGTTGCAGGTCGCGATCGATGCGACGATTGCCGAGGTCACGCTGAACAATACGTTGTCTTATGGCGTGCAAGCCTACCTGACGAGCCGGAATGTCGGGTTGAAGCCGAACACGGGCTCCGTTCTCAACATCCAGGCCACCGCGGCGCCGACGACAATTACCGACCCGACGACCGGCGCGGCCACCGTCGCCGGATCGGTCACCAACGCTTTCATCAATCGGGCCTTCCCCGGCTTCAACTTCCTGATCGGGTCGGAAACCCAGCCCAGCCTGATCCTCGATGCGCTGCATGCGGTCACCAGCGTCAAAGTGCTCTCCAATCCGTCGCTGGTGGTGATCAACAACCAGGTGGCGACGCTGCAGGTCGGTGATGTCGTCCCCGTGTCGACCGGGAGTGCGACGGTGCTGACGACGAACAACACCGTCGTCAACACGATCGACTATCGCAACACCGGCATCATCCTGCGGGTTTCGCCGCGCATCAGCGTCAATGGCAATGTTCGGCTCGACGTCGAGCAGGAGATCAGCAACGTGCCCGCAGCCAGTGCGAACAGCCTGACGCCGACGGTGTCGGAGCGGCGGGTCAAGAGCCAGATCTCGGTGGCAAACGGTCAGACCGTGCTGCTGGCGGGCCTGATCAGCGAACAGCAGAACGGCACACGCAGCGCCATCCCGGTGCTTGACCAGATTCCGGGCCTTGGCGATGCCTTCGGACACCAGAGCAACAGCACCCAGCGCACCGAGTTGATCATCTTCATCCGCCCGCAGATCATCCGCGACGGCTCCGACGCTCACGTCGTGGCGGAAGAACTCCGATCGAAACTGCGCGGCAGCATTGCCACGACCCCGACCAACGCCGCAATCACGACCAGCTTCCATTAAGCAGGACCACAGAATGCTGAGCATCCGCGCCGCGCGCCGATTTCTCCTCGCGCTGCTGGCCATTGCTCTTTCAACTGCCGCCGCGCCGGTCGGCGCCAGCAGTCTGTCGCGCGGGACCGCTGCGTTCCATCGCGGCGACTACATTCGCGCGTTCCGAGAGCTTGCACCGCTGGCCGAACGCGAGAATGCAACCGCGCTCGGCCTGCTCGGCTTCATGTATGAGCACGGCTTCGGCGCGCCGCAAGCCTATGACGCCGCCGCCGATCTCTATGCCCGCGCTGCCATCCAGGGTAATCCATTCGCGCAAGCCATGCTTGGCCTCTTGTACGACAAGGGCCACGGCGTTCCGCAGGATTTCGTCCTCGCCTATAAGTGGCTCAACCTCGCGGCGGCCCGAACCAGCGGGCGCGAGCGGGATGCCTATGCACGGTTCCGCAACGCAGTCGCTTCAAAAATGTCGACCGATGAGATCGTGATCGGCCAGCGGCTGGCGCTGAACTGGGCGCCGGCGTTTCCTGCGCCCGCCCTGCGACTGTCACACTAAGGTTGGCTGAACGCATCCGCTGCGCCGTCCGTCTCGTGAAGAGACGGGGCCGCGCTGCCGACCGTGTCACAGAAGCGTCAACCCTCCGTCAGCCCGTCGCAATGGGTTGCGATTTGTGACAGGATTGCTACCGTTGCATGTCAGTTCGACTACGCGGGAGCAGGGCCCATGAGTATGGAGTGGCGGGCGCGGCCAAATCCAGTGGTTCGCTGGTGGGGTCTGTTGGCCCTTATCAGCGGCGCCAACATCGCGCTTTGGTTCTTGCTGTACGGCGAGTTTCACAAAGTTCCCTCGGGCGGCCTAGTCAGCAGCTCCAGCACCCAGTCCATGTTCCTGCTTTCCGCGGCCTATGTCTTTGGCTGCGCATTCAGGTCGCTCCTGCCGCGCGCGGACGTTCAGCGGATCTGCCTGGTCGACACCTGGCTATCGAGCGTCTTCGTTGGCCGATCGGTGGCGACCGTGGCCGAGATCTGCTTTGCGGTGCAGTGGGCGATCATCCTCAACCAATTGGGCGGGATGACCGGCGCTGACACCACGTTGAACGCCGCGCAGTTGATCGTGCCCCTGATCCTCATTGCCGAGTGCTTCTCATGGTACGCCGTGGTGTCCACCAACTATCTGGGCAATGCCATCGAGAACTCGATATGGGCGATCGCCTTCTTCGTTGTGGGGGTTGGCCTTTGCCGGCTGCTGCCTGAATTCAACGGCCCGGTTCGCATCGCCCTCATCGTCACGATCGTCGGAATTGCGGGCTATCTCGCCTTCCTCATCACGATCGACGTCCCGATGTATTTGAGCCGATGGCAGGCCGGCCTCGCCGATGGCAGCAAGCTTCTCGGTTTTCTCGAGGGGCTTCATGACGTGAGCACGCGCTGGGTCGTGACGCACGACTTCGAGCACTGGAAGGACGAGATCGCCTGGATGTCGCTTTATTTCAGCGCGGCCGTCTGGGCCAGCCTCGCGCTTTGCGTGGTCTATTCGCTCGACGGTCGTCTGCCGCAATATCGCACCGAGGCGGCGGCTACGAACTGCCCGGCAGCGGTTTGCAGCTTGCCGCAAGGTGCCCGCGATGACCGATATTTTCGTGTGGCCTACGCGCCGACTTGAGGACGGCGACGGCGAGCGACTGTCGTCCCTGCGAAGGCAGGGACCCATAACCACAGGGAGTTGTTGTGGCGCGAGCAAGCGGTTGCAGCGGAGCACATTACGAAATCCTGTGGTTATGGGTCCCGGGTCAAGCCCGGGACGACGTGGGGAGAGGTTCGGATTCAAATTTCAAACAGCGTGAGGATGTGAGTCCGCC
>NZ_PSRR01000112.1 GCF_004296405.1 Bradyrhizobium sp. Leo170
CGCTGCCGCCCGCCCAGCCCGGCTTCGAAGAAACATCGGCACCCGATGGGTGGTGTGGCTCGGCGGCCTGACGCTGGCGCTCGGCGGCTTCTTCATGGTGCGCTATTCGATCGAGGCCGGCCTGCTCGGACCCGGCGTGCGTACCATGCTCGGCGGCCTGTTCGCGCTGGCGCTGCTCGGCGCCGGCGAATGGACGCGGCGCAAGGAAAGCATTTCCACGATCGCACCGCTGCCGATCGCCAATATCCCGGCGATCCTCACCGCCGCCGGAACGGCTGTGGCATTCGCGACGGTCTATGCGGCCTACGCGCTCTACGACTTCCTTGCGCCGGCGACCGCCTTCGTGCTGCTCGGACTGGTCGCGCTCGGCACGCTCGCCGCTGCGCTGCTGCACGGACCGGCGCTGGCCGGTCTCGGCGTCGTCGGCGCCTTCGCCACACCGATCCTCGTCTCATCCGAAAAGCCGGATTTCTGGGCGCTCTACATCTATCTTGCGATCGTCACCGCGGCGTCGTTCGGCCTCGCGCGCATCCGGCGTGGCGCTGGCTTGCCGTTACCACGGTCGTGTTCGCGCTGCTCTGGACCTTCCCCTGTCTGCAATGCGGGCCGTCGATGATCGGACCGCACGCCTTTCATGTCATCGCCGGATTCATCCTCGCGGCGCTATTGGTCGTCTGCGGCTTCATGTTCGGACCGGAAGCGGAGGGCGAAGAGGTCGAGCCGATCTCATCGGGCTCGCTGATCGCCTATCTGTTCGGCGCGCTGCTGATCGTGCTGAACAGCTTTCACGCCGATCCCGCGATGATCACCTTCGGCCTCCTGGTCGCCGGCAGCCTCCTCGTCGCCTGGCGGGCGCCGGCGGCCACTGCGGCGATTGGCGCCGCCGCGCTGTTCGTGTTCGTCGTCTTCGCCGAATGGGCGGTGCGCGGCAATCCGGACATGCTGGTGCTCCCAGGCGGTCCCCTGCCCGGCATCGGGCCGAGCGCCACAGATGGCTCGGTCTCGCTGCATCTGACCGCGGCGGCGATCTTCGCAGGCATGTTCGGCGTGACCGGCTTCCTCGCGCAACACCGCTTCACCTCGGCCGCGACCACCATGCAGTGGGCGGCGGCCGCCACCTTCACGCCGCTGGCGCTGCTGGTCGCGCTCTACGCCCGGATCGCGCAGCTCGACCGCTCGATTCCGTTCGCAATTCTCGCGGTATTGCTCGCCGCGGCCTTCGCCGCTGCAACCGAATACCTCAGCAGGCGCGAGGACCGGCCCGGGCACTCCGCCTCGATCGCGCTGTTTGCGACCGGCACGCTCGCCGCGCTGGCGCTCGCGCTCACATTCGCGCTGGAGAAGGGCTGGCTCACGATCGCGCTGGCGCTGGTGTCGCTCGGCACCGCCTGGATTTCGCTGCAGCGGCCGATCGCCTTCCTGCGCACGCTGGCCGCGATCCTCGCCGGCATCGTGGTGCTGCGCATCGGCTACGAGCCGCGGATCGTCGGCGATGCCGTCGGCACCACGCCGATCTTCAACTGGCTGTTGTGGGGCTACGGCATTCCCGCGGCCTCGTTCTGGGCAGCCAGCGTCTTCCTGCGCCGCAACGGCGACGATCCGCCGCTCCGCGCGGTGGAGTCGGCCGCGATCCTGTTCACGGTCCTGCTCGCCTTCATGGAGATCCGCCACGCGGTCAATCAGGGCGACGTCTACCGCAACAGCGCCGGCCTCACCGAGGTCGCGCTGCAGGTCTGCACGGCGCTTGCAATGGCGATCGGGCTGGAGCGCCTGCGCATCCGCACGGCCAGCATCGTGCACAATATCGGCGCGGTGCTGCTGACGGTATTCGCGGGTCTTGCCGCCGTCTTCGGCCTGATGCTGCTGGAGACACCGATCCTGTGGCCGATCAATGTCGGCGGCAGCTTCATCAACCTGCTCCTGCTCCTGCTCGGCTATGCCCTGCCCGCGGTGCTGGCGCTGCTGTTGTCCTATGCGGTGGCGGGACGGCGCCCGGCCGCCTACGGCAACACGCTCGCGGCCGGCGCGCTGATCCTCGCGCTGACCTATGTCAGCTTTGAAATCCGCCGGCTCTACCACGGCCCGGTGCTGTCACATGGCCCGACCACGGGCGCGGAGCAATACACCTATTCGATCGCCTGGCTGGCGTTCGGCGTCGTGCTGCTCGGGATCGGCATCGTCGTTGGCTCGCAGCGCGCGCGGATGGCCTCGGCCGCCGTCATCGCGCTGACCATCGTGAAGGCGTTCGTGATCGACATGTCGCAGCTCACGGGCGTCTACCGCGCGCTGTCCTTCATGTGCCTCGGCGTGGTGCTGGTCGCGATCGGCTGGTTCTACCAGCGCATCCTGTTCCGGCGACAGGCGGCGCCGCCGCCGGTCGCTGGCGTAGGCTGAGCTTGGCGAAGCCTGCGCCAGCGCGTAGATAGGCGGCATGGCCAGACCGCGCAGTTTCGACCCCGACGAAGTGCTCGACCTCGCGCGCGACGTGTTCTGGCTGAAGGGTTTTCAGGGCACGTCGCTCGACGACATCACCGCAGCGACAGGCCTCACCAAGCCGAGCCTCTACGCCGCCTTCGGCGACAAGAACGCGCTGTTCCTGAAGGTGCTCGACCGCTACCACGCCTATATCGTCGGGAAAGCCGAGCGCATCATCAATGACGGCCCCTCCGCGCGCGAGGCCATCCGGCGCTGGCTGACCGGCTTCGTACCTCGTTGTTCCGGCGTGAAGGGCAGTCGCGGCTGCCTCTCCGTCAACACCTCCGTCGACGGCGTGACCGAGCAGGAGGTGCGGAAGCGGATCCAGGCCTTCAACCGCAAGCTCGAGCAGTTGCTGCGCGACCGCCTGCGCGCCGACCGCGCCCAGTTCGCCGACGACTTCGATCCCGATGCGGTCGCGCATACGATCATGGCGATCTATCAGGGGCTCATGGTGCTGGCAAAGGACGCGCCCGAAGCGGCGCGCGTCCGCGCCACGTTCGACCAGGCGATGAAGCTGCTTTCTTGACAGCGCCTCCTCGTTATATACTATACAGTATATAATTCGGAGGCACTGCCATGAAGGCGATCCAGATCGAGGCGTTCGGCAACCCGGCCGAGGTCATGAAACTCGTCGACATTCCCGATGTCGGCGCCCCCGGCGACGGCGAAGTCGTGATCGCGCTGGAGGCTTCGCCCATCAACATGAGCGACCTCCTGATGATCTCGGGCCGCTATGGCTACCGGCCAAAACTGCCGAGCATCGTGGGAACGGAGGGTGTCGGCCGCGTCGTGGCGGTCGGTCGTGGCGTCACGCATCTGAGGCAAGGCGACCGCGCGCTCATCCCCTATCCTTCGCCGGCCTGGGCGGAGCGGATCAAGGCGGATGCCAGCAAGTTACGGGCGCTCCCCGACGGCAATCCGCTGCAATTGGCGATGCTCGGCATCAATCCCGCAACAGCTTACCTGCTGCTGACCGATTTCGTCACCTTGGCTCCCGGCGCCTGGCTGATTCAGAACGCGGCCAATTCCGGCGTCGGCCGCGCCGTGATCGGGATCGCGAAGTCGCTTGGATTGAAGACGGTCAATCTCGTCAGGCGCGAGGAAGTCGTGGCCGATCTCAAGGCGAGCGGCGGCGACGTCGTGCTGGTCGATGGACCCGATCTCAACAAGCGCGTCGCCGCCGAGACCGGCGGCGCGCCGATCGCGCTCGCCATCGATGGCGTCGCCGATACCGCGACCATGAACCTGATCACGTGCCTGGCGCCGAAGGGCGTGCTGGTGTTCTACAGCGCAATCAGCGGCAAGCCCTTCGTCGGACCGGCGCAGCCCTTCATCTTCCGCGACATCGCAATGCGCGGCTTCTGGCTCGCCAACTGGTTCAACAGCGCCACCGCCGAGCACATCAGCGCGATGTATGAACACCTCGCGCCGCTGGTGGCCTCGGGGGTAATCAGCGCGCCGGTCGAAGGCACCTACCGTTTTTCGCAAATCCCGGAAGCGGTGGCGGTGGCGCAGAAGAATCGTGGCAAGGCGTTGTTCACGCCGGACTGAGCGACAGCCGGCCGGGACAAATCGGCAGGTTCTCATCACGCCCGGGCGCGCCTGACATCACGTCCCTGTGACGCGACCTTGGGCCCGACGAAGTATCGCGTCGGCTCACGCCATTGGCACTGGACCCGGGCAGACATTTTCTAGACATAGTGTGCGCTTCAAAGAGCTATATTGCGGCGACCAACTATTTTAACGAGGGGAGCGTTTTGCACCGAGACATTGCGGGAGTGCTCGCGCGGCTGGCGAGCTTGGTGATCATCTGCGCAACACTTGCGATCCAGCCTGCGGCAGCGCAGACGATGGCCGCGACATGTCCGTCGCAGGCGGGCGCGCGAGGAACGCAGATCCTGCTCTGCCGCGACGGCCTGATCATCGTCGCCGAGGACGGCGCAAGGTTCACGCTGCAAGGCCACGATGGCAGCGCCACGGCAGTCGATCTGCAGAGCAAGGCACTCCTGCTCGACGCACCCAAGCAGCCCGGCAAGAATCGTTTTCGCGTCAACACGCCACAAGCGATCGCCGCCGTGCGTGGGACCAAGTGGGCGGTCGATGTGCAGGAGGCGAGGACATCGGTGCTCGTGCTGCAGGGCCGGGTCGCGGTGCGCCGGCCACGCGGCGGAAACCAGGTGGTGCTTGGTCCGGGCGAAGGCGTTGACGTCGATCCAGGAAACGAGCCGCTGGCAGTCAAGCGCTGGGGTCAGGCGCGGGTCGATGCGCTGCTCGCGCGCCTCGGACAATGACCCTTGGTGAGCGGCCGGATCCCTCAAACACCAATCGCGCTTCTGCTCTCATTCGTCTGGGCGGCTGCGCTGGGAATAGGCTACTGGAACGGCGACGTTCAATTCCTCGATCGCGCCGAAGGCGCGCTGACCGACCTGCGCCTGCTGGCACGCGGTGAGCGCGCGGCACCCGATCTCGTCACGATCGTTGCCATCGACGATGAGACGGTCGCCAAGCGCGGCGGCTATCCGCTGCCGCGCGCCGATCTTGCCGCGATCATCGAGAAGATTGCGAGTTACGAGCCGCGCGCGATCGCGGTCGACCTCTTGCTGCTCGACCAGGGCAAGGACGGCGGCGATGCCGCGCTCGCACAAGCGCTCGGAAAACGCCCCTCCGCCATTGCCGCTGCCGCCGTGTTTCCCGATGCGATCCAGATCCTGGAGGCGGACGACCAGAGCGCGCTCGCGCGCCTGCCGCGGGCGGAGAAATTCCTGCGCCCGCTTCCTGCGTTCGCGGAACATGCTGTTGTCGGCGTGGTCAACCTGACCACCGACAAATCGGGCACGCCGCGCGGCATTCCTTTGCTGGTCCGCACCAGTGACAAAGTCGAGCTGGCGTTTCCGCTGCGCGTCGCGGCACTGGCCGCAGGCCAGGATCCGGTGATCGAGGCGGACAGCTTTCGCCTCGCGGGTCGGAACATCGCGACCGACCTCGATCATGTGCTCCCGCTCGCCTATTACGGCCCGCGCGGCACGGTACCGACGGTGAGTGCCGCATCGGTGCTCGACGGCGAGGTCGCGCGAGCGGCCATCCGCGACCGCATCGTCGTCATCGGTGTGACAGTGACGGGCGGCGGCGATGTGTTTCCGACGCCGTTCGATCCCGTGATGCCGGGTGTCGAGATCGTCGCGACCGCGATCGATCACCTGATGACCGGCGGCGGCATCCTGCGCGATCGTTCGACGCGCCTCGCTGACGCGATCCTTGCGGTGGCGCTGACGCTCGCAGTGGTCGGCCTGTTGGCGTGGCGGCGCAGCGCGGCCGGCCTGCTCTCGATCGCGGCGCTGATGGCGATCTGGGCTGTCGCCAATTACGTCGCATTCTCGCGCGGCATCTGGCTCAGCGCGGCATTGCCGATTGCGGCCGCCGCACCGCCGGCGATCCTGTTCGGCTCGATCCAGCTTTGGCTCAATCGGCGGCAGGCGCAATATTTCGCGATGAAGAGCGACCTGTTGCAGCAATTCCAGGCGCCGGCGCTCAACAAATGGCTGACCGGCAATCCGGCGTTCCTGCTCGAGCCGCGGCACCAGGATGCGGCGATCATCTTCATCGACCTCTCGGGCTTCACGGCATTGAGCGAGACGCTCGATATCGACGCGGGGCTTGCGCTGCTGAAGGATTTTCACACCCTCGTCGATGACGAGGTCGAGGCGCACAGCGGGATCATCACGAGCTTCCTCGGCGACGGCGCCATGATCCTGTTCGGCCTGCCGGAAGCTGCCGAGGATGATGCGCGCAAGGCCGCGCACTGCGCGGTCACGCTCTGCCATCGCGTTGCGCAATGGATCAATTCTTTGCCGGGAACGATGGCGCCGCGGATCGGCTTCAAGGTGGGCGCGCATTACGGCCCGATCGTCGCCTCGCGGCTCGGCGGCAGCTATCAGCACATCACCGCGACCGGAGATACCGTGAACGTGGCCAGCCGCCTGATGGAGGTTGCGGCCAAGCATGGCGCGGCACTCGCGCTCAGCGATGACCTTTTGCAACGAGCCGGCCCCGCCTCCGCATTGTTCGAGAGCGGCACGCTCACCGGCCCGAGCGAGACGCTCATCCGCGGACGCACCCGTCCGCTCACCGTCTGGCTATGGCGCAACGATTCGCGCGGCAGTTCTAATCCATCGACTCCGCGATCAGGCGGATTCTGAACACGGGCTTCTTGCTCTCGTCGATGAGCTCCATCTGCCACTCGGCGTCCTGCTTGAGACTGCGTGCGATGCTGCCGAGAAGATTGCCGCTGACCTTGGTCATCTCGGCCCATGCGGCCTCACGGCTTTCGAATTCCGACCCCTGATCGGACGCGCCCGCGAAGCGACCATGACTGATCCTGAAGAAATATTGCGGCATGTGGAACTCAGTTGTTGCGCCCACCCCCGGCCGTCCTGGTGGAGATTAGGAGATTAGACGCTACCAAGCCATGAATTCGCGAGCCCGTATCACTACGGGTCTTCGCCGCCACGTTGTCGCCTCGATCAAACGAAGTCGGTGGGACCGATGATTCCAGCTAATCGGTCGAACGGCGCAATTCCGCCGCGCCTTCCGGTTGCGCCGGTTCGGGCTTCACCGGCTCGAGCCTGGTGCGCTCGACAGGCGGCGTCTCGACGCGCGCGGACACTTCGGCGCGGGAGGCGTCGGCCGAGCGGGTCGTCTGGGAGGGGCGCAGCGAACGCGGCCGCGCCACCGCGCGCGCCAACAGCATCTGCTGTCCGCCCTGGTGGCGGAAGTCGCAATAGGCAAAGCCCATGCCCGAGACTGAGCCGCGGAACGAGCGATCGTCGCGCTTGTCGAGGTTGAAGCAGGGCTCGAACGGAAGGCCTTTCAGCGAGGCACAGACGGCCTGACCGCGAACCTGCAGCGTATTGCCCGGCAACCTGACATGGCGAATCGGGCCGGAGCCGGAGAACTGGATCGAGCCGGCGGCGCCCATGTCGTCGAGGATGCGACCCGCGCCGCGGGTGCCGTCAAAGCAGGTGAAGGCGAATACCTTGCCGGCGACAAATCGCCTGGCCTCTTCGGCGCTCATCGATCCCGCCAACGCAGGCGCGGCCATCGCGCCGGCCACGACCGTCCCCAATACCAGACGCGCAAGCATGAGCCACTCCACTTACCCAGCGCGGGCACACCGCCTTTACCCGCTGCTTACCATACCAACCAAGGCAACATTGGAGCAGCTTGGTTGGTAAATTCTGAACGCCGTCAGACTATTTTTACCACGATCCGGCCGCGGACCTCGCCCGCGAGAATTTTCGGGCCATAAGCGATGGCCTCGTCCAGGCCGATTTCGTGAGTGATATCAGCTAGTTTTGCCTTATCCAAATCGCTGGCGAGGCGGCTCCAGGCTCGCTTGCGACGTTCGATCGGGCACATCACCGAATCGATGCCGATAAGGCACACTCCACGCAAAATGAACGGAGCGACCGAGGAAGGCAGGTCCATGCCGGCGGCAAGCCCGCACGCCGTGACGGCGCCGCCATACTTGGTCATCGAGAGCATGTTGGCGAGCGTGGTCGAGCCGACGCTGTCGACGCCGCCGGCCCAGCGCTCCTTCGCGAGCGGCTTGACCGGGCCGGTCAATTCGCTGCGGTCGATCACCTCGGCGGCGCCGAGGCCCTTGAGGTAGGCTGCCTCCGCTTGCCGCCCGGTGGAGGCGATTACGTGATAGCCGAGCTTGGACAGCACGGCTGTCGCGACCGAGCCGACCCCGCCAGCGGCCCCCGTCACCACGATCGGGCCGCTCTTGGGCGTCACCCCGTGGTCCTCCAGCGCCAGTACCGAGAGCATCGCGGTATAGCCGGCGGTACCGATCGCCATCGCATCGCGCGCCGAGATCCCGTCGGGCAGACGCACCAGCCAGTCGCCCTTGACGCGCGCCTTCTCGGCATAGGCGCCGAGATGGGTCTCGCCCATGCCCCAGCCGTTGCAGACGACCTTGTCGCCTGCCTTCCAGTCGGGATGCGAGGACTGCTCGACGGTGCCGGCGAAATCGATGCCGGCGATCATCGGGAAGCGCCGCACCACCGGCGCCTTGCCGGTCAGCGCCAGGCCGTCCTTGTAGTTCAGCGTCGACCATTCGACGCGGACGGTGACGTCGCCATCCATCAATTCCGCGTCGTCGAATTGCGTGAGCGCGGCGGTCGTACCCTTGTCCGCCTTGTCGATCCTGATCGCCTTGAACGTCGCCACGATGGATCCTCCCGTACTCGCGTTGATCTAGTCCCGCGTCATGGCCGGGCTTGACCCGGCCATCACGTGCTTGGGTGTCGCTCGACTTTAAAGACGTGGATGCCCGGGACAAGCCCAGGCATGACGACGAATTTGTGCGGGATGCTGTTTATCGCATCAGGCCGGCTGCGCAACCGGGCGCGACACTGGGGCCTCCACGATCGGCAGGTTGATCAGCGCCGACAGCACGCCGAACAGGATCGAGAGCCACCAGATCGGCGTATAGGAACCATACTGCTCGAACACGATGCCGCCGAGCCAGACGCCCAGGAACCCGCCGACCTGGTGGCTGACGAAGGCGAAGCCATAGAGCGTGGCGAACCAGCGCGTGCCGAACATCAGCGCCACCAGCGCCGAGGTCGGCGGCACCGTCGACAGCCAGGTCAAGCCAGAGACCGCGCCGAAGGCGACCGCGGAGAACGTCGTGATCGGGAACGAGATGAAGGCAACGGTCGCCAGCGCGCGGGTGAGGTAGATCACCGACAGGATGTAGCGCTTGGGGAAGAAGTTCTGCAGCCAGCCGACGCCGAGCGAGCCCATGATGTTGAACAGGCCGATCGCCGCGATCACCCAGCCGCCGGTCGAGGTCGGAATGCCGCGATCGACGAGATAGGCCGGCAGGTGCACGGTGATGAAAGCGAGCTGGAAGCCGCAGGTGAAGAAGCCGAGCACCAGCAGCACATAGGAGCGATGGCCGAACGCTTCCGCCAGCGCCGTCTTGAACGACTGCTGGTCGGCGGCCGGCACGTTGGTCGTTTCCGCCCGCGGCGTCGCGATCGCAAGCGACAGCGGCACGATCAAGAGCATCAGCGCGGCGAACACGGTCAGCGCGGCCTGCCAGCCGAAATTATCGATCATCGCCACGCCGAAGGGCGCGAACAGGAACTGGCCGAACGAACCTGCGGCGGTGCCGGCGCCGAGTGCGAGGCCGCGCTTTTCCGGCGGCAGCAATTTGCTGAAGGCCGACAGCACCAGATTGAACGAGGAGCCGGACAGGCCGAAACCGATCAGCACGCCGGCGCCGATGTCGAGCGACAGCGGCGTTGCCGAATAACGCATCATGTAAAGGCCGCCGGCATAGAGCAGCGCGCCCACGATCATTACGCGCACGATGCCGAAGCGGTCGGCGATCGCGCCGGCGATCGGCTGGCCCAGTCCCCACAATAGGTTCTGCAGCGCCAGCGCGAGACCGAAGACGTCGCGGCCCCAGGCGAATTCGCGGCTCATCGGCTGCACGAAGAAGCCGAGCGCCGAGCGTGGCCCAAAGCTGAGCAGCGCGATCGCGCAGCCGCAGATGATGATGATCAGCGGCGTGCGCCAGCTATCGAGACCGGAGGAAGGCCGAAGGTCGCCGGTGGTCACAGCCATCAATTCCCCCTGCATGCTACATCATGGGCGGTCCCACCCGCCGGACGAAAGGTTACAGGGAGTTAATGCATTTGCATGAAAACCCCAAGGGGGCCGGAGAGAAAAATTTCAACGCAGGGCAGCCCTGCAGAATGATGGGAACACTCTGCCGTCGTCGCGGCGAACGCCGGGACCCATAGCCACAGGGAGGTGTTGTGGCGCGAGCAAGTGGTTGCAGCGGAGCACACGGCAAAGGCCTGTGGTTATGGGTCCTCGCTTTCGCGAGGACGACGAGAGAGCTACCGCTTCGCGCTGGCCTGCTCGGCGGAGCTTTGCGCGGCCTCGGCGAGCTCTGCCGAGATCTCCGCGGTCTCGGCCGGGTTTCCCCAGCTCGGCGCGTCGCTGCCATTGCCCCAGGCGCGCGGGCGATGGAAGGTGTGGACGCCGAACTTGTACGTCTTCTTCATTTCGCTGACCCAGGACGGGCGCACCCAATAGGCGTGATAGTGCGTCGACTTGTCGACCTCGGGCAGCCAGAGCCGGCCATCCAGCATCGCCTTGGCGATCTTCCGCGCGCGGTCCCACATATCAGGCTCGCGGATCACGTCGCGGACGTTGTCGCAGGCGAAGGTGAACTGGCAGGCGAAGTGGCGATACTTGTTCTGGTAGACCACGCCACAGACGTTCGTCGGATATTTGCCGGAGAAGGCGCGGTTCAACACCACCTGCGCCACCGCGATCTGGCCACGCACCGCCTCGCCCCTCGCTTCGAAATAGACGGCTTCGGCAAGGCACTTTTCCGACTTGGCGCGCGACTTCTCGTCGAACAGGCCGAGCCGCTCGGCCGGCGTCTTGGCGTGCTGGTCGTCGGCATTGACCTCGCCCTTCGGCGCAATGCTCTCACCCATGTCGCCGGCGCGCACCGGGCCGTCGGCATCGACGGGCAGCGAGGCCATCGCCTTCATGTCCGGATCGGGCGAGGCATCGGGCGCGACGATCGTCGGCTCCTCGCCCGGCTGCCAGCGCTCCATGGTCTCGGGCGTTCCGAGCGACGAGCCGAAGAACAGGTTTGAGGTCTTGAACGCGAACGCATCGCGCGCCGGAGGCGCCGTCTCGGGAGCGGCCGTCGGTGACGCCGGCTGCGACGGCGCATATTGCGGCAATGGCGGCGCGTTCAGCGCGTCCTGCAATTCCGGATCGAGCGGCACATGTGCGGCGGGTGCGCGCGCAGCGGTCTTCATGCCCCTGACCGAAGAGTTCGAGGTCGAGGGATCTTCGCTTGCAGGCGCGGACTCGCTGGGCGCAGCTTCAGCCGGCGGCGCGACGGCGAGACGATCGCCCTTCAGCGTGCGATCGACCGTGGGGAAATCGGAGGCGGCGTAGCGCGGCGGCTGCGCGACGATCGGGTTGCGGGTGATGGAACCGGTGAGGTCGCCGCCCTGGCTGTCGAGCCGCGCCAGCCGATAGGTGGCAACTTGCGGCGAGGACGTCCCGATCGGTCGGCCGAAACTGTAGGCGGCGACGTGGATCGTGCCCATGGCGGAGAACATGCGCTTCTGCCAGCGCTCGGCGACCCCGGGCTGGCGGGCAAGCAGTGACGCGATGTCCTGATATCCGATCTCGGTCGGCATCAATGCGAAGATGCTAAGACCGAGTCCGAAGAGCGCGAACCGTGCGCCCTTCGGATGGTTACGCAACACTAACATCGATACGCTCACGCAACGCTTACAACGACCGAACGCAGTCCATCCGTGCCATTCGACCAAATTTGTTGGTATCGAATTTAGGTTGCCGCGGGGTTAATCGGCGTGGCTTGTCCGCTACACACAAGAGATCGCACAGATTTTGCGCGACGCATCGAATGCCTTGGTAAATGCCTCGCGGATGAAAGTGGTAAATATGAGGTCAACGAACGTGGTGAAGAAAGTCTTCACCGCGTGAAGAGCTCGGGACGTGTCAGCGGCTCTATCCGTTGTCATTGCGAGCGGAGCGAAGCAATCCATCTCTCGCCGAGTGGCGGCATGGATCGCTTCGCTCCGCTCGCAACGACGTGGGGTGGGCTCTGATTCAATTGTCCAGCAGCCTGATCGGATCACGCTCTAGCCTTCGTGCAGGAGCGCCTGCAGGCGCCGGGCAAGGTCCGCGACATGGAAGGGTTTCTCGATGATCGGAAATTCGTCCACGGCGTGGTGCCGTTCCAATGCATCTCCGGCATAACCGGAGGTGAGCAGGATCTTGATGTCCTTGCACAGCCGTCTCGCTTCGCGCGCCAGCTCGATGCCGTTCATGCCGCTCGGCATCACGATGTCGCTGAACAGGAGCGCGAAGTGCTCGTCGCTCCTCAACATCTTCAGGGCCTCAAGTCCGTTGCGGGCACAGACAACTTCGTAGCCGAACGAGCTCAACATCGCCGAGGTGACCTCGAGCAGATCCTCATTGTCGTCGACGACGAGGATCCGCTCCGAACCTCCCGGTATGGCTCGTGCCTTCCGTTCTTGCACCGGCGCCTCCGGCGCCTTGTCGGCCTTGGGCAGGTAGAGTGCGACCGTAGTCCCTGCTCCCGGCGTGCTTTCCACAGTGACGTGCCCGCCGGACTGTCGAACGAAGCCATAGACCATGCTGAGGCCAAGCCCGGTCCCCTTGCCGACTTCCTTGGTCGTGAAGAAGGGCTCGAAGATCCTGTCGCGCACTTCGGGCGGCATCCCGCAGCCGGAATCCTTGACGGCCAGCCTCACATAAGGTCCTGCCTGACACTCGGCCACGGCCCCCTGCTCGAGTTCGACATTCCGCGTCTCGATCTCGAGCACGCCGCCGTCCGGCATCGCATCGCGCCCATTGAGCGCAAGGTTGAGAAGAGCGGTCTCCAGCGATGAAGGATCGACATGGCACAGCCACAATTGCTCGTCGGTCCGCAGCCTGACCTCGCAGCCTCCCCCGACCGCTTGCTGGATCAGGCCCTGGAATTCGGCAATGAGCTGATTCGCGTTGACGAGTTTTGGATTCAGTATCTGCCGCCGCGAGAAGGCGAGAAGCTGCGACGTCAGCTTCTCCCCTCGCTGGGTGGCGCGACGCGCCGCCGCGGCGTATTGCCGGACCTTGCCGATGTCGGCGGCATCCTCGATGAGGTCGAGGCTGTTCGAGACCACCGTGAGCAGGTTATTGAAGTCGTGCGCGATCCCCCCGGTGAGCTGACCGACCGACTCCATCTTTTGGCTCTGGTGGAATTGCTCCTCGATCAGCCGGCGCGCCTCCACCGCATGCTTGTGATCGGTGATGTCGCGGAGAAAGATCGCGAGACCCTGGCTGGAGGGAAACGCATTGACCGCGTACCAGACCTGTCGACGCGTACAGAACACTTCGAGGAATGCCGGCCGCTGCGTTGATGTCACCTCCAGGATCTGGTTGGTGATATCGAGGTCATCGGCGTCTGGAAATGCCTCCGACAACGTCAGGCCCCTGACATCCTGCCCCTCCGCAAGGTCTGTCCAGGCGGGTCCGTTGAGATAGGTGAGGCGCCAGTCCTGATCGATGATCAGCACGCTGTCGGTGGTGCTCTCGAAGATCATCGTGATCCGGGCCGCGGCTTCCTCCGCTTTCTTCCTCGCGTCGGACAATTCCTGCTCGCGGTGTTCCAGCGCATCGGCCATGGTGTTGAATGCATCGGCGACCCGCGCGATTTCGGAAGTGCCATGGATGTCGACCCGCCGGGTAAAATCGCCGAGCCGCCATCGGTTGGCGGCGTCGACCAATTGCCCAAGCGGACGACGGATGAACCGCCGGGCGCCCAACGATGTCAGGATCAGCACCAGCGCGGTACTCAGGATGATCAGGAAGACGCCGCGCTGCGTGCCGTGCTGGATTGCGGTGAATGCCTGGTCCTTGTCCAGGCCGAAGCTGATGAGAAGGCCTCCGGAACTGTCCGGCAGGGCTGCATAGCCGACGATCCGCTCCACGCCGTCGAGCTCCGTGGTGTCGGCCGCACCGGATTTCTCAAGGTGTGGTTCATGCCCTTCGCTCAGGGTCCGCCCGACAAAGCGCGCGTTGTCGGGATAGCGGGCAAGGTACCTCCCGTTGCGGTCCATGATTCCGAGCGCAGCTCCCGCCGGCGCGCCCTTTCGCGCAATGTAGTCGGCGAGCCAATCCAGGCTGAGGGTTGCGATGATGGCACCCCCCATCTGCCCGTCCTGCTCGTAGAAAGGCAATGCAAACTGAATGGCCTTTCGACCGGATGACAGGCCCAGCGAGAACTCGCCGACGGAGAATGCGCCGGTTTTCCGCAAGTTGGCGAAATAGGCCCGGCCCGAGACATCGACCGGCTTGCGATTATTGTCGGGGGTGCAGAACGTGATGCCGTTCAAATCGGTGACGACAACGGTGAGGAAAGCCGGGAATCGCTGCTTGATAGCGCCCATATATGCATTGCATGACTCGCCGTCCTTCGCCTTGATCGACGGAAGCTCCGACAGCGTGATCAGGACCTGATGAATTCCCTGAACGATCTGCCGTTGCTCCGCGGCGGCAAGTTCAGCCAGATTGAGCGCCTGGTTCTGCACCTCGATCTGGCGCGCGCGACGCAGGTCGAATTCATTATACGCTTGGATCGCTATTGCCGGCAGCAGAGCAACAGCCACCAGCACAAGCAGCCGTGATAGAAGGGTCACTTCCCATCACGCCCCAATCCTGACGCTCGCCCGCCATCGCGCCGTCGCTGCGCTGATCTCAATTGAATACGCAAAAACAATCTGAAGCATCCCATACCAAACCTCACTCTACTGGCACAGGATTGTGAGCGCGGGTTACAGTTCGATTTCAGCACGCGGAAAGTTGGGTTACGCCTGTAACGCGTCTTTCCTTGCCCGCGCGCTCGCAGGACCATCGGTTACACGTTGCAAGAAAAAAGAAATGGCCGGGAAATCCCCGGCCATTTCGAATTAGCTGCAGCGGGCGCTAAGCGTCACGCCTGGCTCGCGATCGCCTTGCCGAGCGCGGCTTGGGCTGCGGCCAGCCGCGCGATCGGCACGCGGTAGGGCGAGCACGAGACATAGTCGAGCCCGACCTCGTGGCAGAACGCGACCGAGGCGGGATCGCCGCCATGCTCGCCGCAGATGCCGACCTTCAAGTTGGGCCGCGTCTTGCGGCCGCGCTCCACACCGATCCTGACCAGCTCGCCGACGCCGTCGCGATCGACCGAGATGAAGGGATCGATCTCGAGGATACCCTTGGCGATGTAGGTGCCGAGGAAGCTCGCGGCGTCGTCGCGGCTGATGCCGTAGGTGGTCTGGGTCAGGTCGTTGGTGCCGAAGGAGAAGAACTCGGCGGTCTCGGCGACCTTGCCGGCCATCAGGCAGGCGCGCGGCAGCTCGATCATGGTGCCGACCTGGTAGGTCAGCTTGGCGCCGGTCTCCTTCGTCACCGCATGCGCGGTGGCGTCGATCCGCGCCTTCACCAGGTCGAACTCGGCCTTGGTGGCGATCAGCGGCACCATCACCTCGAGCCCGACAGCCTTGCCGGTGCGCTTGCCGGCTTCGACCGCCGCCTCGAAGATCGCGCGCGCCTGCATTTCGGCGATCTCAGGATAGGCGATCGCAAGACGGCAGCCACGGAAGCCGAGCATCGGGTTGAACTCGGCGAGTTCGCGGGCGCGATCGGCGAGCCGGCGCGGATCGGTGTTCATCGCGCGCGCGACTTCCTCGATCTCGGCCTGGGTGTGCGGCAGGAACTCGTGCAGCGGCGGATCGAGCAGGCGGATCGTGACGGGGAGGCCCTTCATGATCTCGAACAGCTCGACGAAGTCGGCGCGCTGCATCGGCAACAGCTTCGACAGCGCGGCGCGGCGCGATTGCTCGTCTTCCGACAGGATCATCTCGCGCACCGTGCGGATGCGCGTCTCCTCGAAGAACATGTGCTCGGTGCGGCAGAGGCCGATGCCCTCGGCACCGAACTTCACCGCAGTGCGCGCATCGTCGGGGGTATCGCCGTTGACGCGGACGCCCAGCCGGCGCACGCTGTCGGCCCAGCCCATCAGCGTGCCGAACTCGCCGGACAGCTCCGGCTCGATCATCGGCATGCGCCCGGCCAGCACCTGGCCGATGCCGCCATCGATGGTGATGACGTCGCCTGCCTTGAAGGTGCGCGAGCCGACGCTCATCGTGCCGCGGCCGTAATCGACGCGGATGGCGCCGCAGCCGGAGACGCAGGGCTTGCCCATGCCGCGCGCGACCACCGCGGCATGCGAGGTCATGCCGCCGCGGGTGGTCAGGATGCCCTCGGCCGCGTGCATGCCGTGGATGTCTTCCGGGCTGGTCTCGACACGGACGAGAATGACCTTGCGGCCGTCAGCCTGCAGCTTGGCCGCTTCGTCGGAGGAAAACACGATCTCGCCGGAAGCCGCACCCGGCGAGGCCGGCAGGCCGGTGCAGATGATATCGCGCTTCGCCGCCGGATCGATGGTCGGGTGCAGCAATTGATCGAGCGAGGCCGGATCGATCCGCGTCACCGCATCTTGTTTCGAGATCAGGCCCTCATTGGCGAGCTCGACGGCGATGCGCAGCGCCGCCTTCGCGGTGCGCTTGCCGCCGCGGGTCTGCAGCATCCACAGCTTGCCCTGCTCGACCGTGAACTCCATGTCCTGCATGTCGCGGTAGTGCTTTTCCAGCAGCGTGTAGATCCGCGTCAGCTCCTTGAACGCGTCGGGCATCGCGGTTTCCATCGACGGCTTGTCGGAGCCGCTCTCCTGACGCGCGTACTCGGTGATGTCCTGCGGCGTGCGGATGCCGGCCACGACGTCCTCGCCCTGCGCGTTGATCAGGAATTCGCCGTAGAGCTTGCTCTCGCCGGTCGAGGGATTGCGGGTGAAGGCGACGCCGGTCGCCGACGTCTCGCCCATATTGCCGAACACCATCGCCTGCACGTTGACGGCAGTGCCCCAGGTCGCCGGAATGTCGTGCAGCTTGCGGTAGGTGACCGCGCGCGCGTTCATCCACGAGGAGAACACCGCGCCGATCGCGCCCCAGAGCTGATCGTGCGGATCCTGCGGGAACGGATGGCCAGTCTCGCGCTCGACCGCTTCCTTGTATTTGCCGACCAGCTCGACCCAGTCGTCACCGGTCAGGTCGGTGTCCAGCGAATAGCCCTGGCTGTCCTTGAAGGCGTCGAGGATGTCTTCGAAGTGATGGTGCTCAAAGCCGAGCACCACGTCCGAATACATCGTGATGAAGCGGCGGTAGCTGTCATAGGCAAAGCGGCGGTCGCCCGAGAGATCGGCCAGCGCCTCCACGGTCTGGTCGTTCAGCCCCAGGTTGAGCACGGTGTCCATCATGCCCGGCATCGAGGCGCGGGCGCCGGAGCGGACCGAGACCAGGAGCGGGTTCTTGGCGTCGCCGAAGATCTTGCCGGTCAGCTTGCCGACATAGTCGAGCGCCTTCTCAACCTGCGCCTTCAGCTCTTTTGGATAGGTCTTCTCGTGCTCGTAGAAATAAGTGCAGACCGAGGTCGGGATCGTGAAGCCGGGCGGCACCGGCAGGCCCAGATTGGCCATCTCGGCGAGGTTGGCGCCCTTGCCGCCGAGCAGATCGCGCATCTCGGCTTTGCCCTCGGCCTTGCCGTCGCCGAAGGTGAAGACCCATTTGTTGGGCTTGATCGCCGCCACGGCCGGCTTTGACGCCGGCGCTTTCGTCACGGACTTCGCCACCGGCTTGGCGGGGGCCTTAGCAGCAGCCTTGACAGGAGTCTTAACAGGAGCAGCCTTAACAGGAGTCTTGGCGGGAGCCTTGACCGGAGCCTTCGCCGCCACCTTTGGCGCGCTCTTCTTCAGCGCCTTTCGCGCCGCCGGAGCGGCCTTGCGGGCCGGGGCGGATGGCTTTGATTTCGCTGCGCTTTTCTCTGCTGCTTTCTTGGACTTGGCAACGGCTTTGGCCATGGCTTTCAACAATCCGGAGTGAGGGGCAAGAAGATGGGCGCCTTACACCACTTTGGTGTGTCGGGCGCAAGCTGCGAACGGGCTTTCGATCCTACAAATGCAGCCAGCGCAAAAGCCCCATGCCGACCAAGCCCACGAAGATCAGGTAGATCGCAACGATGAAGTTCAGCAGCCGCGGCATGACCAGGATCAGAATGCCTGCGATCAGGGCCACGATGGCAGGGACATGCGCAGCGGTGATGACCATTTGAGGAAGCTCCAGCAGATTTGTTCGGGAAGGAAATCGAATCGAGGCGGGTATTGTACTGGCATCGCGTTTTCGAGCGAAGTGTTACCGGTTTCGCATGAAGGAAACGCGTCAGACCGAGAATCGGCCCCGCCCGCCACCACGGCCCAATATTTGAGACGTTCGACGGTTCAATCGGTTCCGCTATCCACGAAAATTGCTCAAAATTGCCGCGGATATGGCCGCGCTTTTTGCGGAACATCGGCGCGCGCGATGCATTGGCCCCACATTGTGCATCGGCAAAAAGCCGGCACTCGCGGCGTCTCAAATGAGACCCCGCCTCAAAGCAAAATCGTCGCGAAGGAGTGAGCCATGCGAAACCGATTCCTTGCCGTTGCAGCGATGGCGTGCGCGATCAGTGCACCGGTCGCGGCGCAGGCGCAAGGCAGCGTCACCACCGGCGTTGTCGGCGGCAATACCGTTGTGGTCGAAGAAGGTGGCGGGATCACGGTCGATCAGCGGCCGGCGTTCCGCGAATATATCGTCCGCGAGCGCGTGCCGAACTACACGATTTCCGATCGCGTTGTGGTCGGCACCGTGCTGCCGGAAACCGGCGTGACCTATTACGACGTGCCGCAGCGCTTCGGCGGAACCCCGTTCCGCTACACCGTCGTGAACGGCGAGACCGTGCTGGTCGAGCCGCGCTCGCGTCGCATCGTTCAGGTGATCGACTAGTGACGAGCTAGCCTTGGACGTAAGCGAGTAGTCCGGGCGCCGCGCAAGCGGATGTGTGCGACAGCGACCGGACCCAAGAGCCCCGCCTGGCGCTCCCCTCCAGGCGGGGCTTTGCTTTGTGCCTAGAGCGTTTTCGAGCGAAGTGGACACCGGTTCGCGTGAAGAAAACGCGTCAAAACAAGAGTCTAGCTAGAGCTTCGGTTCTGATTCAATCAGAACTGAAGCTCTAGCGATCACGATCGCAGCATCGAGAGCAGCGTCGAGGTCGATTTGTAGTTCTTGATCGCGGCATCCTGGAATTCGGGCGTCCAGTTCGCCGCCATCCGCTCTTCGGAGCTCATCGAGGAATAGGCTTTCAGGATGCCGAGGCTGAGCTGGCGCGGATCGCCGGTTGACTGGCTCTGCTTCAGCGCATCGAGCACGGAGGCGCGCGTCCGCGCACTCAATTCCTGCTTGGCGGCATAGATCTCCTCGCCGGAGAAGCGATTGTCCTTGTTCAGGGTGATCGCCGACAGCGAGCGATTGTCGAGCGAGGACAGATCAGCCAATTGTCCGGTCTTGCGCTTGGGGTCATAGACCAGTTCCTTGCCGTTGCTCGCCGCCTCGCTCTTCTGGCGGTCGAGAAACCCGCGCACGTCGCTGGCGATATCGCCGAAGTTGCGGCTCTGGCCCGTCGCGGGGCTGGCCGTGTCAGCGAGCGCGGCCGCGATCGGATCGCCGGCAATTCCCGTTGGCGCCACCGTCGGGTCGGTCTGCGTCGCCTGATAGCCCTTGAACACTGCGGCGCGCTGGGCAGCCCAGGTCGCCGTCGCCTTCTCTTCCGGGCTTGCGCCGTCGAGATAATCCAGCGCCGCCTTGTAGCTGACATTGTAGTCGCCGGTCAGGCGCGTGGTCGCCAGCGACGGCGCCAGCGCGGCATCGAAGCGCTGCTTCAACGCGCTGGCCGCCACCGCCTGTTCGTCGGGGCTGAACTTGCCGCCATTGTTGGTCGAAATCGCAAACAGCGAGCGGCGATCCAGGCTCGAGAGATCGATCGTGGTCTTGCCATCGACCAGCGGTCCCTTCACGCCGGCTGCCGTATAGAGCCGGTCGAGCGTCGCGCGCGCGTCGTTCGTGACCGTCGTGAAGTCGAGCGGCGATGCTTTTGCGAGCTGCGCGCGGGCCGCTTCCGACAGGGTGAGGTTGGTCGTGCTGTTGGACGCGAGTGGATCATTGTTCGCGCTGTCATTGGACAGCGTCGATGCCAGCGACGGCGTCGCCGCCGCCCGCGCATAGGCCGAACCATATTGGGCGTAAGGATTGAGCGCCGTGCCGATGGAGGTCATCGGGAAATTCCTGCATTTGCGCGCGGGCGATTTCTTAAGAAACCGTTCACCCGTCGCGACCTTCGCAGGACGTGGTTAATGAGGGGTAAATGTTGCGGGATATTTCTGGCGCCCCACGCCGTCATTCCGGGCGTCCGAAGGACGAGCCCGGAATCCATCGGGCGGCAGGGTACGCGGCGAAATGGATTCCGGGCTCGCGCTTCGCGCGCCCCGGAATGACGGCGTCAAACTCAATCCTGGATCTTGGAGAAGTCCGCCACCGCCCGCGTTGCCGCGCGAATTTCATTCAGCAGCTTCAGCCGGTTCTCGCGCACCTTCGGGTCGTCGTCATTGACCTTGACCTTGTCGAAGAACGCATCCACTGCCGGCCGCAGCGTCGCCATCACACTCATCGCGCCAGCGAAGTCCTCAGCCGCCACCGCAGCACTCGCCTCGCGCTTGACCTGATCGATTGCCTTCGCCAGCGCCTTCTCTTCGTCCTGCCGATAGAGCGACGGATCGGGCGCGCCGTCGAACATGCGCTTGTCCCTCTTCTCCTCGATCGCAAGAATGTTGCCCGCGCGCTTGGTGCCCGCAAGCAGGTTCTTGCCGTCGTCGCTGTCGAGGAATTTGCCGAGCGCCTCGACGCGGCGGACCACGACCAGGAGATCGTCCTGCCCGCCGAGCGAGAACACGGCATCGACGAGATCGTGCCGCGCACCCTGGTCGCGAAGCTGGACTTTGAGACGGTCGGCGAAGAAGACCAATAGTGACGGCGCGATAGCAATCGGACTCTCAGCGGCCTTTACAGCGTCACTCTCAAGCAACGTGGCGACGAAGGTCGTGATCGTCTTGATTAGACTAGTACGAATATTGTTCTCGAGGATAAGCCGTATCACCCCCAGCGCCGCGCGCCTCAGCGCATACGGGTCCTTGCTCCCCGTCGGCTTCTCGTCGATCGCCCAGAATCCGACCAGCGTATCGATCTTGTCCGCCAGCGCGACCGCCACGCTCACCGGATCGGTCGGCACGCGATCCGCAGGCCCCTGCGGCTTGTAATGCTCCTCGCTCGCGGCAGCGACGGACGCATCCTCGCCCTGCGCCAGCGCGTAGTACTTGCCCATCAAGCCCTGCAGCTCGGGGAATTCGCCGACGACCTCCGTCAGCAAATCCGCCTTCGCCAGATGCGCGGCACGTTTCGTCTTCTCGACATCGGCGCCGACCAGCGGCGCGACCTCCGCGGCCAATCGCTCGATCCGCTTGATGCGCTCGCCCTGCTTGCCCAGCTTCTCGTGGAACACGATCTGGTCGAACTTCGGCAGCCGGTCCTCGAGCTTCGTCTTCAGGTCCGTCTCGTAGAAGAACTTCGCATCCGAGAGCCGCGCGCGGATCACGCGCTCGTTGCCGGCGACGATGGCATTGCCGCCGTCGGTGGCCTCGATATTGGCAGTCAGGATGAACTTGTTGGTGAGCTTTCCAGTCTTGGGATCGCTGACCACGAAGCATTTCTGGTTGTTGCGGATGGTGGCGCGGATCACCTCGTCCGGGATCGACAAAAATTCCTGATCGAACGAGCCCATCAGCGCGACCGGCCATTCGACCAGGCCCGCGACCTCATCCAGCAGCCCCTGGTCCTCGACCAGTTCAAAATTCTGCGCCTGCGCCAGCGTCTTTGCATCCGCCAGGATCATGTCCTTGCGCGCCTGCGGGTCGAGCACGACCTTGGCCGCTTTCAGCTTGGCCTCGTAGTCGTCAAAATGGCGCACGGAGATCGCTGCGGGCGCCATGAAGCGATGGCCGAACGTCGTCTGCCCCGCCTCGATGCTGTCGACCGAGAACGGCACGACATCCGGCTCTTCGGTCTCGGGGCCGAAGGTGGCCGTAATGGCGTGCAGCGGGCGCACCCAGGTCAGCGCGCCGGGCCTTGCCGAACGCTCGCCCCAGCGCATCGATTTCGGCCAGGGGAAAGTTCTGACGATGACAGGCAGGATCTCGGCGAGCACGTCGAGCGCGGGCCGGCCCGGCTTCTCGATCAACGCGATGTAGAAATCGCCCTTCTTATCGGGCTGGATTTTTGCATCGTCGATCGAGGCAAGGCCCGTGGCTTTCAAGAATCCCTGGATCGCGGGCTCGGGGCCGCCGACGCGGGGGGCCGCGGCGCTCTTCCTTCAGATCGGGCTGCCGCGCCGG
>NZ_PSRR01000113.1 GCF_004296405.1 Bradyrhizobium sp. Leo170
TCCGGCAGCGGCAGCAGTCGCGGCGTCGCATTGCGCGCGTGGGTATCCGTCGGGCCAATGCGCAGCCCCAGGGGACGGCGGGACAGCGCCGGGCCCAGCGCCATGAATTGTCCACGCTCCAGGTCCCGGAAGGCCTCCGCCTGCCGCCGCTCCATGCCGAGAAGATCGGCAGCGCGCGCCATGTCGATATCAAGGAAAGTTCGGCCCATGAGGAAATTGGACGCCTCGGCCGCGACGTTCTTGGCGAGCTTCGCAAGTCGCTGGGTTGCGATAATCCCGGCAAGCCCACGCTTGCGGCCACGGCACATGAGGTTCGTCATGGCGCCGAGCGAGAGCTTGCGCGCCTCGTCCGAAACTTCCCCGGCGATCGCCGGCGCAAAGAGCTGCGCTTCATCCACCACCACAAGCATCGGATACCAGTGGTCGCGCTCGATGTCGAACAGGCCGCCGAGGAAGGCGGCGGCGCGGCGCATCTGGTTCTCTGCGTCCAGCCCCTCGAGATTAAGCACGGTGGAGACGCGATGGATGCGCGCCCGCTCGCCGGCAACCTGCAGGCCTCGCTCGGTATGGTCCTCGGCATCGATCACGAGATGACCGAAACGATCGGCCAGCGTCACGAAATCGCCTTCGGGGTCGATGATGGCCTGTTGCACCCAGGCGGCACTCTGTTCAAGGAGGCGGCGCAGCAGATGGGATTTGCCGGAGCCTGAATTGCCTTGCACCAGGAGGCGGGTCGCCAGCAATTCCTCGAGGTCCAGAACAGCCGGGGCGCCGGCCGTCGTGTGCCCCATCTCGATCGCAACGGTCATGTCCCGACTCAAACTCTCCTTGCGGAGAGCGGCTTATCAACCTGATCACAGCCCGTCGAGCGCCCCACGGCCAATCAGTCCGTCTTCCACACAGCGTCCACCGATAACTCCGAATCGCGCGTTTCCGGCTTAGATCATGATCCGATTGGACGGAATCGGATCATGATCTCATCTCTTTGTTTGAGCATGATCTTTCCGGAAAACCGGTATCCACTTTTCCGGATCATGCTCTAATGCCCCTTGAGGTCGAAGCGCTTCAGCTTGCGGTGCAAGGTGGCGCGGCTGACGCCGAGCGCCTTCGCCGCGGCCGAGACATTGCCCTGCGCACGTGCCAGCGCCCGCTGCAGCGCCGCGCGCTGCGCGTCACCGAGGTGCTCGCAGCGCCCTTCCCGACCATCGAGCAAGTCGGCGGCCGGAACCGGCCGGAGTGCGCGCTCGGGCGCAAGCCCCAAGGTGAGCCGCGCCGAACGCGTCGCGCCGATCACGAGATCGTCGCTGTCGATCGCCAGTAAGCCGCCGCCATGGGCCTCGGTCGGTGGCGTCAGCACAATCCGGGCGTTCGCAAAGGCGCTGCGGAACAGCTCGGCCTCGATCCGCCGCGCCGCCTCGCCGGCAGCAAGCGCAATCAGGCTGGCGAAGGCGTCAGTGCGATCGGCACGGCACGAGGAGACATCGAGCACGCCGACGAGCCTTGCGTGCTCGTCATAGATCGGGGCCGCGGTGCAGCTCAGCAGCGTGTTGCGGGTGAAGAAATGCTGTTCGCGGTCAATGGTCAGGACGCGCTGCTCGACCAGGCAGGTGCCGATGCCATTGGTGCCCTCGTGCTCTTCGTTCCAGATCGCACCGGTCCACAAACCCCAGTCCTCGAAGGTGGAATCATCAGCCACGTGGCCGCGCCGCTCCAGCGGGATACCGTCGTGGTTGGCGAGCAGCACACAGCAGCCGGCGGCGCCCACCGCCTGGTACAGCCGGTCCATGCTGGCTTGTGCCGCGCGCAATAGCGGCGCGACCCGTTCCCGCGCCACTTGGAGCTCCGCCTCGGTCAGCCGTTGCGGCGGCCGTGTTCCGGCGGGATCTAGCTGATGCAATCGGGAAGACCGTCGCCATGACGCCACGAGCGCGGATCTCGCGGCCTGCCCGGCTTCGATCGCGGCCTCGACACGGGCCGCGTGATGAGCGAGCTTAAGCTCCTTCATCCCGCTGATACTCCCTCCCTTGACCCAATATTGGGGCATGCGGACCATGGCTTCCTTGACCTTCGTCAAAGTCAGTCACGGTAGGAGCTGGACCGCCATCGCGGGGCTCGCTGGCGTTTGATGCGTTCTTTTTACCCCGATTGGGGCCACTGCGCTCGGAACGCTTCCACCACCTTACGGCAATTGGGACGGCTCGACAATTAGTTCGACTTGCTGATCCGCACCAGGTCACGCGGATTGGCGTAGTCGAGCTGGAAGCGGGCACGCTCGTCCAGCATATCGGGGTCGAGGCTCTCTGAACGGAGCAACGACACCCGCTTCTCGCCTTCGATGCGTTCCTTCTTCAGCCGCTGCAACTCGGAGGTCAGCGCGATGATCTCCTGGTCGAGCTCCTGCCGGGCGTTCAGGCCGTATTTGCCGGTATAGGCATTGACGCCGAAATAGCCGATCATCAGGGCCGCCATCGTGTAGAGGGCGAGCCCGGTCAGGATCGACTTGAGGCGCGTGCGGGAGACCATGCCGCCAGCTTGGGACGCCGCGGTTAATGGACTCCTAAAACGAAATCACTTGTTGTGCTTTTCAACGTGGGCCGCGAACGCGTCGATATACTGCTGCAGCACCTGCCGGAGCGCGTCCTTGGTGACCTCGCCATTGGCGTCGAAGCCGTCGCCGATCGCGTTCAGATAGATCTCCGGCTGCTGCAGGATCGGACCCGTAATCCCCGGCAGGATGTTCTGCAGGTGCTTGGCGGCTAACACGCCGCCGAGCGGCCCCGGCGAATTGCTGACGATGCCGACCGGCTTGCCGTTGAACGAGCTCTTGCCATACGGGCGTGAGCCGACATCGATGGCGTTCTTCAGGACGCCGGGGATCGAACGGTTGTATTCCGGCGTCACGAACAGGATGCCGTTCGACTGCTGCAGCTTCTCCCGAAATGCCAGCCAGTCGGCCGGCGGGTTGGCCTCCAGGTCCTGGTTGAAGAAGGAAATGCCGTTCGGGGTCATGACGTCGAGCTTCAGCGAGGACGGCGCGAGCTTTGCCAGCGCGCGAGCGATCTTCAGCGAGAAGCTTTCCTTGCGCAGGCTGCCTGCGATGGTGACGACGGTGTAGGCCATTTGGGTTCCCTTCGATCGACGAGTTCGACGCGCGACTTAAGCCGCGACCACGAAAAGAATGCAAGTGCATGGAACATGCAATTGCGGAAACACAGTGTTCGCGGAAATGAGCCTGGCGGAAAACGAGGGAGCTGACTGCAAATCAGGCGCCACCCCGTAGCCCGGGTGGAGCGGAACGCGCAACCCGGGGCATTTGCATCAACATCTACGAAGGTCCCGGGTTACGCTGGCGCTTCACCCGGGCTACGGCACTACTTGTTCGGATTGATCAGGAATTTCTCACCGGTGGCGCGCTTGGCATAGATAGCGATGTTGGAGAGCGACAACGCCTCCGGCAGCGACACCACTTGCGTGTAATGGCTCGCAAAGGTGGTCTTGAGTTCGTCGACCACCCGCTGGCGCAACCTTGCGAAATCCGCCGGCGGCAGCTTCTGCAGGAAATAGGTCAGGAGCCAGCCACCGACGCCCCAGGCCATGCCGAAACCGCGCGGCAGTTCGACCGGGCCGGTGTCGAGGCTGCCATAGATGTAGACCTGCTTGTGCACGGCCGAGCCGTAGCGGCTGTATTCCTTGGCGGTCTTGTTGATCGCGACTTCCATCGCGTTGAGGATCTGGCCGGCGAGCTTGCCGCCGCCGATGGCGTCGAAGGCGATGGTGGCGCCGGTCTCGACCAGCGCGTTGGTGAGGTCATCCACGAATGTCGGCGCGGAGGAATCGACGACGTGCTTGGCGCCGATCTTGTGCAGGATGTCGGCCTGTGCCTTGCTGCGCACGATGTTGACCAGCGGAATGCCGTCCTTGAGGCAGATCTTGTTCAGCATCTGGCCGAGATTGGAGGCGGCCGCCGTATGCACCAGCGCCTTGTGGCCTTCGCGCCGCATGGTCTCGGTCATGCCAAGCGCAGTCAGCGGATTGACGAAGCAGGAGGCGCCCTCCGCGGGCGTGGTGCCCTCGGGCAGCACCAAGACGTCCCTCGCCCGCGCCACGCGATACTGCGCATACATCGCGCCGCCGAGCAGCGCGACCGTCTTGCCGAGCAGCGCCTTCGCCGCATCAGACGATCCGGTCCTCACGACGACGCCGGCTCCCTCGTTGCCAACAGGCATCGATTGATCGAGCCGCGCCACGAGCCCGCCAAGCGCCGCTTGCGGCACCTTGGCGGAGATAACCGGAGATTCCTTGCTGCCGGAGGCCTTGACGGTCGAAAGGTCCGCAGGGCCGATCAGAAGCCCGAGGTCGGACGGATTGATCGGCGTGGCCTCGACACGGACCACGATCTCGTCCGGACTGGGTTCGGGGGTCGGCACCTCCACCAGCGAAATTTCCAGCTCGCCACTCTTCGTGATCAGCGAACGGAGCTGAAGCCCAGTCTTGCCGTCGGATGCCATCGTACCCCTCCCTTGCTTGTTGTCCGGCCGCCTTCAGTTAGGCGGGCCGGCCGCAACAAACAAGGGCCGAAGCCTGCGTAGCCCGGGTGGAGCGCAAGCGTAACCCGGGGCCGCTGGTGAACGTTGAGGCCGCGGTCCCGGGTTGCGCTCCGCTTCACCCGGGCTACGAGACCAAGGCGACGTTCGCGAGCCGCCCTAGGCCAACGCCTTGAACGCCGACTTGCCCGCGTACAGTGCCTGCTTGCCGAGCTGCTGCTCGATGCGCAACAACTGATTGTATTTCGCGGTCCGGTCGGAGCGCGCCAGCGAGCCGGTCTTGATCTGTCCGCAATTGGTGGCGACGGCGAGATCGGCGATGGTGGAGTCTTCCGTCTCACCCGAACGATGCGACATCACCGAGGTGTAGCCGGACTTGTGCGCCATCTCGACGGCCGCAAGCGTCTCCGTCAGCGTGCCGATCTGGTTGACCTTGATCAGGATCGAATTTGCGCGGCCGTTCCTGATGCCATCGGCAAGGCGCGTCACGTTGGTGACGAACAGATCGTCGCCGACGAGCTGGCACTTGCCGCCGACCAGCTCGGTCAGCTCCTTCCAGCCTTCCATGTCGTCTTCGGACATGCCGTCTTCGATGGTGACGATCGGATAGCGCGAGACGAGATCGGCGAGATATTTCGCCTGCTCCGAGCGAGAGCGCGTCTTGTTCTCGCCGCCATAGACGTATTTGCCGTCCTTGAAGAATTCGGTGGAGGCGCAGTCGAGCCCGAGCATCACGTCATTGCCCGCCTTGTAGCCGGCCTTGCCGATCGCGTTCATGATGAAGTCGAGCGCGGCGTCCGCGGTCGGCAGGTTCGGCGCAAAGCCGCCTTCGTCGCCGACATTGGTGTTGTGGCCGGCCTTCTTCAGTTCGCCGCGTAGCGTGTGGAAGATTTCCGAGCCGCAGCGCAGCGCTTCGGCGAAGGTTTCGGCGCCGACCGGCAGGATCATGAATTCCTGGAAGTCGATCGGGTTGTCGGCATGCACGCCGCCATTGATGATGTTCATCATCGGCACCGGCAGCGTCCGCGCCGAGGTGCCGCCGACGTAGCGATAGAGCGGCATGTCGAAGGACTCGGCGGCCGCCTTGGCGCAGGCGAGCGAGACGCCGAGGATGGCGTTGGCGCCGAGCCGGCTCTTGTTCGGCGTGCCGTCGAGGTCGATCATGATCTGGTCGATCCGGACCTGGTCCTCGACCGCGTGGTCGCTGAGCGCCTCGAATATCTCGCCGTTGACGGCGCCGACCGCCTTCTGCACGCCCTTGCCGAGATAGCGCGCCTTGTCGCCGTCGCGCAGCTCGACGGCCTCATGCGCGCCGGTGGAGGCACCCGACGGCACCGCGGCGCGGCCGACCGCACCGTCTTCCAGCACCACATCGACCTCGACCGTGGGATTGCCGCGGCTGTCGAGAATTTCGCGGCCGATGATGTCGACGATGGCGGTCATGATGTGCACTTCCTCAGGTGTGGTTCTGGTTGGATGCGCTGCGTCATACACGGCATGCAGGCAAATGTGAACGCTTACGCTTTGACACGCATCTGACGCGGCAATGTGGTAGGTTTATGCTGATCTTCGCGTTTCAACCCATTGTTTTACAAAGCCGGGGTAACGCAATGAATCGCCGTAAGTTTCTCGCTTCGAGCGCTGCCGCAATTCTGGCCACGCCCACGGTGTTGCGCGGGGCCGGCGCCCAAGAGGCCCAGGCGGGCGCGTTCCCCGTGAAATATTTCCCGGTAACCCGCGGAATGGGCTCGCGCGACGTCGAGCCGGCCCCCGACGGCACCATCTGGTTCTGCGGACAGCGCAATGGGAAGCTCGGCCGGCTCGATCCGCGGGACGGCACCTTCAAGCTGATCGACCTCGGACAGGGCGCCGCGCCGCACGGGGTTACCCTTGGTTCGGATGGCGCGCCGTGGATCACCGAGGGCGGACAGAATGCGATTGCCCGCGTCGATCCCGGCGATCACAAGGTGACGCTGTTTCCACTGCCCGAAAAATTCGCCTACGCCAATCTCAATACCGGCGTGTTCGACAAAAGCGGGATCTACTGGTTCACCGGTCAGTCCGGCTACTACGGCCGGCTCGATCCCAAATCCGGCGCGATGAAAGTATTCGAGGCGCCGAGAGGCGTCGGCCCCTACGGCATCACGGTCACGCCGAAGGGCGATGTCTGGTACGCCTCACTTGCGGGAAGTCACATCGCCAGGATCGATCTCGCGACAGGACGAGCGAGCGTGGTCGAGCCGCCCACGCCGAAGCAAGGCGCGCGGCGGATCTGGTCGGATTCACGGAGCCGGCTGTGGATCAGCGAATGGAACAGCGGTCAGGTGTCAATGCACGATCCCGCCGATGGCTCCTGGAAAGCCTGGAAATTGCCGGGCGACAACCCGCGCGCTTATGCCGTCTATGTCGATGACAAGGACAAGGTCTGGCTCACCGATTTCTCAGCCAATGCGATCGTGCGTTTCGATCCGCTGACTGAGGCGTTTCGCTCGTTCCCGAGCGACAAGCCCGGCGCGAATGTGCGGCAGCTCGATGGCCGGCCGGGCGAGACCTGGGGCGGCGAATCCGGCAACGACCGCCTCGTCATGATTCAAACGATTGCGCCGGCATAGATCCGGCGCAATCCTGCTGGCACTCGTCAGCGATGTGTCACGCTCGCGCCTCGCCTTGACGGTTGACGAGCACCCCCGCTTGCGTCCATGTCAGCGATCCCCAAAGGACAGATTTCATGGCGCAAAGACCCCTGCAGCTCGGCCGTGCCGTCAAATGGCCGGACACCCCGGACAAGGCCGTGCTCGACCGCGTTCCCAATCCGCAAGCAGGCACCGATTACCTGGTGCGGTTCGCCGTGCCGGAATTCACCTCGATCTGCCCGGTGACGGGCCAGCCGGACTTCGCGCATCTGGTGATCGACTACGTACCGGGCCGCTGGCTGCTGGAGTCCAAATCGCTGAAGCTCTACGCCGCAAGCTTCCGCAATCACGGCGCGTTCCACGAGGACTGCACGGTGATGATCGGCAAGCGGATCGCAAGCGAGATCAAGCCGAAATGGCTCCGCATCGGCGGCTATTGGTATCCGCGTGGCGGCATTCCGATCGACGTGTTCTTCCAGACCGGCCGCCTGCCCAAGGGCGTTTGGGTCCCCGACCAGGGCGTCGCGCCCTATCGCGGGCGGGGCTGAACCACACCCTTTTCGCGGTCAGAGCCGATAGGCATCGACCGCGGCATGGGCGTTCGAGCCGAAGCCCGCCACCCCCACGCTCATCAATGCCGGCCACACGATGGGGCCGGCATCGTGACCGCCGAGATGCCAATTCATGGCCGCCAGCATGTCCGGCGGCGGCTGGAGGGCGAACGACGCGCATCCGAAGGCCGCAACCAGCAGACATATCGCGAGCGTGCCGGCGACGCGCTCCGGCTCCGACGGCGATAGCCGGCGCGACGCGTGGCGGATTCGCGCGCTCGTCGACGCAACATAGCGGCACTTGGTCAGCGCCACTCCTGCGGCCAACAACAGGTAGACCGATCGCAGCGACGCAACGACGGAAAATGCCCGGTCGTTATCGGAGCCCGACGCGAACGAGATCACGAGCGGCGTGACTACGAGGACGACAGCGACTTGAACACACCCGGCGACCAGGCCGGCCTGGAACAACTGAAGTCGTTCCCCGCCCCTCAACTCGAACTGCCATTTGCCGCCGTACGATCGAGCAGAGAGAGCAGTCCCTGCAGGATCTTGACCGGCGACGGCGGACAACCGGGAATATGAAGATCGACGGGAACGACCTGCGAGACTCCTCCGACGACCGCATAGCTGCCGGCAAAGCAACCGCCGTCGCGCGCACAATCACCGACGGCGACGACCCATTTCGGATTGGGGGTCGCATGATAGGTCCGCTCCAGCGCCTCGCGCATGTTCTTCGTCACCGGCCCGGTCACCATCAGCACATCAGCGTGGCGCGGCGAAGCAACGAAGCGGATTCCGAAGCGCTCGACGTCGTAGTAGGCATTGCTGAGCGCGTGAATCTCGAGCTCACAGCCGTTGCACGAGCCGGCATCGATTTCGCGGATCGACAGGCTTCTGCCGAGGCGCCGCCGCGCCGCACGCTGGAACGCCGCCGCCAGTTCGTCGACGGCGGCTTGTTCGGGCAGCGGCGGCTGCTCCGCGAGCGGGCTTCGGAACAGACTCTGAAAGAGAAGCTTGCGCATGTCTTCTCCTAAACGTCATGCCCGGAATAGGAGCAGTTGAACGATTTGTTGCAGAGTGGAAAATCCGCGACGATGTTGTTCTCGATGGCCGCTTCCAGCAGCGGCCACTGAAACCAGGATGGGTCGCGGAGATAACAGCGGTCGATCCGGCCGCCAGCGAGCCGGAGCCACACCATGATGTCGCCCCTGAAGCCTTCGACCAATGCCATGCCCTCTCGCGGCGCCGCTTGGGAGGGCACCGGCACGCGCAGTTCACCGTCGGGCAGCCGGTCCAGGATCTGCCCCGTCAAGGACAGGCTCTGCTCGACTTCGCGAATTCGGATCCAGATGCGTGCGTTCACATCGCCGTCGTCGAGCACCGGCACCTCGAAGCGCAGCCCATCATACGGAGCGTAGCCCGGACTGCAACGGGCATCGAACACGCGTCCGGACGCGCGGCCGACATAGCCGCCCGCAGCATATTGTCTTGCCAGAGCCGCTGTGACGATCCCGGTAGCGACAGTGCGATCCTGCAGCGATGCCGTGTTGTCGTAGAGCTCGATCAGCGCCGGAAAGCGCCGCCTGATATCGTCGAGAACCGTGCGGATCGCTGCTCGTCCGCTTTCGTCGAGATCGCGGACGATGCCGCCGGGAACGATGATGTCCCGCATCAGGCGGTGACCGAAGGCGCTATCGGCCGCGCGGAGGATTCCTTCGCGCAGGATGTTGCAATGGGCCTGCATCAGGTTGAACGACGCGTCGTTGCAGATGGCGCCGATGTCGCCGAGATGATTGGCCAGCCGCTCAAGCTCCGCAAGCAGCGCCCGCAGCCAGACCGCGCGGGACGGCGCCTTGAGCCCCAGCGCCGCCTCCACTGCCTGCGAGAACGCGAGCGCGTAAGCAACCGTGCTGTCTCCGGAGACACGGCCGGCGAGCCGGACCGCCCGATCGATGTCCGCTCCCACCATCAGTCCGTCGATGCCCTTGTGGACGTAACCAAGACGCTGCTCGAGCCGGACCACGGTTTCCCCGCTTGCACTGAAGCGGAAGTGCCCGGGCTCGATGATGCCGGCATGCACCGGCCCGACCGCGATCTGATGCAGGCCCGGGCCGTCGGCGGAAAGAAACGCGTAAGCTGCCGAGTTGACAGGCGACGCGACGGAATCGCCGAGCGGATGCCGGACGCCCCACTCGCCGTGATCGAGCCACGGGCGCGCATCGGGCGAGCCCTCAGCCGTAAGACCAAACAAATCAGTGATGGTGCGCTCAGGACGAAGCGCCGGCGGGTGATGCCGTCCGATCGACGGAAAACGCCGGTCCGCACATTCGAGGCTGAGGACTGCGATCTCCGCGGCCTCCTCCTCCCGCACCGCCATGTGCACCATCGCTTGCTCACCCCACAGGCCGAGCAGGCTCCATCGGCCGGACGCCAATTCGCCGGCGGCGAGATTCCAGGTGTCAGCGTCGACGATCGCCCGCCGCCAGGGCGCGTGGCGCTCGGCCGGGCGGCCGGTCAGGACGAGATCAATCAGCGAGGGCATGGCCTGACCTCCTCACTCTATCCCAGGAGCCGCGCCACATGTTGAAACCAGTCGACGAGCGGGCCAGGAAAATAGATGCCCGCGATCAGCACCAGCGCGAGATGCGCAAACATCGGCAGATAGGAAGCGTCCGCCGGCGCCTTGCTGCCGCGCGGCTCGCCGAATGCGACATTGGTCAGACGAAGGATCAGTGCGCCGAACGCGACCAGGATGCCGAAGACAAGCACGAGGGCGAGCAAAGGCTGCCGCGCGAATGTCGAACTCACGACCAGGAATTCGCTCATGAAGATGCCGAGCGGCGGAAGTCCGGCGATCGCTACGACACCCACCACGAGCCCCCACCCGAGCGCCGGATGGGTCACCGTCAATCCCCGTATCCGCGCAATGCGCTGCGTGCCCTTGATCTGCGAAATGTGACCGACGGCGAAGAAGATCGCCGACTTCGTCAGGCTGTGCATCACCATGTGCAGCAGGCCGGCGAAGTTGGCCAGCGGACCGCCCATTCCGAATGCGAACACGATGATGCCCATGTGCTCGATCGACGAGTACGCGAACAGGCGCTTGATGTCGCGCCGCCGGTAGAGCATGAACGCAGCGAACACAACGGAAATCAGCCCCATCGTCACCATCAGCGGGCCCGGCGCGATCGCACCGGGGCTGGCGGCGAGCAGGATCTTGAAGCGCAACAGCGCGTAGAGCGCGACGTTGAGCAGGAGTCCCGACAAGACCGCCGATATCGGCGTCGGGCCTTCTGCATGCGCATCGGGAAGCCACGCATGCAGCGGCGCCAGGCCTACTTTCGTGCCGTAGCCGAGCAGCAGGAAGACGAAGGCCACGTTGAGCAATGCCGGATCGAACTTCGCGGTCTGCCCGACCAATACGGTCCACACCATGGCGTCCGGCCCCTCGCCCACGATCGGTCGCGCCGCCATGTAAACCAGGATCGTCCCGAACAGCGCGAACGCAATCCCGACGCTGCCGAGGATGAAATATTTCCAGGCCGCCTCGAGCGCCGCATGCGTTCGGTAGATACCGACCATCAGCACCGTCGTCAGTGTCGCCACCTCGACGGCGACCCACATCAGCCCGATATTGTTCGACACGAATGCGAGATTCATGCCGAACATCATGGTCTGATACATCGCGTGGTAGAAGCGCAGATAGACCGGCGTCAGCCGCCCGGTTTCAAGTTCATGCGCGATGTAGCCTGCGCTGAAGATGCTGGTCGTGAATCCGACGAAGGTATTGAGGACGATGAAGACGATGTTGAGGTCGTCCACCAGCAGATAGGCCCCGGGCGGCGGACGATCGATCAGGAACAGCGACAGCGCCGCAACGAAGGTCGCCAAACTGGCCACGATGTTGAGGCGCGCCGTCAGGCGGTAGTCGGGCAACGCAGCGAGCAGCAGCGCCGATGCAGCCGGGATCCACAGCACGGCCGCCGCGGGATCGAACGAGAGCCCGGTCATCGCCGCTCTCCCCGGAAGTCATCGAGCGTGGAGACGTCGACGGAATCGAACCGCTCCCGAATCCGGAACAGGAAGATGCCGATCACGATGAACGCGATCAGGATCGAGAATGCCACGCTGATCTCGACCACGAGCGGCATGCCCTTGGCGCCGGTGGCCGCCAGCACCAGCCCGTTCTCCAGCGACATGAAGCCGACCACCTGGCTCACGGCGTTGCGCCGTGTCACCATGACCAACAGTCCGAGCAGCACGACCGAGAGCGCGAACGCCAGGTCCTCGCGCGCCAATGGGTCTGCCTCCGGCGTGACCCGCAGCATCAGCACCATCGAGAGCGCCACCAGCCCCATCCCGGCCAGCATGGTCGGACCGATTCCGACTGCGGCCTCGATGTCGCGGTGGATTCCGAGCCGCTGCACGATACGATGCAACGCCACCGGGATGATGATCGCCTTGAAGACCAGCGCGATGGCTGCCGTGACGTAGAGATGCGGCGCGTCCTGGATGAAGGCCTGCCAAGCGACTGAAAGTGCGAGCACCACGGCGTGCAGCGCAAACACATTGAGCAACGAATAGAGCCGGTCCTGGTACAGCATCAGGAAACTGATCAGGACCAGCCCGCCGGCGAGCGTATGGGAAACGTCGAAGGCGAGACTGTGCAATTGCATCAGAAGCTCCTCGACACGAACAGCAGCAGCGTTCCAAGCAGGCCGAGCATCAGCGCGGCGCCCAGGAACTGCGGAACGCGGAACACCCGCATTTTCGCCGTCGCCGTCTCGAACAGCGCCAGCAGGAAACCTGCAACCGCGAGCTTGACGAGATAGGCGCCGGCACCGATCGCGTAGGCCGCCACCGTGCCGGAGCCAAACACCGCGATCTTCCAGGGCATGAACACGCAGGCGATCAGCGAAATGTAGAGTAGCAGCTTGAGGAAGGCGCCGAATTCGATCATCGCGAGATGGCGTCCCGAATATTCGAGAACCATCGCCTCATGGACCATGGTCAGCTCGAGATGCGTCGCCGGATTGTCGATCGGGATGCGCCCGTTCTCCGCCAGCGCGACCATGATCAGCGCAATCAGCGCCATTCCAAGCGATACCCGTAGTCCGACGTAGGACGAGGCCAGGACGTTCGCGACAGTCGACAGTTGCGTCGACCCGGCGACCAAAGCCAGGCAGAACACCATCAGCAGCATCGCCGGCTCCGCCAGCGCGGCGATCATGACTTCGCGGCTGGAGCCGATGCCGCCGAAGCTGGTGCCGACATCCATGCCCGCGAGCGCCAGGAAGAAGCGCGCGCTTCCGAGCAGCGCGACGATGGCGATCAGGTCCGCCGTCCAGTTGAACAGAAGGCCGGTCGCGAACGTCGGCACCAGGGCAGCGGCAACCCAGATCGCGGCAAAGGTCACGTAGGGCGTTACCCGGAACAGCCACGACGCATTGTCGGCGAGCACCACTTCCTTGCGCATCAGCCGCAGCAGGTCGCGGTAAGGCTGAAAGACCGAAGCTCCCTCGCGGCGCACCAGGCGGGCCTTGACCTTGCGCACGAAGCCGGTCAGCAGCGGCGCGAGCAGCAGCACCAGCAGCATCTGCGCGCCCTGAACCATGATGTCGGAGATCACGACCATATCGCGAGCACCAGCAGCAGCGTGACGAGCGTTGCGAAAACAAGACTGAGATAGCGGCGGATGGTCAGGAATTGCAGGCGATTGAGCCACCCGGCGGAAAAGCCGACCGCCTCTGCGATCGGCCGATAGCCTCGCTCCCACACCAGATCATGCAATTCGATCCTGAGGCGCGCCGGCCTTGTATCTCCCGGAGGCGGCATCGCTACGTGATCGCGGGCATGGAAGGCGAGCGTGCCGAACACGCGGCGGATCGGCTGGGCGAAGCTTTCGCCGGAATATTGCGCAGCCGGTACGGGATCGGAAAATCCGCACCCCCACGCCGGCCCTCGCCTCAGCGCGCGGGAAGCGAAGCGATGGATGAAGAACGCGGCCGACGAGGCACAGATCGTGATGAACACCATCACCAGCAGTCCGTTATATGAACTGCGGCTGTCGGCGATCGGCACGATCGAGAGCCAGGCTTCGTTGGCCTGGACCGGCATGCGGCCACCGACGATGTCGATGCTGACGGGCGAAAGCGCGTCGATCACCAGGCCCGGCAGGATGCCGGCGAACAGGCACAAGGCGGCAAGAATGAACATCGCAGTGAGCGAATAGCGATCGACTTCGCCCGCCGTCTCTGCTGGCGCGCTGCGCGGCCGCCCGAGGAACGTGACACCATAAGCCTTGACGAAACAGGCCGCCGCCAGCGCTGCCGCAAGGGCCAGCGCCGCACCGACCGCGGGCACCATGATCTTCAGCGCCCATTGCGGCAGGTCCGGACTTTGCAGCACGGCCTGGAACATCAGCCATTCCGAAACGAAGCCGTTGAATGGCGGAAGCGCCGAGATCGCGACGCAGCCGACCAGCACGGCGAAGCTCGTCTTTGGCATGCGGTGGATCAGGCCGCCCAGCCTGTCCATGTCCCGCTCGCCGGTCGAGGTCAGCACGGCGCCGGCGCCGAAGAACAACAGGCTCTTGAACAGCGAGTGGTTGAGCACGTGAAACAGCGCCGCGGTGAACGCGAGCGCGGCCGCGAGGCGCAAGCCGTTGGCCTGGAACCCCAGCGCAAGGCCGAGGCCGACGAAGATCACGCCGACGTTTTCGATGGTGCTGTAGGCCAACAAGCGTTTCAGGTCCTGCTCCATCATGGCGTAGAGAATCCCCATCACGGCTGTGACGGCGCCAAGGAAAAGAACGATCACGCTCATCCACCAGGCCGGCTGTCCCAACAGATCGAAGACGACACGGATGAAGCCGTAGATCGCGACCTTGGTCATGACACCGCTCATCAGCGCCGAGACATGGCTCGGAGCCGCCGGATGCGCCAGCGGCAGCCAGACGTGCAATGGCACCAGGCCGGCCTTGGAGCCAGCACCGAGCAGCATCAGGATCAGGACCAGTCCGACGGCGCCGGGCGCATGTTGCGCGGCGCGGATGGCCGCAAATCCATAATCGCCCGCCGGTCCCGCCAAGAGGCCAAAGGCCAGCAGCAATGCCAGCGTACCGAAGCTTGCCATCACCAGATAGACGTAGCCCGCCGCGGCATTTCCGGGTTCGCGGTGATGCGCGAGCACCAGCGCCCATGACGCCAGCGACATGAACTCCCAGCAGAGCAGGAAGGAAAACGCATCGTCGGCCAGGATCACGAGGTTCATGCCGGCAAGAAACGCCGGAAAGAACGGAAGCACCCGGTGCGGCTCGGTTTCATGGTGGCCGTAACCAAGACCGTAGAGGCTTGCGGCCGCTCCACCGAAATTGACGACGACCAGAAAGAAGGAAGCGAGATTATCCAGGCGGAAATGCGCGCCGAGCCATGGCAGCCCGACCGGCAGGACGAGCGCGGAGGCTTCCGGCCCGCCCCTGACCAACCAGTTCATCGCGGCTGCAGTCGCGACGACAGAGATGGTTATCGTCATGCCGTAGATGAGGCCGGCGGCATTCCTTGAGCGGCTCAACACGATCGCCAGCGCGGCAGCCGCCAGGAGCGCCGCGACGCACGACATCTGGAGAGCGACCGCCGACATCATCAGGGCATCCGACCTCCCGCCACCTTGTCGTTGGAACGGTCACCCGGCGAGGCATTGTCTGATGCCGCTCGATCCTTCAGCCGCACCCCGCGGCCCTGCCCGCTGCTTGCCGTCCCCTCGCTGATCAGCTCGATCCCGGCTTTCTCGAGCGCGGTGATCAACTTCATCAGCGAATCGACATTGCCGCGAACCACGGTGTCGCTCGCTTCCATGCGTTGGATCGTAGGAACCGACAGTCCGGAGAGATCAGCAAGCTGCCGTTGGTCAATTCCCAACAGACCCCTGGCCGCCCGCATTTGCCCTGCAGTGATCATCAGCCTGGCCGCCGAAGCGCTTTCCAGCGCGCATCAAATATGCCGCTTCCATCCTAATTAATGATGTCAAGAAAGCAAGAACTGATATCTGAGATATCTTTACCACCGAGCTGGCCGCGTTGGCTCGGCGTCAAGGTTCGACATCGGGACGACCGGCGGCATCCGCCGGAATCCTTTGCTTCAGCAATGTTGCGCAGGCCAGTCCCAGCGCGATCATGATCACGGCTGACGTCAGCAAAGTCGGCAGCTTGCCGGCATGCGCGAGGCCGAAGCCATAGGCGATTGGGCCCACGGTCTGCCCCATGAAGAAAAAGAACGAATGCAGGGACATCGCGGTCGCACGCGCCTCCACCGACAATTCGCTGGCGAATACCTGCAGGCAACCATGGATCATGTAGAAGCCCCAGCCCATCGCCAGCAGGCTCAGCGCCTGGATCTTCCAGCCGGGACTGAACGCGACGGCAACAAGCTGGACGCCGACCAGCGTCGCGCCGGCGATCATCATGCCCTTCACGCCGAGCCGTGGGAGAAAGTGCGACACGGTCATGGTGTAGAACAAGCCGCCCACCGCGAACCCCGCGATGACGATGCCCGCGATCGACAGCGAGGTTTCGCCGAGATCAAACAGGAACGACGCCACGAACGGAAACAGGCCGAGCACGCAGCAGCCTTCGATGAAGACAGCGGAATAGCAGATCGGCGCGTTCGGATTGGTGAAGATGGTGCGGTAGCCCTGCCTCAAGGCAGAAAAGCTCGTCTTGGGCGGATGCGCGAGCTTCGCGCCGCGGAAGCCGGCTAGCACCGCAACCGAAGCCAGCACGACAAGGGCACCGAGCACGGCGAGCACGCCGCGCCAGCCGAGGAAATCGCCGATCAGGCCGGAAGCCGAAGCGCCCAGGAGGTTGCCGGTCATTGCGCCCGCGAGCGTCCGCCCGATTGCGACCTGGCGCTTATCGGGTGCCACGAGATCGCTGGTCAGCCCGAGCGCGACCGGAAACACGCCGCCGGAGCCGATGCCGGCGAGGATTCGGCTGGCGAACAGCATCGAGAACGATGTCGATAGCGCGCCGAGAATGTTGGCGAGCCCGAGCAGCACGAGGCAGATGATCATCAGCCGCGCCTTGCCGAACAGGTCGGCGGCGGCACCCAGCAGCGGCTGGACGATTGCGAAGGTGAAGGCGAACACCGCGGCGAAGCTTGCGGCGGTGGCGATGCTGACGCCGAATTCGTCGGCGACATGTGGGAGCACGGGATCGAGCGCCCGCGCCGAAAGACTCGCGGCAAAGGTCGCGATCGCAATGATATTGAGCGCCGGTGGAAGACGGCCAGTTGCGGTCACGACCTTCGCACCTGCCCCCTCAACGCGCCGTCTTCTTGGCCAGCGCGTCGAATTCCATCAGCGTCCTGACTAGCCCCTCGAACTCGCGGAGCGGCACCATGTTCGGTCCGTCGGATGGAGCGCGGTCGGGATCGGGATGGGTCTCGATGAAGACGCCGGCAACGCCGACCGCCACGGCGGCGCGCGCCAGCACGGGGACGAATTCGCGCTCGCCGCCCGAGGATGCCCCCTTCCCGCCCGGCTGCTGCACCGAATGGGTGGCATCGAAGATGACTGGCGCGCCGGTGGTGCGCGCCAGGATCGGCAGCGCGCGCATGTCGGAGACCAGCGTGTTGTAGCCGAAGGACACGCCACGCTCGGTCACCAGCACGTTCGGGTGGTTGGCGCCTGTCAGTTTTGCAACCACATTGGCCATATCCCACGGCGCCAGGAACTGGCCCTTCTTGACATTGACGACCTTGCCGGTTGCCGCTGCCGCAAGCAGCAGATCGGTTTGACGGCAGAGGAAGGCCGGAATCTGCAGCACGTCGACCGCCGGCGCCACCTCGGCGCATTGTGCAGGCTCGTGCACGTCGGTCAAAACAGGCAGGCCGAGCGAGGAGCGGATCTCGGCAAAGATTGGCAGCGCCTCGGTCAGCCCGATGCCGCGCGCGGCGGATGCGCTGGTGCGGTTGGCCTTGTCGAAGGACGTCTTGTAGACGAGACCAACGTTCAGGCGGCCCGCGATCTCCTTCAGCGCGCCGGCCACCTCCAGGGCATGCGCCCGGCTCTCGAGCTGGCAGGGCCCGGCGACGATCGAGATCGGCAGGTCATTGCCGAACTTGACCGGGCCGACACTGACGATCGGGGCGGCCGTGGTCTTGGCGTTCAACGGTGTGTCCTTTCAATTTCGCGCGGACCATGCCGGTCCGCGACATCAGGATCAACCCCGGTTACATCTGGAATATCGGGGGGCGCGCTGAACCTCACTTCAGCGCGGAGAATGAGGTCGGCACCAGCAACTGGTTGACGATGTTGCCGACGATCTGGCCATCCTCTTCGGTCTTGGCCCGCGCCGAAATCCATTCCGGATCGGTCTGGAACGCAGTCCATTTCTTCTCGCGATCGGCAAGCGATTCCCAGGCCAGGATGTAGGTCAGTTCCTGATTGGATTCGCCGACCAGCGTCGTGAAGAAACCGACCTGCTTGATGCCGTGCTTCTCCCACAGCTTGAGCGTGATGGTGTCGAAGCGCTTGAGCAGCGCGGGCAGCCGGCCCGGCAGGCAGCGATAGACGCGGGTTTCGTAGATCATTCGTGGCTCCTCCCAGATTATGCGCAAGCGGTTATAGCGGCTACACGGAACACTGTCTTGAGGACCAAATTACATGGCTCCTCTGTCATGCTTGACCGACCTGATGGTCTAATCGTATATACAAAAAGTGAGTGACTTCGATCCAGCGAAGGATAAAATCAACCGTTCCAAGCACGGGATTTCGCTCGCGCGCTGGGTCGATATGGATATCCGGGCAATCGTCAGGGCCGAGCCCTTCGACTACGGCGATCCCCGATTTCGCGCGTACGGCTTCATTGATGGCGTTGCACATTGTCTGGTTTTTACGGTGCGCAACGAACGTTACCGTCCCATCAGCCTCCGACGCGCGCATGCAAAGGAGATGAGACGCCATGTCAAAGAAAGCTAAGCCGCCTGTATTTGATGAAGATAACCCGGAATGGACCAAGGCGGATTTCGCCGCGGCGACGAAGTTTCCGCGCGGCGTGCGCCTGAAGGATTTGAAGCCCGGCGAACTTGAGCGGATCGTCCGAAAGCGCGGACCGCAAAAGACAGCGACGAAGATTCCGGTATCGATCCGCCTCAGCCCCGAAGTCGTGAGCCACTTCAAAGCCAAAGGCCCAGGCTGGCAGTCGCGGATTGATGCCGCGCTACGCAAGATCGCCAAGAAGGCGAGCTGACCGACGCCGCTTGCCTACACCAATCGGCTCTGTGCCATCGCCGCCTGGATGAACGAGGCGAACAGCGGGTGCGGCTCGAACGGCCGCGACTTCAGTTCGGGGTGGAATTGCACGCCGATGAACCAGGGATGGTCCTCATATTCCACGATCTCCGGCAGCACGCCGTCGGGTGAGAGACCGGAGAAGCGCAGGCCGTGCTGCTCGAGCCGGTCCTTGTAGGCCGTGTTGACCTCGTAGCGGTGCCGATGGCGCTCGGAGATTTCGGTGGCGCCGCCATAGACTTCGGAAACGCGGCTGCCGCGCTTGAGGACCGCGGGGTACGCGCCAAGCCGCATGGTGCCGCCGAGATCGCCCTGCTGCGTCCGCTTTTCCAGTTCGTTGCCGCGCAGCCATTCCGTCATCAGGCCGACCAACGGCTCAGGCGTCGGGCCGAATTCGGTGGAATTGGCCTGCTCGATGCCCACCAGATTGCGCGCGGCCTCGATCACCGCCATCTGCATGCCGAAGCAGATCCCGAAATACGGCACGTCGCGCTCGCGCGCGAATTGCGCCGCCCGGATCTTCCCTTCGGCGCCACGCTGGCCGAAGCCGCCGGGCACCAGGATGCCGTTGACGTGCTCGAGGAACGGCGCGGGGTCTTCGTTCTCGAACACCTCGCTCTCGATCCAGTCGAGATTGACCTTCACCTTGTTGGCGATGCCGCCGTGGGAGAGCGCCTCGATCAGCGACTTATAGGCATCCTTCATGCCGGTATATTTGCCGACGATCGCGATCGTCACCGCGCCCTCGGGGTTGCGGACGCGCTCGTTGATGACGTGCCAGCTCTGCAGCGCCGGCGGAATCTTCGGCGCGATCCCGAAGGCGGCCAGCACCTCGTCGTCGAGGCCTGCGGCGTGATAGGCCTCGGGCACGGCATAGATGTTGTCGACGTCGCGCGCCTCGATGACAGCGCTTTCGCGCACGTTGCAGAACAGCCCGAGCTTGCGCCGCTCCTCCTTCGGAATCTCGCGATCGGTGCGGCAGAGCAGGATGTCCGGCTGGATGCCGATCGAGCGCAATTCCTTCACCGAATGCTGGGTCGGTTTTGTCTTGAGCTCGCCTGCACTTGGGATGTACGGCAAAAGCGTCAGATGAATGTAGACCGCATGATCGCGCGACAATTCGTTCTTGAGCTGGCGGATCGCCTCGAAGAACGGCAGGCCCTCGATGTCGCCGACCGTGCCGCCGATCTCGACCAGGACGAAATCATAACCGTCGTTGCCGTCGAGCACGAATTCCTTGATCGCATTGGTGACGTGCGGGACCACCTGGATGGTGGCGCCGAGATAATCGCCGCGGCGTTCCTTTGAGATGATGTCCTGGTAGATGCGCCCGGTGGTGATGTTGTCGGCCTTGGTCGCCGGCCGCCCGGTGAAGCGCTCGTAGTGGCCGAGATCGAGATCGGTCTCGGCGCCGTCGTCGGTCACGAACACTTCGCCGTGCTGGTACGGCGACATCGTTCCGGGATCGAGGTTGAGATAGGGATCGAGCTTGCGGAGGCGGACCTTATACCCGCGTGCCTGCAGCAGGGCACCTAGTGCCGCTGAAGCCAGACCCTTGCCGAGTGAGGAGACCACGCCGCCGGTGATGAATATGTACCGCGCCATGGGGCCTAACCTTTATCTCCACGGTGGCGATTCGCCAAAATGATTCGTGTTGTCCCGGCAAACATAATGCCGGGCTGTGAGTGACGTGAATTTTACTGCTTGGTCAGGGCCTTAATGGGGCTTCCTGACGCAGGATGCCAGTCCTTCACCCTGCATAGCCACCCCGCATTATTGCGAGCGCGGCGCCTGCGGGCCGGCTGGCGCCTGCGGGGCCTGCTGCTCGTCGGCCTTCTTCAGCGAATCCAGGATGCCGCCGGAGGTCGGCGGCGTGATCGGCGCGCCGCCGGCAGGCTGCTGCGTCGGAGCCGGCGCGCCAGTGCCGATAATCGAAGTGGGCTGCCGGCTAAGACCGGCATGCCAGGACAGGAACAGGCTGGTCGCGAAGAACAACACCGCCAGGACCGCGGTCGTCCGCGTCAGCAGGTTGGCGGTGCCGCGGCTCGACATGAAGCCCGCGCCCCCACCCATGCCAAGGCCGCCGCCCTCTGATTTCTGCAGCAGCACGGCGCCGATCATCACGGAGACGATCATGAGGTGGATGACGATGACGACAGTCTGCATTGTGACCTTCCGTCGCAAGCTTAGAGCGCCGGGTTCCGGCGGCTCACGCGCTATCAGCGGGTTTTCCTGAAGTTGCGCGGTGTTACACGATCGGGACCGGCAACGCCACCCCAATAACCGCCACAATCTAGCTAGGGAGCGCCCGCCGCGATCGCAAGGAAATCGGCAGCCTTCAGGCTGGCGCCGCCGACCAGCGCGCCGTTGACGTTGGCGACGCTCAAGAGTTCGGCCGCATTCGAGGGTTTTACGGAGCCGCCGTAGAGAATCCGGATGTTTACGCCCTCCCCTTTGAAGCGATCCGTCAAGACACCCCGGATAAACTTATGAACTTGCTCGACATCCCGCACCGTAGGGGTCAGCCCGGTGCCGATCGCCCAGACCGGCTCGTAGGCGACCACCAGCTTGGCCGCGGTCGAGCCGTCAGGCAGCGAGCCCTTGAGCTGGGTGCCGCAGACGCCGAGCGCCTGCCCCGCATCGCGCTGCTCGCGGGTCTCGCCGATGCAGACGATCGCGGTATGGCCAGCGCGCCAGGCGGCTTCGGCCTTCTGGCGGACCAGCGCGTCGGTCTCGCCATGGTCCGCGCGGCGCTCGGAATGGCCGACGATGATGGCGCTGGCGCCGGCATCCGCCAGCATTTCCGCCGAGATGTCGCCGGTATGGGCGCCCGACGCCTTGGGATGGCAATCCTGGGCGCCGACTGCGACCTTCGACCCGCGGGCCTTGTCCGCAAAGGCGGCGATCAGGGTCGCCGGCGGGCAGACCAAAAGATCGGCCCTGCCGGCGAGCGCGCCGGCCCCCGCCAGCATGGCGTCGAATTCATCAGCGGAAGCTTTCAGGCCGTTCATTTTCCAATTGCCGGCGATCAGCGGCCGGATGGCGTCGGTCATGGCAGGATTCCCGAGAAATGGTGGTCGACATGCGCTAGCAGAGCCCGGCCGCCACTTCCAGACCGGGCTATCCGCCGCTTCAAATCGCCGCCATACCGGGACGGCATCCGCCGTCCCGCGTTAGCTTCTTGTTTGAGCATGATTTTTCCGGAAAACCGGGGTCCACTTTTCCGGATCATGCTCTAGC
>NZ_PSRR01000114.1 GCF_004296405.1 Bradyrhizobium sp. Leo170
CCCGCAACCGACCTTCCGACCGTCGTGTCGAGTGCCGGTTATCGGGGGTAAAGCGGAAGTCGCCGGATGATGCCGTGAAGTCGCAGTTTGACCCAGAGCAGACTCATTTCTCACGACACGTTGGGACGCCACGCGATAACGCCTTCTGTACGGGCACGCACTTCTGTGACGCGAGGCACGTCGCTACACCCTCAAAGCCCGGAGCGCCAAGATAGGGCGCGACGCGTGTTCGCGGATCGTGATTGGCAGGACAGAGGCTAACGGCCGCCAAGTCCAAAATCGCTGGTGTGGTCCGGCCCACCCACCTCCTTGATGAAGGCGAGCAGGAGCGTGCTGAGCCGAACCGGCTGCTCCTGTTGGATCCAGTGACCGGCGCCCTCGATCAGCTCGATGCCACCCATCCTCGTCGCCGCCTTCGTTCTCATAAGATCGACCGCACCTGGCGCCGAATAGGTGCCCCAATCGCTCTTACCGCCGATGAAGAGCGATGGGACATCGATCGTCTTGCCCGAAAACAGGCGCAACTCAGCGTTTAGGTCAGGATCGGAATAGACGCGATAAGCCTGCAGGGCGCCTTGAAACCCAGTGCGGCCATATTCCTCCGTGTACACTCCAAGTTCCGGTTCGGTAAGCCATTTGCAGGCCTGGACCTCGGCGGCGGAAGGTTGGAATGGAGCGACGGTCTGGGGCATCGTCTTGCCAAGATCCTTGACGTAATAGGTGGGCATTTGTGCAAGTTCGATGGCGGTTCGCGCCTTCAACGGATGCGGCTTATTTCCCGGCCAGTCAGCGCTCTTGACGTAGAAAAATGCACGAAGAAACGCATGTAAACCTTGAGGGGCGTGCCACAAGTCATCGTTCGCCTCCCGTGTGCTCAAGTATTGTTGGTAATACTCTCTCGGCGGATCGAGCGCCGCCAGCGCGGCCGCTAACTTTTGGTTTTCAGTGCTCGGCTGGACCGACGATGCCTCGCTTTCCGCGGTGTTGAACGGAAACGCCGGCGGACCGGGGAACGGTGCGCTCATCAGCACCACCGAGGGAAAGACGTCAGGTCGGGCCAGCGTACAATAGGCCGCCACGGGCGAGCCGAAGTCGTGCCCGACGAGCATTACCGTGCGCCGATACCCCAACGCCGAAACCAATCCGAGGGCGTCACGCGTCATATTCAAAAGGCTGAAGGGCGCGAGCGGGACGTCATAGCCGTTCACCCAACCGGTGGTGCGGCCAAAACCCCGCTGGTCGGGCGCCACGACGTGGTACCCGGCGTCAGCCAGAATTGGGATCAGGTGTCGCCAGCCGTAAGCCAAATCCGGAAAGCCGTGCAGGAGCAGCGCGAGCGGCCGACCGGCGCTTTCGTAACCGGCCTCGAGAATATGGACATCGAGGCCGTTGACCAAATGGATCATGCGCGAGCGGACCCCCTCGGGAAGCGTTCCCTCGCCATATGTTGATGTGGTCAAATCAGTTCCTCCTATGGGGTTTGCATGGGCTGGTCGAAGTGAAACCGCAATCAGGCTGGCCGCGCCCATCGCTAAGACAGCTCGTCGGGACGCCGATGGCTTAAAACTAACTGGATGACTCATTTCGAAACGCACCGTCCGCGTGCAGGCGCTTGACCTAGGCTTTGGTAGAGGGGCATCACCAGATTCATACTATGGCGATCACCATAGTATGTCGATCACCATAGTAGCGTCAAGCGAAAGGTGTTACGTTCACGCCATGCCACGTAAGACTGACGCCCGCGCTCGCGCGATTGCCACGGCCGAACGACTGTTTCGCATCCAAGGCTACACTGCGACTGGATTGACCCAGATCATTGAAGAAAGCGGTGCGCCTAAGGGATCGTTCTACTTTCACTTTCCACGCGGCAAGGCACAGCTCGCAGAAGAAGCAATCGATCATTACGTTGCGAGTAGAATTGCGGTATTGCGGAATGTCTCGGCGAATACGACGGGCGATGCTCTGAATTTTGTTCATGAGATTTTCAGCACATTCGCGGCCGAAATGATCGCCTCTGATTTCCAGTATGGGTGTCTGATGCAAAATCTGGCGAATGAGCTACCCGCGCTCGACGCTGAGCTGACCAAACGGGTAGCGCGCGGATTTGTTGATTCGACCGAGATTGTTGCTGAGCATTTTAGGGGGTGCGGTTTCGTTCCCGCGCGCGCATCCTCTACCGCAGCCGCGTTGGTAGCCGCCCTCGAAGGCGCGCGAACAATTGCCCGCTTGGAGCGCACGCCGGCTATATTTGAGGCGCTGGCGGATGTTAGTTGCCAAAGATGCCAACCACCAGAATGACGTGGAGGTTCGCCGTCGCGATAACCTCATGTCGGCTCCTGGACCATCTCGGACATACTGTGAGGTCTGCTTTGATGCTCCTCTTAGGGTTACAGCAGACATCTGCACCGACTGAGCTACAGCGGTATGCTGAGTGGATGCCCTAGTCGGTTCAAAATCCCGAAATCCAGTTGCGGCGGCCTTGCATCGTCTCCGCCTTGCAGGGAAGACAGCGACACCCCCAGGAGGCGCACCGCTTTCGGAAGGGGCATGTTGTCCTTCAGCAGGCTAGTGGCGAGTTGTGCAAGATCGCTGCGGTTCGCGATTGAATAGACGGACCTGCTGCGCGTGATGATCTCAAAGTCGGCGAACTTCACTTTAAGCGTTGCCGTCCGCCCCCGAGTGCCCGTCGACTTGCAGTGCCGCCAGACCTTGTCGACCAGCGGTTCGAGCTCCGCTGCCATGGTCTCGAATTCGATTAGATCGGCCGAGAACGTGTTTTCCGCACCGACAGACTTTCGGATCCGGTTCGCTCGAACGGGGCGCTCGTCTACGCCGCGCGAGATCCAGTAATAGTAAGCGCCGGACTTGCCGAAGTTAGCGTTCATGAACTCCAGTGTCTGGTTGCGCATGTCGAGACCGGTGAAGATGCCCAACGCATTCATTTTCGCGCTCGTCGCCGGGCCTATCCCGCGAAATTTGCCCACGGGCAGCCTCTCCACGAAGGCAGGTCCCATTTCCGGCGAGATGACGAATTGGCCGTTCGGCTTGCGATGATCGGAAGCGAGCTTAGCCAGAAATTTGTTGTAGGAGATGCCGGCAGAAGCGTTGAGGTCGGTCTCGGCCTTGATCGTTTCGCGGATGCGCGAGGCAATGTCCCGAGCGAGCGGGATGCCTTGAAGATTTTCGGTCACGTCAAGGTAGGCCTCGTCGAGCGACAAGGGTTCGATGATCGGCGTGTGCTCGGCGAAGATTTCGCGGATCTGCCGGCTGATCGCCTTGTAGACCTCGAAGCGAGGCTTGACGAAGATCAGGTCTGGACACTGCCGCTTCGCCGTGATCGACGCCATCACGGACCGCACTCCGAACTTCCTGGCTTCGTAGCTCGCGGCAGCCACGACGCCTCGCTCCGCCGAGCCTCCCACCACGACCGGCTCTCCGCGAAGGTCCGGGTTGCCGCGCTGTTCCTCGGAAGCATAGAACGCATCCATGTCGATGTGAATATCTTGCGATAGGACGCGGTCGAAGCGCCTTGCTCGGGATCGGGTGGGGCCATGTGCGGATTATATAGGTCCGCAGTCGAGTCGTCGCAGCCGTTAGACCACACCGTCGGGCGGGCACTCCGGACAGGTGTCGCCGATCGAGTCCAGCACTTCGGCGATCGCTATGGCGGCCGGTTGCGACGAGACGCCAGGCGGCGGGTACTCGCGGGCCATGCCGAAGGCGCGATCGCGGGCGTGCGGGTCGGCGCGGTCCTGCATCCACCCATGCTCTTCGCATTCGCGGATGGCGCCGGATTCTTGCAGCACGGCGATAGCCCATCCTTGTAGGGTCCGGATTGCCGCGCGCGGCTCCCTCGTCATCAGCATTTGAAGGCTCCTGGTGCGCCAAACGAATCAGCCAGTTCATCCTGCGTTCCTGCGAGCTAGCACGGGGCAGGGATTCGCAAACGTGGGAGCAGTCGCCTTTCCACGGCGATGGACCCTCAACGCGCACTGGGGTCCTGCCGTTAAGGAGGGCCGGCGCACGCTACCTGCCGAGCCCGGCGTTCTCCCGCAGCGTCCCGATCGCCTTGGTAAGTTCCCTCTCTGTCGGGTCCGGCTCATGCGCCTGCTCAGCAAGGGTCTTGAGGTACGATGCCTGGGCACCGGTCATCGGATCATGTCCTGAAACCCACTCATTCGGGTCCCTCTCCGTATTGTCGGCCATGTGAACCTCCAAAAATCTGGGTGCAGTCCCAACTTGTAACTTGAAAGATTGTTCCCTTTTTGTTCACTTGAGCGGCTGCAGTCCAACGGGGTCTCAATGCCTAGATCTCGAGTTCGTCCGTCGGGAAATCGAATACATGCGCGTCCAGCTCGGGCGTCAGCGAAACGACATTATGAAGCTTCAACGGGCGGGGATCTGTACCGCCTCGGCCGAACTGCTCCTGCAGCGGATGCTCGCGAAGATCGAAGGGCTTTGCGCAGAACGCGACAGGCTTAAGAAGGCGGCGCCAGGGCCGACCGCGGGGAAGGTGCTTGGAGGTCGGAAGTGGTGAAGAGATACTTTTCCGACGCCGAGGATCAGCCGCCGTTCCTCAAAGCTTTGGCCGAGGTTCGAAAGATCGGTGTGCACGAGGGATGGTGCTATCACCAAGTCCAAGCGATCATATTGGCCATAGATCAATATGCCGAGGCCGCGACAGGCAACCGGGAATTTTTCTGGAATAGGCCGCATTCAATCGGCGGTCGGACGCGCGGCGATGATACCCCGTAGACGGCTCCGGCTATGATAGCGCCAGCTCAGTGAACGAACTGCTTTGGCAACACCATCACGATGTTGACCTGGCGCTTCAAGACCTTCGAAGCCGCGATCTGAATTTGAAGCGAGAAGTTGTCCTCGACCCCAGCCGCGGCTTCCTCATCCTTTGCGTAAACGAACAGGATATCGCCGTCGAGTTCGTCGAAGTGAATGCCGGCGAACAGCCGGTCAAACGCCTTCGCGCCAACGATGAGTGCCATCCGGGCTTGTATCGCGTGGTCCTGGACTTCTGTCAGGTTCATGCGCTGGAAATAGGCTGCCTCGACTCGATGCAAGGAGGAGCGAGCGAGTGGTGCGCCTAAGCCTCGCGCAGCTGGCTGATCTCTTTCGCGGTTTGGCAAGCGCTCTGGATCCTGACAACCACGGTCGGTGACGGTCGGCTACAACGTCTTGGAGGGGGACTTGGGAGGCAACGGCGATGCGCGCTCGCCGTTTTCCGCGTGGCTCGCGGCTACGGGGCGATCCAGAATCCGACTCGGATAACCGCCAGGCCGACGACGATTATCAGGATGTCGGTCGTCAACCATTCCGGTATTCGCTTCGCAGGTTCAGCCATGGTTTTGGCCTCCGCTAGCGGCACCCTCCGACATCCCGGAGCGAGGCGATATGACCTGCTTCACGAAATCCGGGAAAAAGAGGCAATTTACTTGAAGATGGGGGAGCCGAGCGGCGGCTTTCACTCTCTCGAAGATACGCCGTCGGGCTCGAAATGCGCTGTCCGGCGGCGAAGGTGAGCTGCCCGGCAGGGGAGCCGATCGAGTTGCTTGGGGCAGTGCGCGCACAATTGGTGCTGGAGCGCGGTTTTCTCGCCTCCCGTAGTTATCCCGTGGTGACTCAGGCGGATTCTGGGATTGTCATGTGTGGTGGTTCGGCGGTGCGGGCGCTGATACTTTGCTCCGCAATCACCGACCAGGGGAGGAGGCCGCCATGCTTGCTGAGAAATTCTTTCTGGTTTTGGAGACTCTCAAAAGTCATGCTTCGGACGGAAGCGTGCGGGTTGTCAGCACGACGCCGCGAGTCCCGGTAAGGCTGCCAACCAAGACAACAGACAAGCAGGTCGCCAACAACTAGGTCCGGCTCACGCTGAAGATCTTTGGCTCTCTCGGTTTCGTCGGCTCGCCCAGCGCCTTTGCTGCCGTCGATGGGTTCAAAATTGCGCCGCCGGGCTAGAAATGCAGTGTCCCGGCGGCGTTTATTTCACTGGTGCCCTGAAATCCCAGTACCACCATCCTAGCAAGACGCTATCGAAGTTTGTGTATGAAATGGCACACACGGTAGTCAAGGAAGCAGCCCGGCCCAGGGGACAAATCCGGACCGAGCTGCCAGGGGCGTTACACACATGGATCCTGCGTGCGACCTTCAACGCAGCCACAAATGGACTGTTCCGCGTGGCTTCGCTAGCTGTGCGGAGGGGCAAGAGGAACTTCGTTCTCGGACGAAGAGGCTAGGGGACCCATAGCCGGAGAAAAACGGCCCGGCCAGGGGGATGGACCGAGCTGCAAGGGTGGCAGGTGCACACATTGTTGCGGAATATGCGTTGTCACAATCTCGGCCAGCGCGGCGTATCTGAGAGTTACCGCGGGGCGGTATGGGGACCTGGTCTTTGCAGGCAGCGGCATCCTGAGTAGCGATCCAACTGCTGCTGCATTGGAGTCCCCGCCCCCCGCCGAGGCAAATGACGGCGCCCTGAGAATAAACGCGCTGTTGTAGACGCAATTCCTGGTCATGGAATCGATCTTCTGGGGGCATAAGAATGTCCTGCGCCGATGCCGCACCAGACATCATGCAGGCGCTGACAGCGATTGCAAAAGCTGATCTCCACATTCACGCATCCCTTCTTCTCAGCGGTCGGGAACCTTGACGGGCCGCGGTGACGCGAGTCGCCATCGGGTAATTGCTCACTGTGACGGCGATTTACTTCCTGCTGCGCTTTTCCGCTGTCGCCCCTTAAGCCGGTTTCGACCAGCCGGTGGTTGCTTCGGCCGGGCTCATTCGAACGACGGATTTCGAACGCCACGCCTTCGGGGTCATTCGCTTGAAACCAAGTCTCCCCGGCGTCCTGGTTGGCGAATATCTTGATGTGATCTTTGTCGCCACCTGCTTGCTGGTATCGACATGACGAACACGGTCATTGGTGCCTCTTGAGCTTTCTCTTGCCGCGGTGGTGATCCTTGCGTGCGGGGTTGAACTGGCGAACGTGCTCGCGGTTCAAAGCCTTCGTGATGCGGATGCGCGCGAACATGGTGGGGCCATTGAGGTCAGCCACCAAGATGAGGGCATCAATCGCGGCTTGCCATTCCGGAGCGCTGGTTTCCTTTTGGGGGGAGGGCGGTGATGCAGTTCGCCGCATCGCGGAGGGAGACCAACCCGCGCCCTCCGTGCTGGGTTGATCGGCTCGTCGCGCAATTGCATGAGAAAGCGACCATCCGTATTAATCACGATGGCCGCGGCGCCTTCTCTTAAGCTCATGACCATCCTCGATGGAGCGGCGGATGGCGAAGGTCTGGTCGAACGCCATCTACGCGCCGGGTGTTCATACGAAACCAATTTCCACCCACGATCCATAGATCAAGCAACCGTTCGCTCCGTTGCCGGCAGTCTGATGACCGATATGGACCGGCGTGTTGAAGCAGCGATACGAATTCCACATGTTCTGAAATTGCACGGTGATATCGATCGCATCGCCGAAGGGCGACGTCGCATTGGTACGCAGCTTTTCAAGGCCGGCTCCGAAGTTGTTTCGGCGCTCGTCGTGGACGCAATTACCGCGGCAGCAGGAATGGTGGTGGCCAGCAGCCGCTGCCAGACCACACAGCAATTTAGTGGTGGCTTAGACGTCGCTTGGATTGGCTGCGCTTGGATTGGCCACTCGTCTTCTTTGCAAACAACCGTTTCAACTTGGCTCGCAGGCGAAGAACCTCTTCATACTAGGCCCGCAGATCGTCTCTGATCCACGGCAGTGATGGCGGTTCTTTGCGGCGGTTGCGATTTGGCATACCGGCAACCTAGTGCCGAGTTTTCCCGCCCGCAGCACAATACCCGAATTAAGCAGATGCTGCGATTTCAGGTTAATTCTGGAACCGTCTCAGCTCGAGATCGTCAAGCGTTCCAAACGCCGCTTGCGCGGGCCGCTAGCTGGCACAAGCTACTTCAGTCAAGGTTATCATCCTTCGTCACCGCTGCCTCGTAGCCCTCAGGCACCTCGGGCCGGCTAGCGTCGTCATTCCTCGAATTGCACGATGGGCAGGGCGCTCCGGCACCACCGCAGTTGCAGGCCAGCCGACCGAGCCAGGGCTTCGTCGGATGACCCGCGCAAACCCAGCGGCAGTTGTGGCAGCGAATGCACCACGTCATCCTCAGAGGTCCTCCCGCAGTCCCTTGAGAACGGGTGCCGCACCTTGCCCTCGGCCGATTTCGCCCGGTATTCGATCTCGGCGAGCAGCTTCGGCTCAACCCAGATGCCGGCGCGATCCGCTTCGCATAGGCTGGCGGCCACGAGCACGATCTTGACCGGCTTCGCCTTCAGGGACCGAGAGATGGGTGGTACCGTTCGCTGACGGGGGCGAAAATCTCGCCGCCGATGATCGCCGAGCCGGCTTTCATCAGCGCGAGGGTCGCGACCGGGAGTGCCGCTCACCGAGAGCGCTGATTAGCCCGATCGCGATAGTAAAGGCACCGAGAGCAAACCAAATTGGGAACATATCGGACTGAACCGGTGAAACAGCAATTATCCAGCCGCCAAAACCAACTAGCATGACAGAGATTAAATGCGTCACGGCGGTGTCCACGCCCGCTTCCTTTCGCGTCAATTGTTTGCTTTCGAGATCGTCACATTTTTTCTTGCCAGGCGATAGGATCACGTGCCGTGGTCGCTTTAAGGCAAGAGCGCGCATAAACAGGCGAGTGGTGCCTAGTATTTGTCGCGCAAATTCTAAGTCGGAGCACGCATTCCTGGCGAAGTCAGCCACTTGTTGACTTGAGAGGCGACATCTATCTGGCGTGCTTTCCGCAGAAGCTCGTCGCGGCGAATGCTTCGGGGCATGCCTTCAGCCTGTTTGCGCAAGTTGATCGCCTCTTGCGTTAGGCGGAATTCGAATGTGGATGATGACAGCTTGAAACGTCGCCGAACCGGCACAGCGGTGCTCCCTGTGTGATTGGGCGGGAGCGCAACGGGCGTTCTCATCACCGATAGAAGCCATGGGCCGGGCGGTGATGTAAGCGACTAGACACCCATTTCAGCCGGGAGTCGACATAAATTCGCGTCAGGCGCTTCGAATGGTCAAATCGGACACCGAAGCAAGTAGAACAGGGCGCTATTCCCTTCGATCTGAGCCGTTTCCCGCGAAGTCTCATGGCCGCTCATCAACAGCATGTCGGCTTCCCAGACCTGCCACTCCCACTTCTGCGGGAGAAGAGCAATCAGCGTCACTTCAAGCATGCGCATCGCGGGAAGTTTGGCCATACAGCCTATATGCGCTCCTGACCGTCAACATTCCAGTGGTCAATAGCAGCCTTCATGTCGCGTCTCGTCGGGTCGTTCACCTCTTTGCGCCATTGCGACCGCCGAGCCTACGAGGCTGACCGCGCGTTGATCCTTGCGAGCTCGCGACGCTCGTCATCCGACAACTGCCCCCCCGCACTGACTGCAGAGCTGCCTGAAAACGTCATACAACTTGCTTCGCAACTTCGACGACTTCGGTGTCGTCAAATCCACGGGAGTCCAAGAGAACCGGCAGTGAGAAACTGATCTGACCGCTCTCGAACTGAAACGCCAAGCGAACGCGGCGGTGCCATTATGAGCGTCGAGCCCAAGATCAGCGCCCTCAATCGCTATTTGCAGAGCTGGGACGTGCCCAACCTGTTCGTCATGGGTGCCACGGCCTTCCCGCAGAACCCCGGATATAATCCCACGGATACTGTGGGCGCACTCGCCTATTGGGCGGCAGACGCGATCGTAAACCGCTACCTGAAGAGTCCCGGCTCGCTCGTGCAGATTTGACGGCCAGCACTCCGAGGTATTGGCATGAGAATGCGCAATCTGATGATTCTTGCGCTCGCGGCCTGCGGGATCGGCCTGACTGCCGCGCGCGCGGCGGAAGACAACCAGGCGTTCGAGAAGATCGAGCGCGGCCGGTATCTCGCCGTGCTCGGCGATTGCGCCGGTTGCCACACCGCGCCGGGCGGTAAGCCTTTTGCTGGCGGCGCTGCGCTGGAGACGCCATTCGGAAAATTGGCTCGGTCCAAATATTACGCCGGATGTTGCGACGGGAATCGGTGCCTGGACCGAATCGGATTTGTGGCGGGCGATGCATGAGGGGATTGGTAGGGATGGGGTTCGCCTCTATCCGGCAATGCCGTGTCCCGCCTACACCAAGGTTACTCGCGAGGACGTATCAGCGATCTGGGCTTATCTGCGCACATTGGAGCCGGTGCACAACGAGGTTCAGCCGAATCAGCTCAGGTTTCCGTTCAATGTCCGCCGACCGGCAACATCCACCTGGGATTTGATCAATTTCAAGCCCGGGGTGTTTCAATCCGATCCGACAAAGTCGGATGTGTGGAACCGTGGGGCCTATCTGGTCGAAGGCCTCGGCCATTGCGGTACCTGTCATACACCGAAGAACATCACGGGCGGCGATCGGGGTGGAGAAGCCTTACAGGGCGCATTGTTGCAGGATTGGTATGCGCCGGATCTGACCGCGGATCCCCGTATGGGCATCGGTCATTGGTCCACGGAAGACATCGTCCGCTATCTTAAGACCGGTGCCAACTCTTTTGACATTGCGTCCGGGCCGATGGCCGAGGCCGTTGAGAACTCCACCTCTCATATGACAGATGCCGATCTTCTCGCGATCGCCACCTATCTGATGGATCGTGCTCCTCGAGGCCCGAACACGGCCGTTGCGCTGGCGCACGATGACACACGCATGGTGGCGGGCAAGGCAGTCTATGAGAACCGTTGTGCGCCATGCCACATTTCTAGCGGCGCGGGCGTTCCAACCCTATTCCCGCGCCTGGCACAAGCGCCCCTGGTCCAATCCACTGATCCGACCTCCTTGATTCGCGTCGTTCTGATCGGCAGTCGCGCTGTCGCCACTTCAGCTGCCCCGACCGCACCCGCCATGCCATCCTTCGGTTGGAATCTCAGTGACACAGAGATCGCGGACGTCCTGACCTATGTTCGCAATACCTGGGGAAATGCCGCGTCAGCAGTCCCGTCTACGGACGTCAGTACGCTGCGTGGCCGCGTGTCTCGATAACATCGAGCACCGCTGCGTTCGAACCTTGGCGGACCGACCGAGCGCGCTCGCCATACCTGTGGTAAATCAATCGGACATACCGATGTTGCAGTCCCCACGCCACGGACGTCAGCCATCTTGCTTTAGCTGTCCAATGCCCCGTTTTTACCGACGCCTAAATCAAGACATACCGAGACTTGTCAGGTCTATTCGCTGAAAAAAGCCTCAGAAGTTCCGCTGGGCACGAAGCTGCAGGTGAAACGTGTCCTGGTCTTTGAACTCGTAGCGCGCGGTAGGCTTGGGGGCCGAAGTGCCGAGGACCGCGGAGCCCTGGAATTTCTGATCGAGGTGGAACCACATGAATTCGGCGGAGAAAGTCAGGTTCTTGACCGGGGTCCAGCGGGTGATGACACCAAGCTGCGACAGGTTGAAGTCGGGGTTGCAGACGTAATCCGCGCTGACTGCCTTGGCGGGGGTGGTGTAGTTCGCGCACATGAAGGCTTTGGCCGCGCCGTCATAGCGGACGGCCACATACGAGCCGAACAGGCTCGACGACCAATAGGGGTCCCAGTTGTGGTTGAACGCCCCGCGAACGCCAAAGGCCTCCGTCAGATGCAGCGAGCCGTCGCCGCCGGCTGCGACCGGCAGATAGACGGCATCGGTCGTCGCACCGAACCCGATGCTCTGATAGGCGCCGAAGGCGCTGGCGCTGCCGAAGATGGCAAAGCTCGGCGAGGTTGAAGCCGATGAGATGACGTACTTCGTCGCCCCCTTGGAATAGCTCGCGTCCATCTTGATGTCGTCGCCGGGACCGGTCGGGATGTTCTTGATCTGCAACGCCGCCATCACCGCGCCGCCCCACGAGGTGTCGGGATGTCCGGAAAGCTCGGATGCTCCGGTCGGCGCCGCGCCTGGCAGGCCGACGGCGCCCGCTGGCGCTCCAAGGGCGTTCAGGACATTGTAGGAGGTATTGACCTCATGAGCCGCGGCGGAAATCTGGAACAGACCCCAGGCCTGGTCGACGCGGATGTTGCCGACCACATCGGGCGCATGGACGCCGGCATAAGCGTTGCCGGTGTTCAGCGTGGCGTTCAGCGGCAGCGACAGGTTGTAAACCGCCGTGCGGTCCCACACCGTCGGATCGTCGAGGCCGATGCTGCCGGTCACTCCGTTGCCGAAATCCGCGGTGTACTGGATGTTTTGGACGCCGGTATCAGTGTTCTGGCCGCCGAGCAGGAAGTCCGTGATGTTGCCGGGGTAGCCCTGCCAAGGCGACGCGTAGGCAGAGGCGGACTGACCGAAGGTGAAGCCTGCGAACTGGATGAAGAGGTACTGGATCGAAACGAAGCCGCCGCCGGGAGTTTCGAGCAACTGCGAGCCTGCGACCGGCAGCGAGCCGTTGATCGAGTTCGGATTGAAGGTGTTGTTGCCAAGCGTAGAGAACGTAAACCGGCCCTGCCCGAAGGTACGGACCACGCCATATTCTGTGGCGGTGCGGGTATCGATTGACAATAGCATGCGGGAGCGGGCGGCGAAGTAGTCGAAGTAGCGGTTATGTTGTCCTGCGTCGGCGTTCCAGGGAGGCGTACCCTGTATGCCGCCGTTGAATGTGGTGTCGACCCGGAGATAGCCGCCGATCTTCATGCAGGTGTCGGTACCGGGGATGAAGAAGAAGCCTGGGCCGTAAGCTGAGCAGATCTTCACATATTCGATGGGCTTCGCTTTGACCGGAAGGTCGGCGCCCGCGGCTCCGCTGGTTGCGAGCAAAAGACCCGCCGCTGGACCGAGGATAAGGATTCGAGTTGTCGCCATTACCGGCCTCCGCCGTGAGACCCGTACGTCCACTCGGAAATCGAATGCCCCATACTTTTAGCGCAGGAAGCATGTCGTACAATGCGCGGCGACGTGACGCTAACGGGTTCATGTCGCACTGTGACTTTTTCGCAACGCATGCGAGCGCCGCTTCGAAACGCATGCTGTGAAAGCAGCCCTGGAAGCCGGATCAATGCTGTAGCTGACGTCGCCGCGAATGGGTTCGATCCGCTATTCCATGAGACGATCGACGGCGATTTCGGCTTGCGCCGGGGCGCCCACACTTATGCTCGGGAAATATCGCTCACCTCGGGTATTGGCCAAATGCGAATTCGGCTACTTCATCGGGCGATGTCCCAATTCGAGGGCGGAGCGGCTAGCATTGCTCGCCTCAGTTCTTTTCAGTTTGACCGGCAGCGGACCAAGGCTCGTCGACTGCCGCGCCCGCTGCGTGAGGTTTTTGAACCGGGCTCTACGTCAAGTGTGAAGGAAGTACAGCTTAGATTCGCCGGCGTCCCGGTAAAGCTCGTTGTGGCGCTATGCGCAGCAAGAAAGTGACGGCAGGAGATCATCTCATCCTTCGTGCAGGATTGACGTCAAGCGCGCCGCCAAATCTGACATACGGAATGGTTTGTCGATAATCGGAAATTCGCCCACCTGTGTGTACCGAAAAACCTTATCCGTATTGATGAAGTGGCGGAATCGCCTATTCTGGAAGAATGATCGGACTGCTCTGTTTCGTACCGGCCGTCTTGGCCTCGCCTCTCAAGTCGAAGAGTCGACTTGAAGCAGAGAATGCGGCGCTCAGACATCAATTGATTGTCCTGAGGCGCAGGCTGCATGGTCGCGTCCGGCTCACCAACGATGATCGCTGGTTCTTCATTCAGCTGTATCGCTGGTTTCCATCGATCCTGCAGGTCCTCACGATCATCCGGCCCGAGACGCTCGTGCATTGGCATCGGGCCGGATTTCGGTGCTACTGGCGTTGGAAGTCGCGGCCACAGGGAGGGCGGCCGCAGATCGAGACGAAGCTGCGCGTACCACGTCACCTTCGAGGGCTCCCGTTTTTGCGGGCGCGGCCGCTGAACAGCTTTACGGCAGGCCCGTGCCTTTCTCAGGCTCCGACGCGGACGAGAATGCGTATAGCGACGCAGCCGTCGGCAGCGTGCCATCGCAGATGGCGGCCGAGCGGGCGGCGCCCTAGGTCTAATGCGCGCTTTCGTGCCTTGCACGCTGGCGTCTAAGCTCTTCCTGAGTTCGTCCAGATGCGAAGGGCAAATTTTGCTACCGTGATGGCCATGGTCATCGACAGAAGATATTCGTAATTCGTGTCGTGCATCCATGGGTAAATCGAAATCTAATTCGATTCGTGGATGCCGGCGTGGCCTGACGAGCTTGCAGGAACAGCAGTAAGCAAGGTGCAATGCCCTTCCTGGCGCGGCCCGCGCTCATGGCGAATGCCGAAGCAATAACGGACCAGGAGCATCCGGATCATCAGCTCGGGATCAACCGAGGGCCGGCCGATGTCGCCCGTAAAACGCCTTTAACGTTGGTGCAAATCGGCCAGAACCGCAGTCGCAAACGCAGTGATCCGCCGCAACAGGTGATCAGGGGATCATCTCGTCCAGGCTAAACTCGTAAGAGAGCTGCCGCTGGCCCCGGTCCCGCCATCCCATCATCACCGACTCGCCTGCCGCCGCCTAACTAGGCAACACTGCACGCTTGGCTTCTCAAGCCCTTTTCGACAGCATCGACCCGTTCCACCGGTTCACACGCAGGTGACCTATCGACCATTGATTTACCCTAGCTTGCGAGTTTCAATAGCACCTTGACGGTGGAGGCGAAGATGAGAGGGCTCGAATACACGAAAGAAAACGCCAAGCGGCTCGAAAAAACTACCTCGCGAAGGACGTCGCCGCACAGCGGTCGGAAACAATTCGGCAACTCAATTTGTCCAGTGGTGAGAGTGTTTTGGATATCGGATGTGGCCCGGGCTATTTGTGCGAAAGCATGGGGGAACTCGTCGGGCCTCATGGTGCCGTCGTCGGTATCGATATTTCGACCGATTTGATTGCCTTCTGCAATCGACGAAAACCTTCTAGCTGGCTTTCATATGCCGTTGGCGACGCGACGAAAATGGATCAGGAAGACGGGTCGTTTGATGTCGTTGTATGTACGCAAGTTGCCGAGTACGTTCCTGACGTTGACCGCGTGCTTTCAGAGGCATTTCGCGTCCTGAAGTCGGATGGCCGCACACTTTTTGTGGCAACAGATTGGGACGCCGTCGTGTGGCATTCTGAAAATCCAGAAAGAATGGCTTTGATCATGAGGTCATGGGAGGCGCACTGCGCTCATCCGCGTCTCCCAAGATCCATGGCGCACAGGTTGGTCAATGCAGGATTTAGGTTTGACGGTGCAACCGTCTTTCCCATTCTCAATCTGCAATATGATGAGGATAGCTACAGTAAGGGCTTATCACAGGTTATTCGGGACTTCGTTGGGCAGAAAAACGACGTTCTGACTGATGATCTGAACAAGTGGCACGGCGAGTTGGAGCGTCTGAGCGAAGCAGGAAGATACTTCTTCAGTACCAACCGATGCATCTTCAAAGCGTCAAAACCTGCTCCGCAAACCGGTTGAAGTGACGCCTCTTGGCCCGACTCTGATCTTCCTCGATGTCAGATTGGCGCCGCTATTGGCAGAATAGCTGACGTTCAACGCGCCCCAATCCAAGATCATTCCATCGTTATCGTCTGGTTCGAGTTCCGTCCAAACACCTCACTCACGGCTAATTTGAAGTTCGTGACGATCAGGCGTGATTCTGGGGCAGCGTCGCTGCTGCGGTCCCGGGCTGGTACATCCTCACGCACTATCGGTGAAAGGTAGTTTCGCACATGATCTCGTCTCCTCAGGTCGGATCGACCAGTTTTCCACTTGATCGCGCCTTCTGCATTGAACAGTCAGCCCGACAAGAGCCTGAACTTATTCTCGGGAAGCTCACTCACTGAACTGTCGTACCGGCGCCTCGGATCCTGCTCTTCCGGACGTTCACTGTCGGTTATATCGATCGCGAGGATGCGATCGGTGGCATCTTCGGTTAGCAATTGTTCCGTAAACGGCTGCATGACCAAGCATGAGTGACCTGGATTGGCTATAGCGACGTTCGCCAGTTTTTTGAGCGGCGATCGCAAGTGAGCCCAATGCTTGACAATCAGCGACCAATTGCAACCGTCCTTTAGCGCGCCGTTCAGAAGGCCGTTTGACAACGGATCGTGAGGTGCAAACACACCCAGGCTGTTTGCGATGTCGATCACATGCAGGCCAGTGGGAAGAAGCACCAGGAGGCCGACTTTGTCCTTGCTCATCCTGACAAGTCTCATGACTTTCTCCGTTCGGCAGCAGTGCGGTTGCCGTACCGCTAGCTCGTTCTAGCGCGTAGATTTGTTCCGCCCCGATCATAGAACAGTACCAAGATTAGTAATTCTGGCTGTACCATTGCGCGATGGCTGCCCTCATTGGCGATTTTGACAGGTTTGATCATCAGGATTAAAGGCGGGAACAGACACGGCGCTGTCCGCCCGCGTCTTTCCGGCATCATGGGATTTTCTGGACATTGCACGGAAATCTTGGCCCATAGATTGACCGCCTTGATGAGGCGATCCCACGGAAGGGGGCGTCTGCTTGTCCTGCAACGTCCAAAGGCATCGGCCTCGAACACTTTCTCGAACTTCGCTTTTTGGCAACGCGTTTCTACAAGACGTCGGTGAAGCCTTCGCCATACCAAACATCCAATACCGAGCGCACCTCCGTCAGTGCGTCCGACGATCAATACAGAGCCTTCAACGTGCTCGGCCCAGCATCTTTGGTGAGCACAGACTTTGTCTGGATTGTCTGGAATGTCAGGTGGGTCGCAGATGACACGCGACCCCGACCCCAAACGTTGCAACAGAACCTGTGCAGGCGAAGGCCAAAGCTCGCGGATACCGCCTGTCGCACAATCTGAGGGCTCGTGGCTTTCGAGATCGACGATCAGCGTAACAATCGGAAGTGAAGGAAAGCATACGCGATCGTCGCATATGCCCTTAGTACCCACGGAATGAGCCGATCCAAAGCGTGCGTTTCGACAAAGCTGCGTGCGGATCTAATAGCCAGTAGACCCATTCTCATCCACGCTGAATCGAGGTCGCGATGCGGGATCGCATTCGTTCACGGACCGAGAGTGAGGCATATTGACATCATGCCGACAAACCTGCCTGCGATTCCATCGACCGCCGTATTCCTGTGTTCGGCTCTTCTTGCTTTTGGATATGCCCCCCCCCGCACTTGCCGCTGCGCCAGCACCCGCAAAAGGCGACTATTTCCATACTGGGGCCGGCGCGCGATATCTGGAGCGAGCCAAGGGCGACATCGTCACCGTGCCCTTGCGCGGCAATATCAATGTCCTGATGGGATCCGGGGCAAATATCGTGGTTCTGTCGGGAAGCGAGGGCAAGTTCCTCGTCGATGCCGGCATCAAGCCGTCGAAAGACAAGTTGGAGGCGGCTCTCAATAAGATCGGCCCGTCACCCTTAAAATATGTCGTAAACACCCATTGGCACTGGGATCATACCGACGGAAACGAGTGGATGCATGCAGCCGGCGCCACGATCATTGCACAGAGAAATACGCTGAAGCATCTTTCCGATACCACTCGCATCGATGATTGGAATTGGACGTTCGCTCCCGTTCCGGCCGGCGCGCGCCCGACGATCATCGTGGAAAATGAGAGGGATTTCACCTTTGCGGGCGACTCCATAAAGGTGGAACATTTCGGCCCCGGCCATACTGACGGCGATGTGTTGGTGTATTTCGAAAACGCCGATGTGATGGCCTTCGGCGACACGTTCTGGAACGGATACTATCCGTTCATCGACAACGAACACGGCGGCAGCGTCAATTCGGCCATCGCCTGGGCTAACAAAGCTATCGAACGCACCACGGATCAAACAATCTTGGTTCCTGGTCATGGGCCGGTCGGCAACCGCGCTCACTTGATCGAGTTTCGCGACATGCTGGTCACGGTGCGCGATAAGATCGTTGCACTGAAGTCACAGGGGAAATCCCTCGAAGAAATCATTGCGGCGAAGCCGACCGCGGCCTTCGACGACAAATGGGGAAGATTTGTGATCGATCCGGAGTTCTTCACCAAACTTGTGTACGAAGGACTGTAGACAGTAGCCGTGGCCGTGCCGCCATCGACAAAAGGGCAGGTCGGTGCCACGGCGCAATCCAGGCTGCAGTGAAATTGAAACGCAGCCTCGCGAGCTGGAATATTAGCAAAGCGGCTTGGCCGGCCTCAATCTGGACGTCTGCACCGCTGCAATGGGGTGACACATGTCTGAAAGCTTGATCGTCGTCGTTTCCTCCCGCCCTTTCGAGGACACGCTGAATGCGCTGGTCGCCAGCGTGAAGCACAGGCAGGTCGAGGTGTTCGGCATTGTCGACCACGCCGCCAATGCGCGGGGCGCAGGCCTTACGCTTGGCCGCACGACGGTGGTGACGTTCGGCGGGGCCAAGGCCGGCACGCCTCTGATGCAGGCGCACCAGACGCTGGGCCTTGACCTGCCGTTGCGCGTCTTAGTCTATGAGACCGGCGAAGGCCAGGTCCGCATCGCCTATCGCGAACCCCGCGACATCCTGGCCGGCCAGGGCGTGGCGCCGGACGCCTTCCCTTCGGTGGGCGGCATGTCAGCCATGCTGGCGGCGGTCTCGGCCGAGGCGCCGGCGGGAAGCCCGAATAGGCGCAGAGCGCCAAGGCAGTCATCAAATCGAAACGGATAAGGAGATCCGCCAACGGTTCGCTCACGCATCCGGTGTTCATATGCAAGGCGACAACGCCAACTTGGTGCGTGAGGTAAGGCACGAAAGGACGCGTTAGGCCCACGACGCCGCCTGACTCGGTGGTCTCAACCGATGTCAGCGTGATGAAATATGCACGCTGCCATGCGCGATGAAGATTTCGCTATCGCTGATCTCAACCAACGATGTGGCTTTCGAACGGCAATCAACTTGCGGAAGGCCTTGCAGGTACCTGTGCCAGCGCCCTCGAACCGCGCTTCGAAGGCAAAGCCCTACCAGGGACCCAGGCGCACGCGGCGACAGCTGAACGTCAATTGGACACAAGGCAACAGGAGGACCGCTGTGATCGACAGACGCACCTTTATATGCTCCGGAGTTATGCTTGCAGCATCCGGTGCCGTTCTGCCATTTTCATCAAATTCAGCTTTGGCTGAGACCGTGACGTTGCCGTTCGGCAATGGCGAGCGGCCGCTGGTCAGATACCCTCAGAAGCGTTTGATGATCGGCCTGACCAGCCGGCCCCCGCAATTGGAGACGCCGTTCTCGGTGTTCAATGAAGATGTGCTCACGCCGAACGATGCGTTCTTCGTGCGCTACCATCTCGCCGATATTCCTCTGGAGATCGATCCGGATACTTTCTCCGTTGAGATCAAAGGGAGGGTCGACAAGCCGTTGAAGCTGTCGCTGGCCGAGATCAAGAAGATGCCGGCCATTGATCTCGTGGCAGTCAATCAATGTTCCGGCAATAGCCGCGGATTTTCGGATCCACGCGTCGCCGGTGGTCAGCTCGCCAACGGCGCCATGGGCAATGCACGTTGGCGCGGCGTGCCGCTGAAAGCGGTACTCGATAAGGCCGGCGTGCAGCAGGGCGCCAAGCAGGTGACGTTCGGCGGCCTCGATGGTCCGGTGAGCGATAGAACACCGGATTACGTCAAGGCGCTGGATATCGATCACGCCCGTGATGGCGAGGTGATGCTGGCCTATGCCATGAACGGGACTGACTTGCCGCTGCTGAACGGGTTCCCGCTGCGGCTGGTGGTGCCCGGCCATTTTGGGACCTATTGGGTCAAGCACCTGAACGAGATCACCGTGCTCGACTCGGTGTTCGATGGCTTCTGGATGAAAGGAGCCTATCGGATCCCCGACAACAGCTGCGCCTGCGTCGATCCCGGCGCCGCACCGAAGTCGACAGTGCCGATCAATCGTCTCAACGTCCGTTCTTTCATCACCAACCTGACCAACGGCGCCAAGGTGAAGGCCGGGGGCCCGACAATTGTCAAAGGCATCGCCTTCGATGGCGGAACTGGTATCAAGGACGTCAGCCTGTCGCCCGACGGCGGCAAGACGTGGCAGGCGGCCAAGCTCGGCAAGGACCTTGGCAAGTATTCGTTCCGTGAATGGCAGCTCTCGGTCCGGTTGCCGCCCGGTGCGCAAGACCTCAAGGTTCGCGCCACCAACCAGGCCGGACAGACACAGCCCGAAACCGCAACATGGAATCCGCCCGGCTACATGCGCAACGTGATTGAAACAACGTCGGTTACAGCAGCCTGAGGAGCCTGGTCATGACCTTGCACAGGACTGCGTTGAGAGCAGTATCGATGATGGCGAGTGTTGCTGCGATCGTTGGCATCAGCGTCGCAGTTCGGGCCAAACCGGTCTCTTACGAGCTCCCTCCGGAAACCGCCGCGTTCAAGCCGGGGCCAAACCTTGAGGTGGTGCAAGGCAATTGCACCGCGTGTCATTCGGCCGACTACATCAAGACTCAGCCACAGGGCCCAAAGTTCAAGAAGGATTTCTGGCAGGCCGAGGTCATGAAGATGATCAAGGTGTACGGCGCACCGATCGACGAAGCGGACGTCGGCAAGATCGTCGAATATCTGTCGCAGACGTATTAAAGCGACCGCCTGTCGATCCGGCCGAACTGGTCCAGCGCTGCCTCGGGGGCCTCATGGGTGGATCTCGGGACGGCTTTGAGGCGCTATATGGATCAGTCGGGCACCGGTGAAGACACTGGTCGACCAAATACTGTTTGAAGTCAGGGAGCAGGTTGGCGCGTTCTCCGGGAAGGCGCTTGCTTTTTGCGGCAGCTCAAGACGCGGGGAAGTCGCGCAGAAAAACGTAATGAGATGGTGAAAGTGGGTTCAGAGCCTCGCCCCTATCCCCTAAGTCGGGGCCGGCGGTTGGAAGAAATTCAGTCTTTGTCCAATCACGAGAGGCAATTTTATGGACTGGATTCCTACGCTTACCGATCGCGAAGGCCCGATTTATTTGCGCATTGTGGCCGCCTTGTCCGCGGACATTGAGAGCGGAAGGCTAGTGCTCCCCACGCATCGGGAGCTGGCCGAGACGCTCGGCATCGATCTCACCACGGTGACACGGACCTACACGGAAGCTCAGCGCCGCGGACTGACGCAGGCCCGCATCCGACAGGGCATGTTCGTTGTCGAGAGTCTATCGAGCCCGATACGCAGCGCGGGCCAACCGCCGGAATTCGAACTTTCGATGATTCTTCGGCCTCAACCGTTGGACACCGACCTGGAGGGACGGCTAGTCTAACGCGCGGACTTGCAGCAATCCAGCGCGAGGTTGGGTTGTGCGCGCTTCTCACTTACCGTGACGCTGGACCATGCCAAGCCGAGCGTAACATTGCTGCAGAGTGGCTTCGTTCGCGCATCGCGAACGGGCGTGGTGATCGGCTCGTGATCTGCCCGGGAACTCAGAACGCAATTTTCAATCTGCTTGAAACGCTGATGTCGCCGGGTGATGTGGTTCTCACTGAAGCGCTGACCTATCCCGGGATAAGGGCTGCGGCCGGATATGCGGGCGCCTGGTCGGGGTCCCGATGGATGAGCACGGCGTCGTTCCGACCGCGCTTGACGCGGCGTGTCGGCGACATGCCCCCAAGGCGGTGTATTTGGTTCCGACTATCCACAATCCGACGACGGCGACAATGCCGCTTTCTCGGCGTGAGGAGGTGGCCGAGATATTGCGGAGAAACGACGTATTGCTGCTGGAAGACGACGCCTATGGCCCACTCGAGCCGGACGCGGTGCCGCTTGCTTCATTGATTCCGGAGCGGACATATTTCATGGCGAGCCTTTCAAAGTGCGAGAGCGCCATCATCCTGAATCATTCTCTAACGTGTGGCGCGGTGGATTCGTAACGTATGACGCCGCTCGGCTTCATTCCTGAATGGCCCGCCAAGCACCCGCGTGGGCACATCGGCTTACCTTTCGCGCGATGTGCGCTTCGCATCCGTCCGGTGAAGGCCGCCTTGCCGAATGAGGTGTGTTGTTGAGAACTGTCCTTATGGACAGTGATAGGCGCAGTGCCCAAGTCGAACGGCTTGAGGTGGTGGACACGGGCCGGCGGCGGCGCTGGTCCGAGGACGAGAAGCTCAAGATCGTCCTGGAGAGCTTACAGGCGCCGCGCCAGGTC
>NZ_PSRR01000115.1 GCF_004296405.1 Bradyrhizobium sp. Leo170
CGAAGCGTGCCCACCATTCCGAGCGGAGTGCTTGATGGTGGGCACGCTTCGCTTTGCCCACCCTACGGAACCGCGGTTAGGCTCACGCCACCGCGCGCTGGCCGATGATGGCGAAGCGGAGTTTTGTCGATATCCAGTCGATCACGGCGACCGCGACCAGGATCATCAAGATCAGGAACGAGACCTTCTGCCATTCCAGGACGCGGATCTGCTCGGCGAGCTGCAGCCCGATGCCGCCGGCGCCGACGATGCCGATGATGGTGGCCGAACGCGTGTTCGACTCGATGTAATAGAGCACCTGCCCCGCGATCACGGGCAGCACCTGCGGGATCAGGCCGAAGCGGATCTCGTGCAGCGCGCTGCCGCCGGAAGCTCTGATACCCTCGACCTGCTTCTTGTCGGCCTCCTCAATGGCCTCAGAGAACAATTTGCCGAAGGCGCCGAAGTCCGACACCGCGATGGCGAGCACGCCGGCAAACGGGCCGAGGCCGACGACATTAATCCACACCAAGGCCCAGATGAGCTGGTCGACGCCGCGGATCGAATCCAGGAAGCGCCGCACCGGAAAACGGAAGATGGCTGACGGCACGATGTTGCGCGCGGCGAGCAGGCTGACCGGCAGCGCCAGGAACGCGGCGATCGTGGTGCCGAGCAGCGCGATCGACAGCGTCTCGCCGAGCGCGGAGAGATAGGTCGGCAGCGATGAGCCAGGATCGGGCGGGATCATCATCAACGTGATCCAGCCGAGCTCGCGCAGGCCGCTCACCAGCTTGGTCGGCGAGAAGTCGAGATCGAACAGTCCGAAGACGAAGACCGCGAACGCCGCCAGCAGCATCAAGGGCGTGGCGAGGCGCGCCGAGGCCGGGCGCTCGAAAACATCTGGATATTTCGTCCGCAGCGCCAGCGAATCCGGCTTCGGCAATTGGCTCATGCCCGCGCCTCCTTGCCGAACAGTTTTGCGCGCAGCCAGCCGGTGGTGATGTCGATCACGAACACGGTGACGATGATGGTGACCAGGATGGCGCTGACGTCGGAATAGTAGAATTTGCGGATCGCGACCACGAGCTCCTGCCCGATGCCGCCGGCGCCGACAAAGCCCATCACCGACGCCTCGCGCACATTGATCTCGAAGCGCAACAGCGCATAGCTGGCATAGCCCGCTGAAACCTGAGGCAGCACCGCAAAGCGCATGCAGGAGAGCCAGCTCGCGCCGGTCGAGCGGATGCCTTCCACCGGCTTCATGTCGGCATTCTCGACGATCTCGGAGAACAATTTGCCGAGCGCGCCGGTCGAGTGCACGGCGATCGCCAGCACGCCCGCCATCGGCCCGAGGCCGAACGCGATCACGAACACCAACGCGAACACGATGCCGGGCACGGTGCGGGCGAATTCGAGCAGGCGGCGGACGACGAAGCGCAGCCACGGCCCGGGCGAGGTATTCTGCGCGGCGAAGAAGTTCAGCGCGAACGCAAAGACGGCGCCGGTCAGCGTGCCGACATAGCTGATCAAAATGGTCTCGGCGAGCAGCTTCAGCCATTGCTTCCAGCCCCAGAACCATTCGCCGAAATCGGTCCAGACCCGCTGGCCGTTATCGAGCGTGAGGATGCGGTCGAAATAGGAGACGAAGTTGCCGAAATAGGTGAAAAGCGTGCGCAGGTTCACTTCGGCGCCGATGCCAGCGACGACGAGCGCCGCGATAAACACCGCCGCCGCCAGCATCATCTTCAGCCGCTTGCGCGCGACCGCCTTGCGATAGGCCTCGTTCAGCGCCGCGAGCTGCTGAGCGGGAAGGATGGATACGGCGGTGGTCATCGGATCTGCTGCTTGCCCTCAATGGAAACAGGCCGGGTCGCAATCGACCCGGCCTGCGTAGTTCGTGTCAACCGATCAGGACGCCTTCTTCTTGCGCAGGGTGTCGACGAACTTGATCAGCTCGATCGTGCCGTCCCAATCCTTGGTGGTCGCGGGGTGGAAGCCCTTCTTCTGGCCGTCCGAGAGCTTGTCGAACATCACCTTGTCCTTGGCCGGCGCCTCGAAGAAGGCCTTTGCGATCGCGGCCTTCAGATCGTCGGGAAGATCGGTGTTATAGGCATAGGGTCCGTTGATGATCTCGGCCGACTTGTTGATGATGCGGAAATCTTCCTTCTTCATCGGCGAGCCGTCGGCATTCTTCAGCATGCCCTTGTGCAGCATCTGGGCGAGCGTGGAGTCGTCGTCGCTGGTCCACTGGTTGGCGGCGACGTCGACGGTGCCTTGCGAAAGCGCGAGGACCGCGTTCTCGTGGCTGCCGGTGAAGACGACCTTGCTGAAATAGGCTTCGGCGTCCGGAATGCCCTTCTTGTTCAGCTCGAAGCGCGGCACGTTGTTGCCCGAGGTTGAGTTCGGATCGACGAGGCCGAGGTTCTTGCCCTTCACGTCCTCGACGGTCTTGTACGGGCTGGTCGCCTTGACGAAGAACACCGAGTAGTAGCCGGTCGAGCCGTCGGCATTGATGTCGTTTGCGAAGGCGTCGGTCTTGACGCCGGTCAGCCGCGCGCGGGCAAAGGAGGCCGAACCGTAGCTGGCGATCTGGATGTTGCCGGAGCGCTGGCCCTCGATCACCGCAGCATAATCGTTGGCGATGCGCAGCGTGACCTTCACGCCGAGTTCCTTGGAGAGATAGTTGACGAACGGCGTCCAGCGCTCGGTGACGCCGGACGCGTTTTCAGCCGGCACGACCGCGAAGGTCAGCTCCGGATATTTGGCCTTCCAGTCTTGCGCCGACGCGGACGCGGCGAGCGCGAGCGCGGCAGCGCCGGCGAGAACGATGCGACGAGTGATCATGTTTACCCCTGCTGTTATGGTAGCGCTTGGAACATGATCTTTTCGGATCATGCTCTAGAGGCCGACTGCACCTGCAGCGGCTTTCCCTGGATCAAGGTTGCGACGTTCAGGCCGCGGCTGCGGTGCCGAGCGCCGGAGCTGTTGCGGCATCGGGCGCAGGCATTGGCGCCCCGCCGATGACATCATTGGCCTCGAGATCGTAGAGCTCGCGGGCGACGTGATCGGTCAGCATCGACGGCTGACCATCGAACACCACGCGGCCTGCCGCCATGCCGATCAGGCGGTCGCAATAGCTGCGCGCCAGATCGAGCGAATGCAGGTTGCAGAGCACGGTGATGCCGAAATGCTTGTTGATGCGCAGCAGCGCGTCCATCACGATCTTGGTATTGCGCGGATCGAGCGAGGCGATCGGCTCGTCGGCGAGGATGATATCGGGCTCCTGCACCAGCGCGCGGGCGATCGCGACGCGCTGTTGCTGGCCGCCGGAGAGCTGGTCGGCGCGCTGAGCGGCGAACTGCGCGATGTCGAACTGCTCGAGCGCCGACATCGCGAGCGCCCTGTCTTGCTCGGGCCAAAGCTGGGTCAACGAGCGCCAGGCCGGGATTTCAGCGAGGCGGCCCATCAGCACATTGGTCAGCACGTCGAGCCGGCCGACCAGATTGAACTGCTGAAAGATCATCGCCGAACGCGCGCGCCACTGCCGCAGCGCCTTGCCGCGCAGTGCGGTGACGTCGACACCTTCGAACAGGATGCGGCCTTCGGTCGGATCGGCGAGACGGTTGACCATCCGCAACAATGTCGACTTGCCAGCGCCCGAGCGGCCGATCACGCCGACGAAACTACCGGGCTGAACCGAGAACGAAGCATTGTCCACCGCGGCTTTTGTGCCGAAACGGCACGTCAAACCTTCCACCACCAGCATGCAGTGCTCCGAACCCGTCACGTCGCGTAACGGCTAACGCCGCTGAATTACAGTTGTGTGACAAACGCGCTGCAGTGCGGCGATCCTCCACACCGTCGGCAATGTCACCCATCTGTCACGCTAATGTTATGAAGCGCATCGAAGACGTGCCCTCCCCGCAACCGTTCGAGAGGCGAAGATGGCCGGCAAGATGCTTTCCGTTGTACCGACCATTGATCCCACCGCATCGGTGCGGGACAGCCAGCTTGGCGCCTATACCGAGGTCGGAGCGCGAACCATCCTGCTCGGAGTCACGATGAGCGACTATTCGTATGTCGTGAACGACGCGCAGCTCACTTACACCACGATTGGTAAATTCTGCTCGATCGCGGCGATGACACGGATCAATCCCGGCAATCATCCGATGCATCGTGCGTCGCAGGCGCATTTCACCTATCGCGCCAGCGCATACTTCCCGGGCGAACATGACGAGGCCGAATTCTTCGAATGGCGCCGAGAGCACCGCGTGCATATCGGCCATGACGTCTGGATCGGACATGGCGCGATCATCCTGCCCGGACGCTCGATCGGAACCGGCGCGGTGGTCGCGGCTGGCGCGATCGTGACCAAGGATGTTCCCGCCTATACCATCGTCGCCGGCAATCCGGCGCGGCCGCTCCACAAGCGCTTTCCCGACGACATCACCAGCCGCCTTGCGGCGCTCGCCTGGTGGGACTGGGATCACGAAATGTTGCGCCAAGCGCTGCCGGATTTCCGCAAGCTGGTTGTCGAGGACTTCCTCGCAAAGTATGAAGCGTTGAACACGCCAACAGCCCGCCGGAGTGCCATCTCGTGACCGACATTATTATCGAACGCGGCAAGGCGCTCGTTGACGGCGAACTTGTCGAAACGCGGCTGCGGACCGCGGGCCTGGACATCGCAGCCCTCGGCGGAGATGTAGACGGTCGCGATGCGCTCGGCATCGACGCGCGTGATCTCTTGGTGCTGCCCGGCATCGTCGACCTGCATGGCGACGCCTTCGAGCGGCAGATGATGCCGCGCGCCGGCGTCGATTTCCCGATCGACGTGGCGCTCGCCGACAGCGACCGGCAGGCGATCTCAAACGGAATCACGACGGTGTTCCACGCCACGACCTGGTCGTGGGAGCCGGGTCTGCGCAGCGCCGACAATGCGCGCAGACTGCTGGAGGCGATCGAGCAGATGCGCCCGCACCTTGCAGCCGACACGCGCTTCCATCTGCGCCACGAGACCTACAATCTCGACGCCGAAGCAGAGATCATCGGCCGGCTCGCGGAGGGCCGCGTCGACCTGTTCGCGTTCAACGACCACATGGATGGGACGATCGGGGACCTGGCAAGGCCGCGGAAGCGCAACCGGATGGTGGAGCGCACCGGACTTTCGGCCGAGGACTTCGACCAGTTGGTCACACGCGTGGTGTCGCGCGCGCACGAGGTGCCGGCCTCAGTCTCCCGCCTCGCGGGCGCGGCGCGTTCGGCCAATGTCCGCATGCTCTCGCATGACGACAACAGCCCCGAGATGCGCAAAGGCTTTCGCGACCAGGGCGTCGGCATCGCCGAATTCCCTGTCAACGAAGAGACCGCGCGCGAGGCGGCGGCCGCCGGCGATCACATCGTGTACGGCGCGCCGAATGTCGTGCGCGGCGGCAGCCATACCGGCTGGACCAAAGCGTCCGACATGATCGCCAAGGGTCTCTGCTCGGTACTGGCCTCGGACTATTACTATCCGGCGCAATTGCTGGCGGCCTTCCGCCTTGCCGCGGATGGCATTCTGCCGCTGGAAAAGGCGTGGGACCTGATCTCGGCGGCGCCGGCGCGCGCCGCCGGGCTCGACGACCGCGGCGTGCTCGCCGAAGGTCGCCGCGCCGACATGATCATCGTCGACGACAAGGTTCCGCTGCGGCCTCGCATTGTCGCGGTGATATCAGCGGGACGTCTCGTGCATCTGGCCGACGCCAGCCGGCTCACCTATTCAACAGCACCGCGCAAAGCGGTTGCTGCCGCTTGACGCTCCCAGGTCTTACGACGATGGCCAACTTTCCGCGTTACGCCCTCTACTATGCGCCGGCACCAGCCAGTGCGCTCGATCGTTTCGGCGCCAAGATGCTCGGCTACGATGCCTATCATGGCAGCGACCTGCCTTTTCCCGAGGGCTTGCCGCCGGACTGGCGCGAGGTCACGCAGGACCCTCGCAAATACGGCTTTCATGCCACGCTGAAAGCGCCGATTGCGCTGGCGGAAGGAAAGACCGAAGCCGATTTGATTGGCGCATGCGAGGCTTTCGCCGATACGCCGCGGCCAATTCCCGTGATCGAATCCATCATCGATTCGATCAGCGGCTTCATCGCGATGATCCCGGCAAAGCCGTCGGCGGAGTTGCAGCAGCTCGCGGCCGACGTGACGCGCGACTTCGACTCATTCCGCGCGCCGCTGACGCCTCAGGATCGCGCAAGGCGAAATCCCGAGCGATTGACGCCGCGGCAGGTCGAATATCTCGACCGCTGGGGCTACCCTTACGTGATGGAAGAATTCCGCTTCCACATGACGCTCACCGGACGGTTGGAAGCCGAGCGCCGTGAAGTCGTGGTACCGATGCTGCGAGAGCGCTTTGCCTCTGTGCGGCTCGCAACGCTCGCGATCGACCGGCTCGCACTGTTTCGCCAGGACGATGCCGCATCGCGCTTCCGCATCATCGCACATTGGCCGCTTACGCCGTCGTCCCGGGCTTGACCCGTAGCCCGGGTGGGGCGGAACGCGTAACCCGGGGTCTCTGCCTCAGCGTCTACCAGCGGTCCCGGGTTGCGCTGCGCTTCACCCGGGCTACGACTTACTCGTCCGTTTCTTCCGGTCTTGTGCGGGCGATGATTTCGGCGGCGCCCTTTTCGAGCAACTCCAATCCGACGGCGCGGCCGAGTTCGCGGGGGCGGTCGGCGGGGCCGGTGCGCGATGCCTCGATGAAGCGGTCGCCGGTTTCATCCAACACCGAGGCGCGCAAAATCATCTCGCCGCCGGCAAGCGTGGCATGGCCGGCGATCGGCGAATTGCAGTGGCCGTTCAGGATCCACAGCACCTCGCGCTCGGCTTCGGCGGCGAGCCGCGATGACGTATTCTCGATCTTGGCAAGACGGGCGCGCGTCGCGAAATCGTTCGCCGCGCATTCGACGGCGACGATGCCCTGCCCGACCGCCGGCAGCATTTCGTCGACCGGGAAGGCATAGGCGATGCGCGATGCACGCCCGATGCGTTCGAGCCCCGAGCGTGCCATCACCAGCGCATCCGCCGGACCCACCTCGCCGCCATCGGGCAAACGCTGCTTGTCGCCACGATCGAGCTTGGCAATGCGGGTGTCGGCGGCGCCGCGAAAATGGATCACGCTTGCTTCCGGAAACAGCCTGCGCAAGTAAGCCGCGCGGCGCACCGCGTTGGTGCCGATCTTGAAACCCTTGCCGCGGCTTGCACGAAAGCTTTCCAGCGAAAGACCGGGACGCAGCACCAGGCAGTCGGTTGCGGCGTCGCGCGGCAGGGTGGCGCCGATCACGAGGCCCGGCGTTTCCTCATTGCCGGGCACATCCTTCAGCGAATGCATCGCGGCCTGCAGCTCGCCCGCGCGCATCGCCTCGCGGATCTCGGCGACGAAGGCGCCGCCCTTGCCGCCATGGCGCAGCAACTTGCTGGTCTGGTCCTGATCGCCGCGGGTCTCGAACCTGACAATCTCGACGGTCAGGTCAGAAGCCGACGCACGCAACAGGCGCGCGACTTCCTCGGTCTGCGCCATCGCCATGGCCGTCTTGCGCGTGCCGATGCGTAAGGTCTGTCCCGCCACAATGTCTCCGTTCGAGCCGTCGATAAAGCCGAGGGATTAGAGCAAAAGCCCAATCAAAACAACGCTTTTCGCCGCGTTTTCCGGGAAGGAATGGGCCGGTGAAGGAAGCGCGTCAATCCAGGTTGCTCACGACCTGAACACCGGCCGCCGCCATTGCCGCATGCGCAGCCGCAAGCGAGCCGGAAAGATCGATCGCCCGGCAGCCGGATTCCACGACCACGGTCTCGAAGCCGAGGCGGCGCGCATCCAGCGCGGAATAATGGACGCAATAGTCGGTGGCGAGCCCGGCCATGAAGATCCGCTTCAGTCCGCGCTCGCGCAAATAGCCGGCAAGGCCGGTCGGCGTGGTGCGGTCGTTCTCGTGGAAGGCGGAATAGGAATCGATTGCGGAGCGAAAGCCTTTTCGGATCACAAGCTCCGCTTTGTCGGTCGAAAGCTGCGGGTGGAACGCGGCGCCCGCCGTGCCCTGCACGCAATGCTCCGGCCACAGCGTCTGCGGACCGTAGGGCATGGTGATGGTTTCGAACGGCGCGGAGCCCTGGTGTGAGGTCGCAAAGGAGCTGTGGCCTCGCGGATGCCAATCCTGTGTCAGCACCACATGATCGAACCGCCCAGCGAGCCGGTTGACGACAGGCACCACCGCATCGCCGTCGGCTACGGCCAGCGCGCCGCCGGGGCAGAAATCATTCTGCACGTCGATGATGAGGAGCAGGTCGTCGGGGTGAATTCGCATGGGCAGCTCGGCTCTATCTGTTGGCCTAGCTTAGCTGAAAAGTCGCGGCCCCGCAGCAGACAACCGCGCCCGTCAGGTCCCGATGCGCAGCGAGGCGCGCTGCTTGCGCAGGCAGGCGATCACGGACAGCGCGGTGATGCGGCCGGTGCGCGGGTTTTCCGACGGGATGTTCTCGATCGTCATCGAGAAGCGCGCCGAATCGGAATCCACCTCGATGCGGTGGGTGTTGCGCGTCACCGTCGGGTCGGCCCAGATTTCCACCCGGGTGCGGTCGGGGCCGATACCGGCAAGCGACAGCGCCACGGCGACGTTCAGGTTGGCCGGAAAGCCCTTCGCCGCCTCGCGCGCGGTTCCTTCGAAGATCCGCAGCGGCTCGGCGAGCCCTTCAACGCTGATGTCGTTCTCGACCAGATAAGGCGCGCCGACGAGCCCCAGCGGCGGCTTCCGCGTCACCAGCCGGACCGAATGGATGGTGCCCTCCGCCGCGGCAGTCACGGCGTCGAGCCCGATCAGGGCGCCGGTCGGCACCACGATCTGGCCGCCGCTCCTCCGCGCAAGCGCGATCAGGTCTTCGTTCTGGAGCAGTGCGCCGACGCTGAGCACGACCGCGGTCTTGCCGCGCTCGACCACCGGCGCCACGATCGAACGCACCAGCTTGCTCGGCGCGCATTCGACCACGATGTCGGCGGCATCGGCGAGTTCCTCGATCGGCAGGACCTTTGGCGGAGTTGTCAGGTCATTGAGCCAGGCCTGGTGCTTGGCGACGTTCTGCGCCGCGACCGCGCTGAGCGCCAATCCCTCGATGCCGCGATCCAGTTCCTTCACCACGCTCGCGCCGATCGCACCGAGGCCTGCCACGGCCACGCGTGCCCCGGGTCGCGTGCTGTTCGAGTCCACCATCCGACTGCTCCAAGGACAGATGCCTGTCCTGTCCCGCACTGGCGGCCGGGTGTCAATTGCCGATTGGATGGATCAGGCGATCACCGGCCATCGTCAGGCGAGCTTGGGATAGGTCGCCTTGTCGAAGAAGCTTGCGCCGGCAACATATTTGCGGCCCGGCGACATGTCAGGCTTTTCTTCGCCCTCGCCGCCGCACTCGAAGGTCAGTTCGAGCTGCACGCCGCTGGGGTCATAGACGAACAACTGCCAGAGCGTGGTGCCGGGCACGATGAATTCGCGCCAGTCGAGCCCGGCCGCCTTGAAGCGCGAGACGAAGGAGCGATAGCCGGAGCAGGACAGCGAGACATGGTCGATCGCCGCTGTTCCCGCCGGCGCCTTGCCTTCGGGGCCGAGCGCGGGACCGCCGGCATAGATGTGCATGATCGCGAGCCCGCCGGGCTGCGGGCAACCGAGCCAGGCGCCGGGATAGCCGAAATCGGGACGTGCGAATTCGCGAAGCCCGATGATCTCGGTGTAGAATTTCCGCGTTGCCGCCAAGTTCTCGGTCTTGATGGCGATGTGATAGAGGCCGTGCACGGTTGCGATCGGCAGCGTCGGTTCGGCTCTGGTCATGACGTTGATCTCCTCAAATCCTTGGCCGCTCATTCCACGGCGTGATGACGTTTCTTCACCTCGCCCCGCTTGCGGGGAGAGGTCGAAATTCAAGCGCAGCTTGAATTTCGGGTGAGGGGGAGCCTCCACGAATACAGCTCTCACCGTGTTCGCGGAGGAAGCCCCTCACCCCGCCCCTCTCCCCGCAAGAGCGGGGAGAGGGAGAAGTCCGACGTCGCAATAGAGCGACTTCAACTTGTTCAGAAACGGCGCTTCGTTCTTGTGCAGGGTTCCCGCGACGGGATCGGCGCCTGCCAGCATCGTGTCGGTGGCAGCAAGCGAGAACTCCATCACGAAACGCATGCGGTCCTTGCGCAGGGCTTCGAACTCGGTGAGCCAGCTTGCGACATCACGGCTTCCGGCGTTGTAGCGCTGCGTGATCAGCGCGGCCGCATTGGCGGCATCCTCCAGCGCCTGGGTCGCGCCCTGCCCCAATGTCGGCACCATGCCGTGGGCGGAATCGCCGAGATAGAGCACGCTGCAATCGGCGGCACGGTAGAGCACTTCGTGCTCCTGCATCCGTGCCCAATGAGTGTCGGCGACGTTGTTGCAGACGGTGTCGATCAGCCAGCGCGCCTGATCGCTTGGCGGCGCGGCGCGCGGCGTGTAGGCGGCGCGCAGGACCTCGGGCGTTTTCTGGCTCTGGGAAATCTGCGCCTCGGGATCGATCGGGAAAGTGCCGGCGACATAGATGTGGTCCGGTGGCACGCGGAACGACAAGAGACGGTGGGGTCCGTTGAACCATTGTTCGTAATCGTCGATCAGGCCGCGCGACGTATCCGGCACCAGCACGCGGAAGATGGCCACTCCCGTCGGCATGATCCGCGGCTCGCCGGAGATCACGCGGCGCACCTCCGAGTAGCGGCCATCGCCGGCAATCAAGAGATCGATGTTGTCGAGCCGATGCGTTGTGCCATCCTGCGTCCAACTGACAAAAGTCTTGCGCGGATCGACGCTGTCACGGCCGACCTCGACGATCTCGCAGCCATAGGAGACCGTGTCCCCTGCGGCCTCGCGCAGCACGCGGTAAAGCTCCGACCAGCGGATGCGCCAGCCCGGTCCGTCCGCGACCTCCTGCAGCGGCAGGTCGAACAGCACGGTGCCGTCGGTGAGCGAGATCCGCCAATTTTTCCAGAGAAAGCCCGCCGCGGTGATGCTCTCGGCCAGTTCCGGATCGATCAGTTTCACCGCTTTGACGGCGTTCGGCCCGACATTGAGCCCGGTGCCGGCTTCGGAATGATCGTCGCGCGAGACCCGCTCGAGGCAGGTTACCTCCACGCCGTCCAATCGCGCGAGCCTGCGCGCCATCACGCATCCCGCGACGCCTGCGCCGATGATGACAATGCGCATCAGGCCAAACCTTCCTCTTGCGAAGCAATGACGGCAATCAGGCCGCCGCCATCAGGGCCCTGATGCTCGGCGCCGCCGGAGACGAAGATCCTGCTGTCGCCGATCACGCCGGCAACGAGGCCGGCGACCGCGCCACGGATGTGGCGCTGGGCGTTGATATCGGTGTCGTCGAGCATGGTGTGCCTGTTGCCGCGAATTTTTCCGCGCCGGTCGGGCTCGCATTTGACCAGCACGGTCGCGATCCGCGCGGCGTCGGTAGCCGAGACTTGCGGATTGGCAGCGATGCCGAGATCGGCGAGCACATCGACGACCGCACCGATGTCGAGCGCGTCCGCCATCGGACGGTGCGAAATCTGCAGCGGACCAGTCCAGCGCGGGCTGTTGCCGAGCACGACGACCTCGTTGCTTTCCACTTCAACGCCGGAGGAAATGCTGGCGCGCGGTGACTGGATCGAGAAGTCGCTGAGCAGCGACGCGTCGGTGAAGGCGGATAGCGCCAGTTCGTCGAGTGCAACGGCCACGCCGAATGCGCCGGCGGCACGGGCAAAAGCCATCGACTTGTTAGGATCGTTGGTGAGCGGGGTCTTGCCGGCCGCGAGCGCGGCGGCAGCGCGGGCGACCGTCACGCAGGGGCACTTCACCTGCACGAAGTGGACGTCCTGCAATCGCTCGATCCCGGCATCGGCAATCGCGGTGCGCACGGCGTTGGCGACGCTATCGACATGGGCGCGGCGGCCGACTTCCTCCGCCGGGACCGGATCGCTGAACGCGGTGCCGATCGCGAGCGACGATCCAGCCTCTGGCGCCGGTTCGGTCTCGCTGATGCAGAACACGCTGTAATGCGGGCTCATCACGCCTTCGGTGCCGCCCGAGAGCACGCAGGGGATTTCACGGATCAACTGCGCCGCCGGCTTGTCCAGATACTTCGACAGCAGCAGCATCAAGGTCTGGGTGAAGTAGCCGCGGGTGAAATCGTTGACGCCGCCATTGCCCTCGGTCTTGCCGATGATGGCAACGACATCGGCGGCGCGGACGGAGCCGTCGGCGATCAGGCGATCCAGCTCGGAAAGATCGCCGGGATGCGCCATCGAAAGCCGGAAAACCTGCGCCGTCCTCATGGCTCGCTCGCCTTGATCAGGTCAAAAATCCAGCTCGGGCTCAGGGGGATCTCCAACAGCTCGACGCTCTTTTCCTTGAGCTGCAGCGCATCCTCGATCGCCTGTGCGAACAGGGGACCGACGGGAATCGCCCCTGCTTCCCCTGCACCCTTGATGCCCATCGGGTTGAGCGGCGACGGCGTTACGGTGTGGCCGAGCTCCATGCGCGGCACGTCAAGCGCGGTCGGCAACAGATAGTCGGCGAGCGAGGCGTTCAGGAGCTGGCCCTGGTCGTCGAACACCAGCTTTTCGTAGAAGGCGTTGCCGATGCCCTGCGCGACGCCGCCATGGATCTGCCCTTCAAGGATCAGCGGGTTGATCACCGTGCCGCAATCGTGGACGACGACGTATTTGAGAATCTTGAGGTCGAACGTATCAGGGTCAACCTCGACGATCATGGCATGCACGCCATTGGCGGTCGCGCCGCTCGGCGGCCCGAAATATTGCGTCGATTCCAATCCCGGTTCGGTGCCTGGCTTCACCGCGCCGCGCATCGGATTGGCACGCCGCGCGAGTTCGCCGAGGCTCAAGAATTTTTCGGGAATGCCGACGATCGAGATCTTGCCGTCGGCAAGCACCAGATCCTCTTCGGCGCATTCGAAGGCGTCGCTGGCGAGCTTCAGCGCCTTCTGCCGTACCGCGCGGGAGGCTTCGTTGACTGCATTGCCCGCCACCACCGCGCCGCGGCTCGCAAACGTGCCGGCACCCCAATAGAACTGGTCGGTGTCGCCGGTGACGATGTCGACATCGGTGACGTCGACGCCGAGCTGATCGGCGACGATCTGGGCAAAGCTCGTGAAATGCCCCTGCCCCTGCGTGCCGATGCCGGTCGCGACGCTGACCTTGCCGTTGGCCTGCACCTGCACTCTCGCGCCCTCATAGGGTCCGATGCCGGTGCCTTCGACATAGCAGGCGATGCCGATGCCGACGTGACGGCCCTGCGCGCGCAGCTTCTCTTGCTCCTGCTTGAACTCGGCATAGCCGATCACCTGCAGCGCCTGGTCGAGCACCGGCTCGTAATTGCCGCTGTCATATTCGAGCTGGGAAAAGTCCTGGTAGATAATCCCGTTCTTGTACGGGAACGCATCGGCCGGGATGAGGTTGCGCCGCCGGATCTCGGCGGGATCAATGTTCAGCTCATGCGCGGCGAGATCGAGCAATCGCTCCATCACGAACACGCCATGCTGCCGACCGGCGCCGCGATAGGGCGTCACGATCGGCAGATTGGTGAAAACGGCGGTGAAGGTGGAGTCGTAGGACGGCACCACGTAGGGACCAAGCAGAGTGCATTGGCTGTTGATCGGCACTGTCAATCCGTAAGGATCATAGGCGCCGCCGTCGTGCAGGAACACGTCCTTGACGCCGAGGATGCGGCCGTCGCGCGTAACCGCGATCTCGGCATCGTGGATCTGACCACGCTCATGCGTGGTGGCAAAGAAATGCTCCAGCCGATCCTCGATCCATTTCACCGGACGGTTGAGCCGCATCGAGATCCAGGGCAGCGCCACCTCTTCCGGGTAGAACATCATGATCTTCGGCCCGAAGCCGCCGCCGACGAAGGGCGCGATCACCCGCACCTGCCGCTCGCCGAGGCCGAGCACGGCGGCGAGACCGTTGCGCACGAACACCGGCGCCTGGGTCGTGTCCCAGATCGTCATGTGCTGGCTGCGCGCCTCCCAATGCGCGACGACGCCGCGCGTCTCGATGGTCGAGGCGATGCCGTGCTCGTAGGCAAGGCGGCGCTTGATGACCAGATGCGCCTTGGCGGCGGCGGCGCGATAGTCGCCCTTGCTCTGATGCACATGCGCGGAGACGTTGGAGCCGAGGTCGTCATGCACCAGGACCGAGCCGGGGCGCAGCGCGGTTTCAAGATCGATCACCGCCGGCAGCGGCTCAAGATCGACCTCAATATCGTCGAGCGCATCCTCGGCGATGTAGCGGCTTTCGGCCACGACGACGGCCAAGGGCTCGCCGACATGCCGGACCTTATCCTTGGCGAGCGGCACTTGCGTGCGCTGGTTGAAGACGCTTCCCGGGATCGGCGGCGGTGGCACCAACAATGGACCGGGCTGCCAGTAGGCGCCGTAATCGTCGGCAGTGTAGATCGCCACAACGCCCGGGCGCTGCAGCGCCCGGGAAACATCGATGCGCTTGATGCGCGCGTGCGCGGCATGGCTGCGCAGGAACGCCACATGCAGCATGTCCGGCAGCTCGACATCGTCGACAAATAGCGCCTGCCCGGTGAGGAGCTTGCGATCTTCATTGCGCTTGACGGGGGCGCCGAAGAACCGTGTCGTCATGGCGCGGCCGCTCGCATCGCCTGCGCCGCGGCCATCATGGCATCGACGATGTGCTGATAGCCGGTGCAACGGCAAAGATTGCCTGACAGCGCCTCGCGCACCTGCTCTTCCGACGGTGACGGGTTCTGCTTCAGGAACGCCGTCATGGTCATCAGGATGCCCGGCGTGCAATAGCCGCATTGCAGGCCGTGATGCTCGTGCATCGCCTTCTGCACCGGGCGGAGTTCGCCGCTGTCAGAGGCGAGGCCTTCGATGGTCGAAAGCTCGTGTCCATTGGCCTGCACTGCCAGCATAAGGCAGGAGCGGATCGGCGCGCCATCGAGCAAGATCGTGCAGGCGCCGCAGACGCCATGCTCGCAGCCGACATGGGTGCCTGCCAGCAACAGATCGTGGCGCAGGAAATCGCTCAGCAGCATCCGCGACTCGACGCTGCGCCGATAAGCGGTTCCGTTGACGGAGACGCTGATCTCGTGGCGGTCAGGCTGCATTTGCCGCCCGCTGAAAGGCCGTACGGATCGCGCGCTGCGCCAGCACACCGGCGAGATGCCGCTGATAGTCGGCGCTGGCGTGGACATTGCCGGCAGGCTCGATCGCTGCCTGAATGGCAGCAGCGGCAGCCTTGATCGGCCCATCGGCGCAGGCCTGACCGATCAGGGGCGCGGCAACCTCGCTGGCATCGACCGGTGTCTCGCCGACGCCGCACAACGCGAGCCGGACCTTGCTGCAGCGGCCTTCCGTGTCCAGCGTTACAATGGTAGCCAAACCGGCGATGGCAAAATCGCCGCGACGCCGCGCCACTTCCATGAAGCAGGCGCCGCTGCGCGGCGGCAGCGCGGGAAACTCGACATCGACCAGCATCTCGTCGGCGGCGAGGTCGGTGGTGAGCGATCCCTGGAAGAATTCGGATGCTGCAAGCATCCGCTCGCCGCCGGCCGATTTCAGCCGCATCTGCGCCTCCATCGCGACCGCGAGTGCGGGAAGCTCGGAAGCTGGATCGGCATGCGAGAGGTTGCCGCCGATGGTGCCGCGGTTGCGGATCTGCGGATGCGCGATGTGTGGCAGCGCGTCGGCGAATAGCGGACAGGAGCTGAGGAACTCGCTATCCCGCTCGAGCGCGCAATAGCGCGTTAGCGCGCCGACACGAATGGTTGAACCGTGAGCGATGCCGGCCAGCTCATCCAGACCATTGATATCGATCACGACCGCCGGCCGCGCCAGGCGAAAATTCATCGCTGGGACCAGGCTCTGGCCGCCGGCCAGGAATCTCGCCTCGTCGCCATGTTCGGCCTTGAGCGAGAGCGCGTGATCCAGCGATGAAGCGGCGATGTATTTGAAGGGAGCAGGCTTCATAAAGGCTCGTTCGACGAACGCATCCGCATCGGCTCGAAACAGGAGATAAGACTATCTGTAATCTAACAATGCCAGTCAAAACTCGGCGAGCCCAAAGGCGCCCAGAACTGCATGTAAATGCAGCTAATCCCTGCTCATTCTTCTCACCCGTGCATAAACATTGGGCGGCACAGAAAGTTGATGTGCAGAGCGATTATGCGTCCTCCTTGTGGAGTCAGCATTCGTGACGCTGTATCCGCGTCATTGCGAGCGTAAGCGAAGCAATCCATTTCACCGCTTGTGGAGGCATGGATTGCTTCGCTCCGCTCGCAATGACGGGTGGCACCGGTCACGTTCCGCCGGCGAGCATCTTCACCAGCCGATAAAGATATTCCTCGCCTTCGTAGAATGATTTCACGAGAATCCGTTCATCCTTGCCGTGGGCGCGGATGTCGGTGATATCGGCAGCAAGGCCGGAATGACCGTAGGTCGGGATGCCCGCGTTGCGCAGATAGCTGCCGTCGGTGGCCCCGGTGCTCATGGTCGGGATCACCGCCGCCGTCGGCCAGAATTCGTGCGACAGTTTATCGATCGCGCCCATGATCTCCTCGTGCAGGGCTGACGGCGCGCTCAACACGGCCTGGCCCATTTGCGTGACCTTGATCTGATCGTCGTCGAGCACACGCTCCAGCGTCGCCTTGACACCGTCGACCGGTTCGCCCGGCATGATGCGGCAGTTCACCTTGGCGGTCGCAAGCTGCGGCAGCGCGTTCACGGCATGGCCAGCCTCGAGCATCGTCGCGACGCAGGTGGTGCGGAGCTGGGCGTTATAGGCAGGATTGGCCGCAAGCCGGACAAACGACATCGCGGCCGGGTCGGGCTTGTCGGAGAGCACCGCGCGGATGTCGGAAGCCGTCTGCTCACTCTCGAACTGTGCCGTGCGCTCGAAATAGGCCCGGGTGGTCTCGTTCAAATTGATCGGGAAACTGAACTTCGACAGTCGAACCAGCCCTTCGGCGAGGCGATAGATCGCATTGTCCTTGACTGGCACCGAACTGTGGCCGCCCCTGTTCTTGACCTCGAGCAGGTAGCTCAGTGAGACCTTTTCGGAGGTCTGCACGCTGTTACGGATCGGCTTGCCGTCCTTCAGACCGACACCGCCGCCTTCGTTGAGCGCGAATTCGGCATCGATCAGGTCATGCTTGTTCTTCAACAGCCATTGGATGCCGAGGCCGTTGCTATCAAGGATCTCCTCATCCGTCTCCAGCGCCAGGATGATGTCGCGGTCGGGCTTGTAACCCTCCTTCTTGTACCGGATGAGGTTGGTGACGAAGGCCGCAGCCATGTATTTGTCGTCACCGCTGCCGCGGGCATAGAAATAGCCGTCCTGCTCGGTCAGCTTGAACGGATCGAACGACCAGTCCTCGCGATTGGCCGGGACCACGTCGATATGGGCGAGCAGGAGGATCGGCTTGCGCGCGCCGCTGCCGCGCAGCCGTGCCACCAGATTGCCCTTGCGCGGCGCCGGCGAGAAGACCTGCACGTCGCCGTCCGCGAAGCCGGCAGCCCGCAACCGGGCCGCCATCGCCTCCGCCGCCTTGGCGGTGTCGCCGGTCGCGGTGACGGTGTTGATCTCGATCAGCTCCTGGTAGACGTCGCGCGCGAACTGCCGATCCGGGCTCAGCCCTTCCGCGGCGACTGTGGGGGCTCCCAGCAGAGCCGCAGCGAGCACGGTCGACAGCAGGATTGAAAGCCTTGGTCTGACGTTTCCAACCATCTTGGGTCTCCGATTCCACCCGCCCCAGTTGCGAGACATTCAGACAGGGACGCAGAGGTTTTGCAAGATGGCAAAGCCTGGTGCCGGCGACGGCTTATCCGGAGCCGACTGTCAAGCATTCCACCGCTCCTTCGCTACAAATTGATGAAGCGGCTCGATGCAGCAACAGGCATTCGCTGTATCGCGTGACGGATTTGCAAATCACTCCTGCGAAACACGTCCTTAGAGAGATTCAATTCCAGCGCTGTTCTTTCCGTTCGCGGCGGCTGCTAAAGGCACCGCGCTAATCTCGCGTCCTGGAAGTGAATCGAAGTGAACGTCAGTGCTGTTGGCCGTCTCGTCGGAGACAATCGAAACCGAGCCGGCGGCAGCCGCGCGCATTTTTTCATCGGCACCGTCGCCTTGCTGGCTGGTTGCTCCTCTTCGATCACGATCGCGCGGGCGCAATCGAGCATGACCTTGCCATCCGTGACGGTCGAATCGCCGGCGCAGAAGCGCAAGCCGGCGCGCCCGGTGGTCCCTTCCACGCGGCGGACTCAAGCAGCGACGGCGCCGCAACGAAATCGAAATGTTACGCCTGCGGAGCCTACGCCATCGGAGCGCGCTGCCGCGGCGGCGGCGGCGCTGTATCCAGCCAAGCTGGGCTATCGCGCGATGCCCAGTTCGACCACGCTGCGCACCGGCGCTTCGCCGCTCGACACCTCGCAAGTCGTCAACGTCGTGCCCGAGCAGGTGCTGAAGGATCAATTGCCGCGCAATATCGACGACGCCCTCGTCAATGTCAGCGGCATCACCCAGACCAATACGCTCGCGGGCACCCAGGACGCCGTCATCAGGCGCGGATTCGGCGATAATCGCGATGGTTCGATCATGCGCAACGGCATGCCGCTGGTCCAGGGCCGCAGCTTCAACCCCGCCGTCGAAAGCGTCGAGGTGCTGAAAGGACCTGCATCACTTCTGTACGGCATCATGGATCCCGGCGGCATCGTCAACACGATCAGCAAGCGCCCGGAACTCTATCAGCACGGATCGATCACCGTGCTCGGCTCGACCTACGGCAACAGCAAGAACGGCGCCGATGCGACCTTCGATATCACCGGCCCGATCGGCCAAGGCGGTCTCGCCTATCGCTTCATCGGCTATGGCGTCAACGAGGACTACTGGCGCAATTTCGGGCGTCACCGCGAAACGCTGCTTGCGCCGTCGCTGGCGTGGTACGGCGACACGACCACGGTCCAACTCAGCTACGAGCATCGCGATTTCATCTACCCGTTCGATCGCGGCACGGCATTCGATCCCATCACCAAGGCGCCACTGCCTATTCCGGCAACGCGCCGGCTCGACGAGCCCTTCAACAATATGTGGGGGACATCCGACCTGGTGCAGGGCTCGGTCGAGCAGCGGCTGAACGAGGACTGGAAGCTCTACGCCGGCTACAGCTATAACACCGAGACGTTCAGCGCCAACCAGCTCCGCATCACCGGCGTCAATGCCTTGACCGGCATCGAGACGCGCAGCAATGACGGCACGCAGGGTTCGCTCAGCAATGTGAGCTACGGAACGTCCTACCTGCAGGGCGGCTTCTGGATCGGCGGCATGCGCAACGATGTGCTGTTCGGCGGCGACGGCCAGTATCGCACGATCTATCGCAAGAACCTGATCCGGCAGGCGACTCCCTCGTTCAATTTCTATGATCCGGTCTATGGGCTGGTCTTCCCGGGCACGACGGTCTCCCCTGGCGACAGCGACCAGACCGACAAGCTTGGCCAATACTCCCTGTTCTTCCAGGACACGCTGCATGTGACGGATCGGGTCGCGGTGGTCGCCGGCGTGCGCTACATGGATTTCGACCAACTGGCGGGGCGCGGACGCCCGTTCAAGACCAACACTGATCTGTCCGGAGACAAGGTGCTCCCGCTCGGCGGCGCCATCCTCAAGCTCACCGACGAGCTGTCCCTTTACGCAAGCTATACGCAATCGCTGAAGCCGACCTCGACCATCGCGCCGCTCACCGGCGGCGTGGTGATCGGCTCCAATATCGCGCCCGAAGAGGGCGTCTCGTGGGAGACCGGCGCCAAGTTCGATTTCAACCACCGGTTCTCGGGAACCGTGGCGTTCTACGATATCGAGAAGAAGAACGTGCTGGTATCGCAGCTCAACAGCGCCACGGGAATCGTCGAATTTCGCACCGCCGGCAAGGTCCGCTCGCGCGGCATCGAGATCGACGTCACCGGAAGGCTGACCGACAATTGGAGCATGATCGGGAGCTATGGCTACACCGACGCGCGGGTGATCGAAGATCCGACGCTGGCCGGCATGGCGCTGCAGAATGTCGCCCTGAACACGGCCTCGCTTTACCTGGTCTACGATTTCGGCACCGCCCTTCCGGGCCGGCTCCGGCTGGGCGGTGGAGCGCATTATGTCGGCGACCGGCCGGGCGATGCGGCGAACACCTTCGTCCTGCCGTCCTATGTCGTCGCGGACGTTTTCGCGAGCTATGAGACCAAATACGACAACCTGCCGGTCATCTACCAACTGAACGTCAAGAACCTGTTCGACACCGTCTACTATCCCTCGGCCGTGAGCAATCTGGCCGTCGCTCTTGGCGACGCACGGCGCGTCTCGCTCTCGGCGACGGTGAAGTTCTAGGCATGAGCATGCCGCGGATAGCCACCGGGTTGCTGGTCGCGCTGGCCTCCGTCTTCGTTGCCGGCATGGCGGCAAGCCGCGCCGATGAGATTACCCTTTACTCGACCAGAGAGATAAATCTGATCGAGCCGGTGATATCGGCTTTCACGAAAAACAGCGGCATCAAGGTCAATCCTGTCTTTGTTGAAGACAGCCTGGTCAAGCGCCTGACATCGGAAGGTAACGCGTCGCCAGCGGACGTGCTGATCACGATCGGACTGGACAAGACCACCCAGCTCTCAAACCAGGGTTTGACGCAGGCCTCGGCATCGCCGCTCCTTGAGCGAGCCGCGCCGCCGAACCTGCGTGGCCGGTCTTCGCAATGGATCACCCTCTCCATCCGGCCACGCGTCGTGATGGCGCGCGGGGACAGCCCGCTCGCTGCAATCGACTATGAGGACCTCGCCGATCCGAAATGGCGCGGCAAACTATGCATGCGCTCGCCACTGCACCAGAACAACATTGCGCTGATCGCTGCCTACCTCGTTCATCACGGAGAAGGACCGACAGAGGCCTGGCTCAGGGGTCTGAAAGACAACCTCGTCCACAAACCGGCCGGCAAGGACAATGATGTGATCCGCGAGATCGCGCAGGGAACGTGCGAGATCGGCATTGCCAATACCGTGGCACTGGCGCAATTGCGGGACGGACGGGAAGGCGGCGACTGGCGCGAATGGGCCCGAACCGTCAAGGCCGTCCCGACGACGTTCAAGGGCGGCGGCAGCCATGTCAACCTGACGGGCGCTGCCATTGCGAAGCATGCGGCCCACACGGCCGCCGCGCTGAAATTCATCGAGTTCCTTGTGACGCCGGCGGCACAACGAATCTATGCCGCAGCCGAACTGGAATATCCCGTGCTCGCCTCGGCAGACCGCGATCCGATCCTCGCGGAAATCGGATCGTTCAGAGCCGATGCGGTGCTGATCGATCAGATCGCCGCGCATCAGCAGACTGCGGTTGCCCTGGTCAAGAAAGTCGGCTTCGACGAGTGAGCGCCCTCGCCGAAAGCGCAGCGACCGCCGGATCGGAAGGCGAAAACAAAATTGTCATATACTCCGCGAAGATGACATTATTCTTCGCGGCAAGTGTTGTGGAGCGTGCTCAATGGCGCGTCGGCACACAACATAGAACTATTACAAACTGTGCAAGCCTCGCTTGGGTGGCGGGACGAATATCTTTTCGGTATCGTTCCGATAACGCTGTTGAGTGGGCGGTGATCACCAGGCCTCGCCGATTTCGACGCTGATCCCGCGACCTGTTCCTTCCAATTTATGAGCAAATACCCGATCAAGGCCGCCCTGTTGCAGGTCCACTCCGTCATTGGCCTTGCGCTGTCGCTGGTGCTGGCCGTGGTCGGGATAACAGGCGCGATCATGAGTTTCGAGGACGAAATCCAGGCCAGCCTGAATGCTGACATCATGCGGGTCGAGGCTCGCGCGGTTCCGACGCTGACGCCGGACCAGTTGATCGCGCGACTGCAGGCCAATCCCGACTTTGGCAAAGTGGCGTCCGTGACGATGGCCAGTGACCCGTCCGCAGCGGTGCGGATCCGGTTTGCCCGCAGCGCCGACGGCTCCCGGCCTTCCTCGATCTATGTCGATCCCTATGATGGGCGCGCGCTCGG
>NZ_PSRR01000116.1 GCF_004296405.1 Bradyrhizobium sp. Leo170
CGCAAGGTGGCGCTGTTGGCGCGGCCGCGCGTGATCGATGAAATCAGGGGTAACGGGCTGCGGCTGACCGGCTTCGACGGGTCGGAGCAAAGGCTTGCCGCGAATGAAATCACGCTGTCGGACGATCCCTCGATTTTTGACGACGCCGGCACGGTGCTGGTCACGGTCAAGAGCGCGGATACCGCTGATATGGCCGACATCATCGCCGGCCACGCGCCTGAAGACGCTGATATCGTCAGCCTGCAGAACGGCGTCGGCAATGTCGGCCTGTTGCGCCAGCGTTTGCACGGGCGAAAGGTGCTGGGCGGGATGGTGCCGTTCAACGTGGTCGGGCTCGGCGAGGGCAGGTTTCACCGCTCGACATCAGGCGCGATCGTCGTCGAACGGGATGCGGCGGGCACGGCGCAACGATTATCGGTGCCGGGCCTTGCGATGCGCGCCACCGACAATATTGACCGCGTGCAGTGGGGCAAGCTGATCGTCAATCTCAACAACGCGCTGAATGCGCTCTCCGACGTCCCGCTGCGCCGGCAGCTCGCGCAGCGAAGCTGGCGAAAGCTGTTCGCCGACCAGATGGCGGAGGGGCTCGCGGTAATCAAGGCGGAAGGCATCAGGCCGGTGTCGCCGACGCCGATTCCGCCTGGGCTGATGCCGCCGCTGTTGCGGCTACCCGATACGATCTTCGGGGCACTGCTCGGGCGCACCATGAAGATCGATCCGGAGGCGCGCTCCTCGATGTGGGAAGATCTCAAGCGCGGGCGCCGCACCGAGATCGATTATCTGCAGGGCGTCATCACAGATATCGCCGACCGGCGCGGCCTGAAGGCGCCGCTGTCGCGGCGTATCGTCGAACTGGTCAAGCAGGCCGAGGCGGCGGGCAAGGGCTCGCCCGGGTTGACGGTCGAGCAGATCCGAGGCTGATGCCTTGAAACGGCGTCGGTCCCGCACGACTTTCAATGAGGACATGATGAAGGAGGATCGATGAGACGGATCGCCACCGCACTGTGGTGGGTTGTGACCCTGACTCTAGGTTCAGTCGCGGCCTCCCATGCCGCGCCGCCGACGGTCGTCCCATCCCCGGGCTATGACGCACGATTGCAGGAGAGCCGCGCGGCATCGCGGGCGCCGACCTTTGATCCGGTTGCGCCTGCCCGCAAGCCGGTTGCGCCGCACCGCGCCAAGCGGACCCATCCGCGCTAGTTAGGGCACGTCGTAGCCCGGGTGGAGCGAAACGCAACCCGGGATCTTTGCCTTAGGCGGGGGCGGCCCCGGGTTACGCTTTTCGCTTCACCCGGGCTACTACAATTCCGAATGGATCAGCTCCGCTGCTTCGCCTTGGCGGGCGGCGCCGGCGGCTGCGGGGCGAAAATCTTCTTGAACTCGTTCCAGCTCGCGGAGACCCGCGGCCAGTCGCAGGAAAACGAGTCCTTGGCGCATTTTGCGGCTCTGATGCGCTCGGCCCGCTTGACCGGGCTTGCCACCGGCACCGGCACCCGCACCGTCTCGGTCCGCAATGTCACCTTCTGGACGTCCGGCTGCGCGGGCGGTTGCATTGGCGGTTGCTGCGCTTGCGCTTCCTGCTGCTGCTTCAAGGCGAGCGCCGCGGTCATGCTCTCGCGGCGCTGCTTTTCCAGATAGCGTGCATATTCCTGGTCGATCTTCTTCTGCTCCTCCGGCGTCGGGTTGGGGCCGGAGATGTCGAATGAGCGGTCCTGCAGGAAGTCATAATAAGTGTAGCCGCCGCCGGGCTTGCGGCGGCCGGCGAATTTCGCGTTGCAGTCGCCAAGCTGCGAGGTCTTGTCTTCCTTGGTCTTCGCCTTCTCGGCGACGTCGGCGCATTCCTCGAAATCCCTCGGCGTGCCGCGCCACCATTGCGCGTCGACGCGCGCGGGCGCAAGCACGGCTGCACCGGCGGCGGCGGCAACACTGAGCATTAGCAAACGCGAGGCGATCACAGAGGCATTCCCAGCCAGATTCGGACGGGCGACAGAGTTGGGCGGATTGTCGTCATTTTGATGGCGCTTGTCACGGTGGAACCGTGCGTCCACAGGGTGTGGGCGAGGTCTCATAGCGCACCCGGTCACGCTTGGCTTCGATTAAAATTTTCAAGAAATTTCAAGGCGAAGGACGGCACGCAAGCTGGCCGCGGTCGTTGTCGCCGCGATTCACACAGTGGGCTTGGGTCCGGATGGAACCCACGCGACAGCGACGAGGATTTCGCTTACCTCGCCCGGCCGCCACCGTTTTCCGCCCCGCCCAGGATGCAGAACCACAGCGGCGTCTGCTCGGAACGTTCTCAGGCGGCCTTCACGGTCGCGAGGAATTTTGACACTTCATTGCGCAGCAGCTCCGACTGCCGCGACAATTCGCCCGCCGCATCGAGCACATTCGATGCGCTGCCGCCGCTCTCCTCGGCGGCATGCGTGACGTCCTCGATATTCTCAGACACGTCCCTGGTGCCGACGGCCGCCTGCTGGATGTTGCGCGAGATCTCGCTGGTGGCGGCGTCCTGCTGCTCGACGGCGGAGGCGATCGCGGTCGACACTTCGCCCATCGAGCGGATCACGGCGACGATATCGCCGATGGCGCTTGCCGACTCCGTGGTCGATTGCTGGATGTCGCCGATCTGCGCGGCGATGTCGGCGGTCGCCTTGGCGGTCTGCTCGGCGAGCGACTTGACCTCCTGCGCGACCACGGCAAAGCCGCGCCCGGCGTCGCCGGCGCGCGCCGCCTCGATGGTGGCGTTGAGCGCGAGCAAGTTGGTCTGGCCGGCAATGTCGGTGATGAGATGGACGAAGGTGCCGATCTGCTGCGCGGCGGCCGAGAGTTTCTGCATCTTGTCGCCGGCGGCATTGATTGCCGCAGTCGCCTCCGTCGCGATCCGGGCCGAATCGGTGACGCGCGCGCCGATCTCGCGGATCGAATTGGTGAGTTGCTCGACCGCGGCGGCGACCGCGTTGACATTCGTCGTTGCCTCGCGCGAGGCCACCGTGACCAGACCCGACTTCGCCGAGGTGCGATCGGTCGCGCCCTGCAGCGATTGCGCCGCCGCCTGCAGCTCGGCGGATGCGGAGGCGACAATGCCGACGACGCCGCCGATCGCGGTCTCGAAATCCGTCGCCAGCCGGTCCAGCATCTGGCGCCGGTCGCGGCGTTCGGCCTCGGTGTAGACGGCAAGCGCAATATCCATGTCGAGCAGCGCCGCGTTGACGATCGCGCGCTGCATCGCGGCCTGCTTCGCTGCGGAGCCGCGACTCAGCATGCGCACCGGCATGCGGATCGCGACCTCGCTCACGAGATCCGACAACAGCGCATTGTAGCCGCCGATATACCAGCTCGGCTCGAGCCCGAGCTTGTTGTGAATCTCGCCGATCCGCGTCACGGATGCTTCATAGTCGGCGTCAAAGCGTCCCTCCAGAATGATGGACCAGTGCTTTATCTGCATCTGCTTGGCATGCATCATGTGCTCGCGGCTGCGGAAGAAGCGCGCGGTCTGCGCGAAGCGGCTGACGTGATCGTAGAAGCGGTCAAGGATCCCGGGCAGCGCATCGATGACGAGGCTGCGCGCCTCGCGCAACAAGGCAGTGGTGTGATGGTCGATGCGATGGAAGGCGAGACGGGTGGCAAAGCTGCCGGCGCTATTCACAGAGTGCTCCGGATGTGGAAGGAGTGAGGTGGGGACGGCCGAAAGCGGCCGCTCCGGATTCTTGCGCGATTCGAGCCAGATGACCTTGATCTGGCTCAAGCAAAGCAGGTCAGCCGGTTAACTTGTTGTTCACATCTGGCGCGCGCGTATTCGCGGAAGCGGTCGTTCGATCAGGTGCGGGCAGCGCGCCGGAACCCTCTCTCACGCGATCAGCCGCGAGCGGCGCCGACCGCCGCGGAGTCTGGCGATCGGACTTTCAGTCTGCTATGAGGTGCCGAAGCTCCGAGAGAGGGGTTCGCGGTCCCGTAGCTCAGCCGGATAGAGCGGCGGTTTCCTAAACCGTAGGTCGGAAGTTCGAGTCTTCCCGGGATCGCCATTCTTTCGGACGCAGGAAACCCGATAAAGACGGGCAGTTCTTGACGTACTGCATCCGTTCCGCCGGTTTCAGGACCTCTCCTACTTCACCAGCGAACAGCCGCCGTCCGCCATCGGCCGGAATGCCTCTTCGGCCGGGATGGTCGCGATCAGTTTGTAGTAGTCGTAGGGGTATTTGGACTGCTCGGGCTTCTTGATCTCGAACAGATAGAGCGGGTGAATGACCCGGCCGTCCTGGCGGATGGCGACGTCGCCGAAAAGCTTGTCTTTGCCTCTGAGCTTCTTCATTTGGGGCACGACCTGTTTGGCATCGTCGCTTGCCGTTGCGGCGACCGCGTTGAGATAGGCCAGAGTTGAGGCGTAGACGCCGGCCTGGTTGCCGCTGGGCATCTTGCCGTTCATGCCCGGTCGCGCGGCGAATCGCTTGGCGAAGGCGCGGGTATCGTCGTCCATGTCCCAGTAGAAGGCTTCCAGGAGCTGAAGTCCCTGCGCGACCTTCAGTCCCATGCCGTGCACGTCATTGATGAACAGCAGGAACGCGACCAGTGTCTGGCCGCCTTCCTGGATGCCAAACTCGGCAGCCTGCTTGACCGCGTTGATGGTGTCGCCGCCGGCATTGGCGAGCCCGATAACCTTGGCCTTGGAGTTCTGGGCCTGCAGCAGGAACGACGCGAAGTCCGAGGTGCCGAGCGGATGCTTGCTCGATCCCAGCACCTTGCCGCCGTGCTTTTCGATGTAGCTGGTCGCTTCCGCCTCGATGCCTTGCCCTAGCGCATAGTTCACCGTGACGAAGTACCAGTCTTTGCCGCCGCGCTGCATCATGGCCGCCGCCGTGGTGTTGCCGGTGGCCCAGGCGTCGTTGACCCACTGAATGGTGTTGGGCGAGCAGGCCTTGCCGGTCAGGTCAGAGCTTGCCGTCGAGGACGCCAGGAAGGTCATTCGCGTGCCGCGAAGCAGCGAATTGATGGTGAGGCCGACGGCCGAATTCGGGACGTCGACGATCGCGTCGACCCCGTCGACGTCGAGCCATTTGCGCGCGATCGCGGACCCGACATCCGCCTTGTTCTGATGATCGGCATAGACGATCTCGACCTTGATGTTCTTGCCCCCGCCGGCGAAATCCTCCGCCGCCATCCGCGCAGCTTCCACCGAGCCCATGCCATTGGTGTCCTGGAAGATGCCGGAGATGTCATTGAGCACGCCGATGCGCACGATGCTGTCGGAGATCTCGGCGCTCGCTGCGCTCGCCGTCAGGTTTCCGAGTAGCACAAGGGTCCAGCCCAACCGCTTCATCATCCTCTCCCCGGTCATGTCTTCGCGCAGCGATCTCTTCGCGCAGCCGATCGTTGCTCAGACCTGCCGTTCCGGCAGGCGCAGCACCAGCCCGTCGAGTTCGAGCGTCATCCTGATCTGGCAGGACAGACGGCTGCTCGGCAGGCGGTCGCAGGCTGTGCCGTCGAGCAGGGCGTCTTCCTCGTCGCCCATCGCGGGGAGGCGCGCAAGCCAGCCATCGTCGACATAGACATGGCAGGTGGCGCACATGGCATTGCCGCCGCATTCGGCCAGGATGCCATCCAATCCGTGACGGGTTGCGGCCTGCATGGCGCTCTCGCCGTCGCTGATCTCGACCCGATCGCTTCGGCCGTTGGGATGAATGAAGGTAATCGCAGTCATCGCGCCTCTCGTCAGGCCGGAGTGATGGTAACGGGCAGGCTGTCAAGCCCGCGCAGCGTGTTGTTGAAGCGGCGCTTCGGCTCCCCCATGATCTCGATTTTGGCGACGCGGCGAGCCAAGGCCGACAGCATCACCTCGCCTTCGAGGCGGGCCACGAGCTGGCCGACGCACATGTGAATGCCCGAGCCGAAGCCGACATGGCCGCTGGTGCGTCGGTTGATGTCGTAGCTGTCAGGCTGGTCCCAACGCCTCGGATCGCGGTTGGCCGCGCCGAGGAACATCAGGACCTTCTCGCCCTCGCCGACCGGCGCGCCGCCGAGTTCGACCTCTCTCGTGGTCGTGCGGAAGAAGGTCTGGACCGGGCTTTCGAAGCGCACCGCTTCCTCGAAGGCGTTGCGCGCCAGTGTCGGATTATCGCGCAGCAATTGCCATTGATCCGGAAAGCGGGCCAAGCAATAGATCGCCGCACCGAGGCCGTTGACGGTCGTATCGAGGCCGGCCGACAGCAGCGAGCGCACCAGGAGCGGCGCCTCGGCGGCGGTGATCTCGCCTTCGTCGACGCGCGCGTGGATGCAGGCGCCAAAGCCGCTGGGTGCGAGGTTTTCGCGCTGGCATTGCTCGGCGATGTAGGCCTGGTGCGGCGCCGAACGTTCGATCGCCTCCTGCCGCAACTGGTTCGGCGGACCGAACGCGTTGAACACCAGGCTGGCATAGGGGAGCAGATGCTCGCGGCCCTCGGCCTTCAGTCCGAGCGCATCCGGGAAGACCGAGAGCGGATAGGCTTCCGCAAGATCCTCGATCGCATCGAAACTGCGCTTGTCCAATAGCGCGTCGACCCTCGCTTCGGCGGCAGCAGTGAAGCCGTCGCGCACTTGCTTCATGACGCTAGGGGACAGCACGCGGCTGAGCACGGCGCGCATCCGGGTATGGGCGGGCGGATCGGCTTCGAGAATCAGGCTCGGCGGCCGCCATGGCTTCTCCTTCTTGAAATCCCTCAGGCCGACGCCGCGGCTGGAGCAGAAGGTCGCAGGATCGTTCAGCATCGCATGGACTTCGGCGTAGCGTGCAACGCCATAGACGTTCCACCTATCGAGATAGATGAGCGGCCCCGCCTCCCGCAGGACCTCATGGGTCGGGAAAGGATCAGCGAAGAACTCGATCGCAAAGGGATCAACGTCCAGATGCGGAACGGTGCTGGTCGTGGAAGAGGAGCCGAGTGTGCTCATTCAAGTCCTCCCTCTTGCTTGCCCTATCGCACCAGCCGGAATTTTCCACCATCCACTTTGATGAGAAAGGCGGAACGCTCGTCGTAGCCATTGTGGTCGGTCGGACTCATGGTGGACAGCCCGTTGTTCAAATAGACGTCCTTGCCACGCTCAAGCTCGTCGCGCAGCGCCGCCCGGAATTCCGGCGTACCCGGCTTGGCGGTCTTCAAGGCGCTTGCCGCCGCCCTCTTGAACAGCGCGACGGCATCCCACAAATGCGCGGCGAAGATGTTCGGTTTCTGGCCATTCGCCCTCTCATAGGCAGAGACAAGCTCTTCTCGCGCCAGCCGGAACGGATCGTTCGCCGGCAGGTCCTCCGCGATGGTGAACGCTTCCCCGGTAAACACGGCGCCTTCGACATTGGCGCCGCCGAGCTTGATGAACTCTTCCGTCGCGACGCCGTGGGTCTGGAAAATCTTGCCGGCATAGCCCCGTTCGCGGAGGGCTTGTTGGGGCAATACGGCCGGCGTGCCCGCGGATGCGACGAACACCGCCTCCGGATTGGTCGCCATCACCTTCAAAGCCTGGCCCGTGACGCTGGTGTCGGCGCGCGCATAAACTTCATGCGTCGTCACCGTCAGGCCAAGCGTCGGAGCGAGCCGGCTGACCTCCTTGTAATAGCCTTCGCCATATCCATCCGAAACCCCGATATAGCCCAGCGTCTTGATGCCCGACTTCGCGATATGTTTGAGAATGGCCGCCGCCATCAGGTCATCGTTCGGCACGACCTTGAACGCCCATTTGCGGCGGTCGTCCATCGGCTGGACGATGGCCGTAGCAGCCGCCAGCGAGATGATCGGGGTTTTCGATTCCATGGCGATATCGAGCATCGGCATCGTCACGGGTGTCAGCGACGATCCGATCAGGATGTCGACGCCGTCCTGGATCACCAGGCGCCGGGCGTTCTGGACGCCCTTGGTGGTATCCGATTCATCGTCGAGCGGGATGTAGACGACTTTTTCGCCGCCGATCTCCTTCGGCAGTGCCGCAACCGTTCGCATCTGTGGTTGTCCGAGCGCCGAGCCCGGTCCGGACGCGGAGACAACGATCCCAACCTTGATGTCCGCATTCGCGTCCGAGGCGCAGAGAACCGCGGTCACGAAGATCCAAAGCCCGGCAAGGCCCAGCCTCATTGTAGTCCCTCCCGCAAGAATTCTTTTTTTAAGGCGCGCAGATACGCCAAGGACATCGGCCACACCAGCGCTTCGCAATTATCGCCTGTCTCGCGGTGTGCGTCTGTCCCCCTGATTGGTGACACATGTCGGCTCAAAAGGGGTGCGGGATGCCGCACGAGACCGCTTCAAACCTGCGGATGTAGCTGATAGGCTTGAAGAAAAATTCGGAGGGAGCGATGGGGACAGGAGCGATGGAACCGGGAGATTCGTCAGGCGTCCTTGCGCCGATGGTGCTTGCCATCGGTCGACCTTCGTTCTCGCAGGTTCTGATGGATACGGTTCGAGCCGTGGCCGGTGTCGGCCATTGCATGGTGTTTGCCTTCGAGACGGAGCGGACGGCGCGCTGCGCGCTGGGAATCGGGAACATCGACATCGGGCCGGACCTCGGCGCCGCGTATTCCGAACACTTTCATCTGGCCGATCCGAACCGGGAGACGATCCTGCACCAACGAGCGGCACCTCGCCCGATCGTCCTGCCGAGCTTTTCCCGCCGCATGTATAGCGACAGCTATCGGAAGATGTTTTTTGAGGATGCGGAGATCGTGGACAAGATCGCTGCCGCGATCTGGGTCGACAGCGCCTGCTTCTACGTGAACTTCTACCGGACCACGGAGCAAGGCCGGTTTACGCGCAACGAAGCCGCACGTCTCTGCAACATGGCGCCAGCCATCACCGCGATCGTGGCGCGTCACTGCCAGGAGGAGGTTGTCGCAGAGGCTCCGACAAAACTGCAGACGCTGTTTTCGACCCGCGAGCCGTTCCTCAAGCTGACCGGCCGGGAAAAGGACGTCTGCTTGCGGATCCTGTCGGGCTATGGATCCGAGGCGATCGCGGCGGATCTCGGGATCAGCCTGCACTCGACCTTCACCTATCGCAAGCGAGCCTACGAGAAGCTCGGCATCTCCTCGCAAAACGAACTGTTCAGCATTGCATTGCGCCTGATGGCGCTGCCCCGCTCCGCGCATTAGCCGGGAGTTCCTGTCCCCAACCAGCGGGACAGACGTCCCTCCGACTCCTCGGGTACCCTTTGAGGAATACCCGGAGGGCCAAACCGTGAGCACTGCGCCTCGTATCGATATCGACGTCGCGGCATTCTGGAGCGATCCCTATCCGATGCTTGCGAATTTGCGTCGGGATGCCCCGATCGCATTAGTGCCGCAGCTCGGCAGCACGCTGCTCTGCAGTCGCGAGGACATCTTCATCTCGGAAAAGCAGATCGACGTCTTCTCATCGCACCAGCCCGCAGGCCTGATGAACAGGCTGATGGGCCACAACATGATGCGCAAGGATGGCGACGCTCACCTCGAAGAGCGGAAGGCAATCTTTCCTGCCGTGTCTCCGAAGACCGTCAAATCTCACTGGACGGCGCAATTCCAGGCCCATGCCGACCGCATCATCGCCGAGCTCGAGCCCGCGGGTGCATGCGATTTCGTGCGCGACTTCGCGCTGCCGTTCTCGGCGGAGTGTTTGAAATCGATCACCGGGCTGACCAACATGCGCTTTCAGGACATGAACGCGTGGTCGCAGGGGATGATTGACGGCATCGCCAATTATATTGGAGACCCCGCCGTGGAGGCGCGCTGTCACGCTGCGACTTCGGGCATCGATGCGGCCATCGACGACATGCTGCCGGTGCTCAGCAAGAAGCCCGATCAAAGCCTGCTCGGCGTGATGCTCGCATCCGGCATGCCGATGGAGAGCGTGCGCGCCAACATCAAGCTTTCGATCAGCGGTGGTCAAAACGAACCGCGCGACGCGATCGCCGGTACCGCGTGGGCGCTGCTGACGCATCCCGATCAACTGAGATCGGTCATGGATGGCAAGATTCCCTGGATGCAGGCATTCGAGGAATATGCCCGCTGGATCTCGCCGATCGGCATGTCGCCGCGCCGCATCGCCAAGCCGTGGAAAATCCGTGACGTTGCCTTTGAGCCCGAGGATCGGATGTTCCTGATGTTCGGCTCGGCCAACCGCGACGAAAAACATTTCGAACGCGCTGATGAGTTCGACCTTGGCCGCGACACCAGCAAAAGCATCGCGTTCGGCGCCGGCCCGCATTTTTGCGCCGGCGCCTGGGCCTCGCGCGCCATGGTCGCCGATGTTGCGCTTCCGGCTATCTTTGCCAGGCTGAAGAACCTCCGCATCGTCGAGAACGAGCCTGTGCGGATCGGCGGCTGGGCGTTTCGCGGGTTGCTCAATTTACCTATTGCATGGGGTTAGGCACCTCAAGAGATTCGCTTTCAACGGATAGCTACAGAGAACGGCACGTCCAGGTTTTTTCCGACTGGATGCGACCGGCTGTCGCGGTGCGCGGATGGTAACGCTTGCTGCACTGCGAGGTGATCGGTTCGCAATTGAAGTCCGGCATCGCGCGGAGTAGCGTAGCGAATAGCGAACCTGGTTTTGGGAGCGCGCCGCGATGAAGGAATATCCTGAGAAGGAAAACCCTGAGCGAAAAATTCCTCGGCGTGATTTGCTTCGCCTGACCATCGCGGGTAGCGGCGCGGCCGCCGTCGGCGCGCTGTTGTCACTGCCGGCAGCCACGCAATCGGTCGATATGAAGGACAAGCGCAGGGCGCGCTATCAGGCTGATTCCGCTGAGGTTCGAGACTTCTACCGCGTCAACAGCTACCCCGGCGCCCGCTAGAGGAGGCGTTCGTGCTGATCAGGAAGTCGGATCGTCGTCGAGGAAGTGCAAGGCCTGTTCTCGCGCAAGCGGACAGGCCAGGCGGCGGATTGGATCGCCGCACTTTTCTGCAGCGTTCGGGCATCGCTGCCGGTACGCTCGCGGCGCTCGGCGAGCTCGCGCTGAACGGCGTGCGCAAGGTGGAGGCCGGCCCGCCGCCGCCTGCGGGCGCGCCCGTTGAGACTCGCAAGAATATCTGCACCCACTGTTCGGTCGGCTGCTCTGTCATCGCCAAGGTCGCCAGTGGCGTCTGGATCGGGCAGGAGCCGGACTATGACAGCCCGATCAATCGTGGCTCGCATTGCTGCAAGGGTGCCGCGGTGCGCGATGACGTCCTGAGCGAGCGCCGCCTGCGTTATCCCGTGAAGCTCGTCAACGGCCAGTGGACGCGCGTCTCCTGGGAGACCGCGATCAACGAGATCGGCGACAAGCTCATGGAGATCCGCCAGAAGGCGGGCCCCGATTCAGTCTATTGGCTCGGCTCGGCCAAGTTCACCAACGAGGCCGCCTATCTCAACCGCAAGCTGGCGGCGTTCTGGGGCACCAACAATTCCGACCACCAGGCCCGCATCTGCCATTCGACGACCGTCACCGGCGTAGCCAATACCTGGGGCTACGGCGCGATGACCAACAGCTACAACGACATCCGCAACGCCCGGACCATCCTGTTGATGGGTGGCAATCCGGCCGAGGCGCATCCGGTCTCGTTGCAGCACATCCTCGAGGGCAAGGAGCTCAACCGCGCCAACATGATCGTGGTCGATCCAAGGATGACGCGGACCGCGGCGCATGCGACCGAATATGTCCGGGTGCGCCCGGGCACCCACATCGCCACCATCTACGGCATGCTGTGGCACATTTTCGAGAACGGCTGGGAGGACAAGGAATTCATCAGCCAGCGCGTCTACGGCGACGATGAAATCCGCAAGGCGGCGGCGAAGTGGAATCCGAAGGAGGTCGAGCGGGTCACCGGCCTGCCCGAGGCGCAGGTCAAGCATATCGCCGAACTGTTCGCCAAGCAGAAGCCGGCGACGCTGATCTGGGCGATGGGGCAGACCCAGTTCGCCACCGGCACCGCCAATGTCCGCGCCAGTTGCCTGTTGCTGCTTGCCACCGGCAATGTCGGCATGCCCGGCGCCGGCGCCAACATCTTCCGCGGCCACACCAACGTGCAGGGCGCGACCGATCTCGGCCTCGATGTGACGACGCTGCCGCTCTATTACGGCCTTGCCGAGGGAGCCTGGCGGCATTGGTGCCGGGTGTGGGAAGTCGATTACGACTGGATGAAGTCGCGCTTCCCGAGCAAGCAATTGATGGAAACACCGGGCATTCCGAGCACGCGCTGGTTCGACGCGACCTTGCTGCCAAAGGACCAGATCAGCCAGCCCAATCCGGTGCAGGCCATGTTCGTCATGGGGCATGGCGTCAACACCATCACCCGGATGCCGGAAGCGGTGCGCGGCATCGAGAAGCTCGAGCTCCTGGTGGTGTGCGATCCCTATCCGACTGCGTGGTCGGTGGTCTCCGAACGCAAGAACGGCACTTATCTGCTGCCGGCCTGCACGAGCTTCGAGATGGACGGCTCCCGCACCGCCTCCAACCGCTCGCTGCAATGGGGCGAGAAGATCGTCGAGCCGATCTTCGAATCCAAGAACGACTACGACACGATGTATATGCTTGCCGGCAAGCTCGGCTTTGCCGACCTGATGTTCAAGAACATCAAGGTCGAGAACGGCTCGGTGTCGGCGGAAGACATCCTGCGCGAGATCAACCGCGGCGGCTGGTCGACCGGCTATTGCGGGCAATCGCCGGAGCGGCTCAAGGCGCATATGAAGAATCAGGCCAAGTTCGACCTGGTGACGCTGCGGGCGCCGAAGGACGATCCGGAAGTCGGCGGCGACTATTACGGCCTGCCATGGCCGTGCTGGGGCACGCCAGAGTTCAGGCATCCGGGCTCGCCGATCCTCTACAACAACAATCTTTCGGTGAAGGACGGCGGCGGCAGCTTCCGCGCGCGGTTCGGCGTCGAGCGCGTCGTAAAACGCAAGGTGATGGAAAATGGGCAGGAGGTGGAGCGGGAGGATCATGACAATCTCCTCGCCGAGGGCTCCTATTCGGTTGGCTCCGACATCAAGGACGGCTATCCCGAATTCACCCTGGGCGTGCTGAAAAAGCTCGGCTGGGACAACGAGCTGACGCCGCAGGAAATGGAGATCATCCGGCGCGTCAATTCGGCCAACCCCGATACGGTGTCCTGGTCGCTCGATCTGTCCGGCGGCATCCAGCGGGTCGCGATCGAGCACGGCTGCTCACCGTACGGCAACGGCAAGGCGCGCATGATCGCCTGGAACCTGCCCGATCCGATACCAGTCTATCGGGAGCCGATCTACACGCCGCGTCCGGATCTGGTTGCCGACTATCCGACCTTGCCCGACGCCAAGCAGTTCCGCATGCCCAATATCGGCTTCTCGGTGCAGAAGGCCGCCGTCGACCGCGGCATCTCAAAGCAGTTCCCGCTGATCCTGAGCTCAGGCCGGCTGGTGGAATATGAAGGCGGCGGCGAGGAGACGCGCTCCAACAAGTGGCTCGCCGAGCTGAAGCAGTTCATGTACGTCGAGATCAACCCGGCCGACGCCGCCGAGCGCGGCATCAAGGACGGCGGCTGGGTGTGGGTGACCGGCGCCGAGAGTAATTCGCGGACCCGTGTCAAGGCGATGGTCACCGAGCGCGTCGGCAAGGGCGTCGCCTGGATGCCCTATCATTTCGCCGGCTGGTTCGAGGGCGCCGATCTCCGCAGCAAATATCCGAAAGGCGCCGATCCGATCGTGCTCGGCGAAAGCGTGAACACGCTGACGACCTATGGCTACGACCCTGCGACCGGCATGCAGGAGCCGAAGGCGACGCTTTGCCAGATCCGGGCCGCGTGAGAGGAACAGACGATGGCACGCATGAAATTCCTTTGCGACGCGGACCGCTGCATCGACTGCAACGCCTGCGTCACCGCGTGCAAGAACGAGAACGAGGTGCCCTGGGGCATCAACCGCCGCCGCGTCGTCACCATCAATGACGGCAAGCCCGGCGAGCGTTCGGTGTCGATGGCCTGCATGCACTGCACGGACGCGCCCTGCGCGGCGGTCTGTCCAGTGAACTGCATCTTCCCGACCGAGGACGGCGTCGTCCTGCACAACAAGGACCAGTGCATCGGTTGCGGCTATTGCTTCTACGCCTGCCCGTTCGGTGCGCCGCAATATCCGCAGGTCGGCAATTTCGGCACCCGCGGCAAGATGGACAAATGCACCTATTGCGCCGGCGGCGGCGGACCGGAGGCGCCGGGCAGCGCGGCGGAATTCGCCAAATACGGCTCGAACCGGTTCGGCGAGGGCAAATTGCCGCTGTGCGCGGAGATGTGCTCGACCAAGTCGCTGCTCGCCGGCGATGGCGACATCATCGCGCAGATTTACGGCGAGCGGGTGCGCAAGCGGGGCTATGGTTCCGGCGCCTGGGGCTGGACGACGGCCTATCACAACGACGTCGGGGTCTGAGCGGATAGGCTCATACGGCCTGCGATGAACGCGGGATGAGAACAGGGTAACGGTCATGACGTTTCTCGCACGCTTTCGTCTGGCGACCTTGGTCCTGGCGCTGCTTGCGGTCGCCGTGGCGGCGCCTGCGCTCGCGCAGAAGTTCGGTCCTGACGGCGCGCCCAACCCGACCGCGAGCGTCACCAGCCAACGCGAATTGCTGCAGCAGGTGCCGCGCATCACCGGCCGCATCGACATTCCCGACACCAAGGCCGGCGTGCTGATCCAGCCGGCGGGACGGACCTGGGACTATTTCCACCAGGTTCTGCTGCGCTGGGGCGGTGCGATTGTGATCCTCGGCACGGTGGCGTTGCTGGCGATCGCCTATCTGATCCTCGGGCGGCTCCCGATCTCAGCCGGGCGCTCGGGCCAGAAAGTGGTTCGCTTCAAGGCGTTCGAGCGCTTCGCGCACTGGCTGACGGCAGCGTCCTTCGTGATCCTCGGACTGACCGGGCTGAACATCACCTTCGGCAAGGCCGTGCTGCTGCCGCTCGTCGGGCCGGACACGTTCGCCGCCATCTCGCAGGCCGCCAAATACGTACACAACTTCACGAGCTTCGCGTTCGTGGCAGGCCTCGTCCTGATCTTGGTGATCTTCCTTAGGGACAATCTCCTGGAGAAGGTGGATATCGACTGGCTCAAGCAGGGCGGCGGCTTCATCAAGAACAGACACGCGCCGTCGGGGCGCTTCAATTTCGGCGAGAAAATGGTGTTCTGGCTGTCGATTGCGGCGGGCATTGCCGTGTCAGCCTCGGGATTCCTGCTGCTGTTTCCGTTTTATGGGACCGATATCCTCGGCATGCAGCTCGCGCAGGTGGTGCACGCCGTGACGGCCATCCTGTTCATCGCCCTGATCCTCGGCCACATCTATATCGGCACGGTCGGGATGGAGGGCGCGTTCGAGGCGATGGGCACCGGCGAGGTCGACCTCAATTGGGCCAAGGAACATCACGACCAGTGGCTCGCCAAAAAGCTGGCGGGCGAGGGGCGCGCCGAACCCACGGCGACGCCGGCGGAATAGCTGCTCATTTTCGGTCGCGATTGCCGCCGCGAGGCGGTTGCGCGTCGCGCTCGCGCAGATAGTCGTCGGTGGTGCGGACGGTCGGGCTCGCCACGCCGTAGGATTCAAAGCCCTGTTCGGCGACGAAGTTGACGCGGCAATCGTCGCACATCTTGATGACGTCGAGCTTGCGCGGCGAATCCTTATACATCCAGTGCTTGCCTTCGAGCTTGGCGACCACGCGCTCGATCGTGCTCTTGACGCCGAACGGCTTGCCGCAGCGGATGCACGAGAACGGCTCTTCCTCCTTGAGGATGCGGGCAGGGGCTCGTGCGGCGCCGAAATCCAGCCGCGGCACTAGCGTGATCACGTGCTCCGGACAGGTCGACTTGCACAGGCCGCACTGGACGCAGGCATCCTCCACGAAACGCAGCACCGGCCGTTCGGGATCGTCGCGCAACGCGCTGGTCGGGCAGGCCGAGACGCAGGACAGGCACAGGGTGCAGCCGGACGCATCGACTTCGACGGCGCCGAACGGTGCGCCCACGGGCAGCGCGATGATATCGACAGGCGCCGGCGCTGAGCGATGCAATTCGCCGAGCGCAAAACGCAGCACGTCGCGTTTCTTTCCCGTGGCCCGGAAACTCGCCGGGCGCGGCGCCGATGGTAATGACGGGATTGCGCGCAATGTCTCGAGCAGCGTGTCCGGATCGTCGGTCTCGACGGTGGCGATTCGGTCCGTGCCGAAGCCGAGCCCGGCCAGGATCGGATCGGCGGTTGCCATCGTCCGCGTCAGGCCCGCAACGTCATGGCGCGGTTTTGTCCGCAGCAGGAAGCGCATCGCGGACGCGCCATAGGCGAAGGCGGCGGCGATGCTCTCGAGCCCGATCTGCGTGACCTCGTTGACCGCGAATGGCAGCACGTTGGCCGGCAGTCCATCGCCGAACCGCGCCAGCGCATCGATCACCGGTGCGCCATGCGCATCGTCATGCACCAGCACGATCGGTTGTTCGCCGCCGGCTTCGCGGTAGGTGATCAGCAGCGCGCGCAATTTGCGCATCAGTGCGTCTTCCGGCGGCAGCGCGTAGGACGCGGCGCCGGTCGGGCAGGCCGCCGCGCATTGGCCGCAACCCGCGCAGATGTTCGGATCAATCGCGACATGATCGCCGGCCGGCGTGATTGCGCCTGCAGGGCAGAGATCGAGGCAGCGGGTGCAGCCGATGCGTCCCGAGCGCGAATGCGCACACAGCTTGGCGTCGAACGTGACATAGCGCGGCTTCTCGAAAGTGCCGACGAGATCGCGTGCCTTGAGCACGGCCTGCAGCATCGCCGCGGGGGAAGCGGGATCGGCGCGGAGATAGCCGTCGCGCAAATCCGCAGCCGGGAACAATGGCGCGCCGCCGGTCAGGTCGAGGATGATGTCGCAGTTCGATCGCGCATTGTTGCGGGAAGGGCCGAACAGCAGCGTGCTGCGCGAGGAGGGCGCAGCTTCCGCGAAATCGTCGACCGTGACCTCGAACGCGCCGAGATGGCCGCGTGCCGCGGTCACCTTTCCCTTCGCCACCGGGAATTCGTCATTGCGCGGCGGCGCGACGGCGGCGGGCGGTTCGATCAGAACAGTGACGTCGAGATGGTCCTTGAGCAGATTGCCGGCTTCGATCGCGGTCTCATCGCGGCCGCAGATCAGGATGACGCCGCCGCTTTCGAGCTCAACCGATGGCGCCGGCGGTGCAGTCTCGGCCGCCGCCGCAAGCAGCGCCGCCATTTTCGGTCCCGCGCGCGCGGTGTCATTGGACCAGCCGGCGGTCTCGCGGATATTGGCGAATTGTATGGATTGCGTGCGGCCGCTTTCCTCAGCCACATCGGAAAACAGTGCCGCTTCCTGGGTGCAGGCGACCGTGAGCGGGCCGTCTTCAGCGGCGATGGCTCGGAAGCGATCGAGTTCGACGCGGCAGAGCTGCGTTGCCGTCGTCATTTCATGATGGCAGCCGCGACGCATAGCATCGCCGTCGAGTGGCATCGTACCCTCGCACGAGCAGACCAGAACGCGTCTTGCAGAATCAGCCATTGCGGTCACGAACTCTTGTGGCTGTGCGGTACGCCCGGCAAAACTGGCCGGGAATTTGTGGAAAGTATATACTGGCTCTGCGGCAAAATACGATGCCGGTATGGCGGACTTGCAGGGAGCACCCGATGAGCGCGCCGCGTGATTTCTGGCTCGCTTGCGGCCATCATCTGCTCGACCGCGACGAGAACGGCCGGCTGCTGGTTACCGACGACTTCCTGAAGGTCTATCTGGCGCGGCCCGAGCTGATGCCCCCACCGGAAGCCTGCGCGGCGGAGCAGGAGCTGCATCGCGCGCTGCTGCGTCACCCGCGGCGGCCGGTCGCGGCCAGGCAGATCGAGGCGATCGCCGATGGGGACGCGCGCGAGAACTGGCGGACGATGATCGCCTGGCGCGATCACCTGGTGAAGCACGGGAGCCTCGAGGCCGCTTATCTTGCGATCGTCAGGCGCAACATTGCCTTTCCCGAGGTCCTCGTCGGTCAGTTGGTGCAGGTCATCCTGCGCAACGCGCTGGATGATTGCCGCGATGCTTTCGTGCTGCGCGCCGCCGAGATGTTTTTCCGCTCGCAGAAGCTCATGATCGAAGGGGCCTCGGTCCTCGCCGTCGACGAGGAACGGGGCTCCGCAACCGGCCGGCATTCGGCGTCGCCGCTGATGGCGCTGCTCGGGTTGCCTGACGCCACCGAGGTCGACGTGCTGAACGAGTCCACGGCGGGCGGCTATTGGGAGCGCAGCGACCGGTTCGACATGGCGCTCGATCTGGCCGCCGGCGGGCGCGGTCTGGCCGCGCTTAGCGATGTCATTGGCCGATGGCTTCTGCACCTGCTGGCGATCGAGGTCGAAGTCGAGCCGGTGGCGGAACTGCGCGAGGCGTCATGGAACTGGTATGTCGGGCTGAGCTCCGATGCCACGCGCATCGGCGACGCGATCTGGCATGGCGATGATCTCGATGACGGCTCGCGCGCCCAGTTGATCGGGCTGTTCCGGCTGACGTTCCGCGATCCCACCTGTATGATCGAAAAGGTCAGGGGCGAGCCGGTCCATCTGCTGCTCGCCATGACCACCGACGGGGTGTTGCGGTTGAAGCCGCAAAACCTCATCACCGGCTTGCCGATTGCGAATGCGGAGGCAGTCAATTGATATCGACGGCGCTGGAGCGCATTTCCGTGGGAGTTGTGGTCGAGCGGCGCAAGGGCAGGAGTGCCTGGGCCGACTTCCTGTGGCGGCCGATTTCGGTTTTGGCCGGAAACCCGTCGGCCGACCCATGGACGCCGCTCGATAGGCAAGGAGAGGTGACGTTATTCTATGCTGGCGAGGCGGTGATCGAACTGCACCGCACCGAGACCGCCAATTATCGCGACAATCTCGCATCGGGCTCGCCCGCACTATGGGTCAACCTGCGCCCGACCGGCTCCGAGCCGCCTTACGAACTGCTCGCGGTCACCGCTGATCCGGCCGAAGGCGAGGCGTTCACCGACGCCGGCAGCAATCTGGTCGACGCGGTGCCGATGCCCGCCAGTATCGTTCAAATCGTTGAGCAATTTGTTGCCGCGCATCATGTCGAGCGCCCCTTCATCAAGCGGCAGCGCGATCGGCAGGGGCCGCCAACGTAGGATATGAGAGAGAACCGACCGTGGCTGAAGAGCACAATGTTTTCCTTCGCTGGGCGCGGTTGAAGCAGGCCGCGAAAGAGCGCCAGGATGCGGAGGCTTCTCCGACCGACAGTGAAGAAGCGGCCGCGTTGCCTGCGGCCGACGCGGCGAGCGATGAGCCGTTGGACCTCGCCAGCCTGCCGTCAATCGAATCGATCGCCGCCAATACCGATATTACCGCGTTCCTGCGCGCCGGCGTTCCGGCCGAATTGGCCCGCGCGGCGTTGCGCCGGGCCTGGACCAGCGATCCCGCCATTCGCGACTTCATCGGCATCGCGGAGAACCAGTGGGACTTCAACGATCCGAGCGCAATTCCGGGGTTCGGCCCGCTCGATCCAACGAAAAACGCCGCCGATGTTCTCGCGCAGGTCTCGCGGCGGCTGGAGCAGATTCCGGATGCGCTCACGGACATGACGTCGCCGGCCAATCCGGTTCGGCCTGGGACGGTTGATTCCGGCGAGCCCGTTCTCGATCCGCCGCCGGCGACCGACGAGCCGTCGCTGGCAGACGCTGCCGCACAGTCGAATCAAATACGGGACATGGGCGCGCAGGGCGAGCAAGCGCCTGTCGAGGAAGCGCAGGATTCTCCCCGAAAGCGGCGTCATGGCAGCGCATTGCCGCGATAGCGATTGACAAGGCGGGATGTCTTTTTTGGATCGAACCATGACGGATTCAATTTCAAAGGGCGCTGCTGGGCGCGTCGTCGATGAGATCGACCGCGCCCGGGCGCAGGAATATGCGCTACTGGCGACCCTACTGACCCGCAGCCCGGACGCCGAGCTTCTTTCCCGTCTCACCGGCCTGCGCGGCGATGCCAGCCCGATCGGAATAGTGCATATCGCGCTGGCCGAAGCGGCGCGGCGGACCGATCAAGAGGGCGCGTCGCGCGAGTTCTTTGCGCTGTTTGCTGGGTTGGGGGAGGGCGCGCTGCTGCCCTATGCGTCGCATTATCTCGCCGAGACGTTATATGGGCGGCCGCTCGTCCGGGTGCGGGAAACGCTTGATGGTCTCGGCATCGAAAAGACACCGGAGTGGACCGATCCGGAGGATCACGCCGGATTCCTCTGCGAGATCATGGCGGGTTTGGCTGGCGGCAGCATCGCCGCGCCCGACGGCGCCGACCGCGACTTCTTCGAGCGGCATCTTTTGCCCTGGATCAGGCGCTTCTTCCACGACCTGGAACGGGCAAAGTCGGCCGATTTCTATGCATCGGTTGGCGCGCTCGGGCGCACCTTCATCGACATCGAAGCCGAGGCGTTCGCACTTTCCGCCTGAACGCCGCTTTTGCCCGCGGCGCGACTCATCCGCTGCAGAACTGTGGTACAAAATGACGTGAAGAGGAGAAACACGATGCGCGCGTTCGTCCTGGCCTGCCTGTTCGCCGTCGTCGTCGCAGTTGGAGCGGCGGTGATTCTCGACAATTTCGTGCAGGAATCGGCGACGACAGCCTTCGCGTTGCCGAGCGCCAGGGTTTAGCAGCGATGATCCGCAATCGGCGCGGGTCTCGAACCCCAGGCTGATAGCGCAGACTCATTTGAGTGGAGAGGGAGATACCCTATGATCCGCTCAATGATTTCAGTTATCGCCATTGCCGTCGTGATTGTTATTGGAACCTTGCTGTGGCGGCCGCATTCGCGTTCGATTGAATTGACCGCTATGGCCATGCCGCCGCTGGCGCAGCTGCATGCGATGGCTGGCGTCGAGAAATTGCCCGCTCAGGACATCGACGATCAATCGTTGGTCTATCCGACACCGACGAAATAGATCGTTCGTCGCCGGAATCCCCGAGCACATCCAGTTGGCGTCCACCGCGGATCGTTGAGGCAATTCACAGCCGTGGAGGTTGTCCACGTGGGCCAACCCGCGCAGATAACTTTTCGTCGCGCGGGTGATCAGGTACATCCAGGCTTCGTTCCCTTGCCGCCTGCGGCGGGGAGATGATGTGCTGGCATGTCCCAAGGCTTCACGGATGAAGAAGGCAAAGAATGTGCAACCGGGCGCTCCCGCCCTTGAAAAGGGGCTGGATCTTCTGGAAGCGCTGTCGGCTGAGGCGCGCGGTCTCAGCCAGAAGCAGTTGGCCGAGCGGGTCGGCCGTTCCGTCGGCGAGATCTTCCGCATGCTGGTGGCGCTGGAGCGTCGCGGCTATGTCACGCGCGATCCGGCGACGGGGGAATACACGCTGACCCTGCAACTGTTCCGGATCGCCTCGCAATTCCCGCCGACCGAGCGGTTACTGCAGGCCGCGCTACCCGTGATGGAGCAGCTCGCCGGCCGCGTGCGGTTGTCCTGCCATCTCACCGTGCTGCACGGCGAGCAGTTCATGGTGATCGCGCGGATCGAGCCGGAATGGCTGATGGGCTGGTCGGTCAAGGTCGGCGCCGTGTTTCCGCTGACCCAGCAATATGCGTCGGCTAAGGTGCTGGCGGCGTTCCAGCTCGAGGGCCGGCGCCAGGAGCTCGCGGAGGTCATCGCCGCCAATGATCGCATCAGCGGCAAGAAGGCGCTCGCGGCGCTGGATCGAATCTCGGAGGAGGGCGGCAACTTCTCCAACGACGACGGCTATACGCGTATCCTCGCCTATAGCTGCCCGATCGTCGAAGCGTCAGGCCGCGCGGTCGCTGCGCTGACCGTGCCGCTGGTGCGGGAGGGCCGCATCTCCGCCGGCGAAGCCGCCACCATCGCCACCGAGTTGCGCGCCGCCGCGAAGATCGTGTCGGAGAAGATCGGCGGCGTGCCGTAGAAGTAGCAGCCACAATGGAGCTGCGCTCCCTCTCCCGCTCGCGGGGG